>NZ_JAFEUN010000077.1 GCF_016900895.1 Parashewanella hymeniacidonis
ATAGGAAAGTTGAGAACCGACGCTGATTTAACATGGTTGTACACAGGAAGACAATCAGGCCGTGGCCGACCTAAAAAATTTGATGGGAAAGTCCTTTTTGAAAAAGAGCTTGGTCGATTCAATCGCGTCAATACAATAGATGATAATGTTGATGTGTATAGTTCTATTGTCTACTGCAGGTGTTTAAAAATAAATGTAAGAGTCGTCATGATGTTGTATAGACACAAGAATAAAATCAGTCGAGTCCTGTTGTTTTCAACTGATACCACTCTTGATGCTCTGTCAATAATAGCGATGTACAACTCCAGATTTCAAATCGAGTTTGTATTCCGAGATGCTAAGCAATTCACCGGACTGATGGATTGCCAGGCTAGGAATAAAGAAGCCATTCACACGCATATCAATGCTTCTTTTTCAGCGCTGAACGTACTCAAATTTGAAGATATTAAAGCAAAAAATGTTACTGGTGAAACGGTCATATCAATCGCCTCATGGAAACGTCGTAAGTTCAATCAGCACTTGATAAATTTAGTTTTCGGTAAGTTAGGAATAGACGTGAGTGATGAAAAAGTATCTCAGGTTTATAGTGAAATCAGTGAGTACGGAACAATTGCTGCATAAAACTGTCTGCAGTATTGGAAGAATATGATATCGATAAATCACCTGAAGGCTTATCTCGTTCCTTAGAAGCATTAACAGTAAAAACTCAAGAACTCGAACTACTGTTACAAAACCGAAGAAAATAGAAACCCGAACCTTTACGTACTAGCCAAAGCCAACAAACAAACGGAAGTAGCTGAACTTTGCCTATCCTCAGTTGAAACTCAAACAGAAGAAGAATGGTGTGATATTGTAAGAAAGCAATTTTTCCGGAGCGACGGCAAGGTAAAAAAAGAGGAGCTGAAGTTGCTGACTGGAAAATAAGAGGTTGCAAAATTCAAAAATTTACAACCGAAAAGAAATAGACAATGACTGCAAAGATATGGGTATTATTGCTACATCTAAAAAGAAAAAAACCGTTAAGTCAGCATTTTAGAAATTTATATCTTTCCTTGGTATTGATGCTGATAATTTAGATAGCGACTGAAACCTTCGAGCTTAGCAGAACTGCTTTTAACGTTCATTTGTTTTAAGGTTTCCCCAGCCATAATGGCTGCCCAATAATAGAAAAATCCCCAATAAACTTTTTGCATTGCCGGAAATACTTTAGTTGAGTCTGAACTCGCCTTTTTGTTGTTAGCAAAATATTTTTCTGTCAACCATTGTTGGTCAAGCGCCGAGAAGTGATTGGATTCTATCGCTGAGGCAATGTCGTAGACTGGTTCAGCCGCACAAGCGTACTCAAAATCAATACAAATAAGCCTATCGCCTCTGATTAATAGGTTGTCAGGGTTCAAGTCTCTATGACTGAACTGGAGTTCGTTTGTTGAGGCGAGAATGTCATCAGTCCAAGCACTAAAGTTTGTCTGCTTAGCATTAAGAAACTGAACGAATTGCATCCATTGCTTAAATTCGGTTTTATGGATCGTAGTGACTTTTAATTGCAGCTCAATATCTTCAACAAGTTGATTAAGTTGATACTGGTATATTTGCCACTGTCTCTGGCTGGTAATTTCTCGCTCTGGCTTCGGTAGCTGTTGCAGTTGATTTAATAAGTTGAAAGTGGCATTAGCTTCAATGATCTTATTTGCAGGTTGACGGATAAACTCACTTAAATAATAGCTTTTATCGTTATTGAACCAGATAAGTGCAGGGGCTAACTTTTGTGCTGCTGCGGTTTGCCAACATATGACTTCATTATCTCTGTTACACATAGCATTCGACTGAGGCGAGTTTTCACGAATGACGTAGGAACAATTTTGAGTTTTTAATAAATAGTTTTTATTGCTCAGCCCATCTGCAATCAGCTCTAGTTGTGGTTCAAGTGCATTTAAATTGAGATTTCTTTCTTGCTCACATTCTTTTATGAAGTTGATTAACTCGATTGGCCAATGTTCTTGTGAGCAGGTCATAAATTCAGAAGTGGTTAGTGATACTAGAGTTAATGATGACAAAACTCAGTAAGTTTTGCCATCATCGTAAAAAAAAGTCTAAGCCGTTGCCTGTCGGGTTTTGCTCTTTTGCCATTGCATGTAGCCAGCGAAAGCTAAAATGACATACAGCACAAACAAGGCTGAGGTAAGCATCAGCTCTTTGTTGAGGTACAAATAGATTGAAACAGAGTTAATCACAATCCAATACAACCAGTTTTCTAATATCTTTTTAGCAACCAAATAAGTGGTCATGATTGCAAAGCATGTCGTTGCAGCGTCCAGATAAGGGAAGGAAGCATCGGTGTTATTTGCCATCATATAACCAACAATAAGGGCGATAACGCCAGTAACAATAATGATACTCATATGAGTTTTTAAAGGCCATGATGTAATACTCACGCCATGATGTTGTTGTCCACCACGTGTCCACATCCAGTATCCGTAAACCGCCATTGCGACGTAATATAGACTCAGTACTGCTTCCATATACAAATTCACATTCCAGAAAATTACCATGTAAATTCCAGAACTGACGAATGCAGCGGGCCAACACCAAATGCTTTCTTTCATGGCCAGAAGCAGATAGGCGAGAGCTAGGACAACGGCAAGCGACTCCCAAAGGGTCATCGCTTGCATTTCTCCGAACATAGTTTGCAATAGTTCCATAATGTGCCTTTGAAGAGATTACTCTGTGTGACTTAAATCTAATTCGCTACCAATAAACTTACAGACAAAAACCGCTTTACCATATTTCTCATGGGCGGCTTTCATTTCTGATGCGAGCATTGACATGACGTCTTGATAATCACCTTGTACTTGAGTTGCCATGGCGTTAGTCACTCGCTTAATGTTTGGGTAATTATCGAGTTGGTGGATAAACCAATGGATTGGCTCAATGTAGTTTTCTTTAAATGGATACATGCTGATTTCAGCGGTAAGTTTCATTTTTTTAGATCTCAGGAATGATTTAATAAGATGATACCGCATCAGCACATACTAATGCGGTAGATAGATCTAATTTCCAATTAGAACTTAATGTTAGCTGTTACACCAACAGAACGTGGATCACCATAGCGGATGTATTGCTTATCAGCCCAACCCAAGTCTGGCTCATTGCCAAAGTAGAAACCACGCACGCCGTATTTTTTATCAAATAAGTTACGACCCCATAAGTAAACACCCCAACCATCGGCTTCATAACCAACACGAGCATTTAGAATTTGGTAACCTTTTGATTGTGAATCATTGCTATCCGAGTAGAAGAATTTGCTCTTCCCACTGGTATGCAAGTTTACGAAAATTCCATTATCAGCACGGTAAGTTGTACCAAGGCTATTGGTGAATTTTGGTGAATGCGCTAATTCTCGGCCAGAAAGATCGACAGGTGAACCGTATTTATCTTTATAAATATAATCACCATAAGTTGCTTCTAAATAACCAATGCTTGCGTAAAACTCTAGGTTATCGGTAGCTTGCCACTTAGCATCTAGCTCTGCACCGTAGTTTTTCGAGCTACCCGCATTTTCAGTAAATAGGATAAAACGCTGCGGTTTTTCAGGATCTTGCTGTGATGCTGATACTTGCTGATCTTGACGATCCATATAGAACACCGACAAATTCGTCGATAAATCGTTATTTAACCAGAACGACTTCAAGCCTATTTCATAGTTATAAAGGATTTCAGTATCGAACTCTTTCTTGTCTGCAAGTTCTGCAGGTAAGCTCATGTTAAAGCCGCCAGCCTTGTAGCCACGAGCGACACGTACATAGGTACTGTGTTGGTTCGATAGTTTTTTACTTAACGCAATATGACCGCCCCACATGCTTTCAGATGGCTTGAATGCGTCACCATTAGTATCTGAATATTCGCTATTACGGCGCTCAAGTCTTAGACCTGTTGAGAGGTTATAGCCATTACCTAAGTTTGAATCGAGCTGTGCAAATACGGCGTAGTTGGTTGCGTTATACTTTGATTGCATCACTTCATCAGGCCATGTGTTGTACTCTGAGTAAAGATCGTTGTCTTCTTTCAGGTTCATAGCATACACACCAACTAACCAATCCGTTGAGTCAGCGAAGATGCGTCCGTTTTCATTTGAACTGAAACGGAATTCTTGAGAAATCGTACGACGGTCGCCTTTTTTATCCCAAAGATAATCGTATTCACAAGCTTCTGGTGCTTCTGCGGTTCCGCAGTTGCGACTTGCCCAATAATCAGGGTTAGCCCAGTCACCATCATAAGCATGCTGGTGGTCAGTACTTGCATAAGAGGTAATAGAGGTGAGGTTGAACTTTTCAAAACCTGTGTAGTTCAGCTTTAAGCTTGTGCCCGTAGTTTTTTGGTTATCAACACCTGGTTGATCAGTGTTTGTTTTGAAACCGTTATTGTCTAACGTCCACGCATCATAACCATTGTCAAAATCAGCATGTAGAACCGTTAAATCAGCCGTTAAATCATCTGTCGCTAACCAACGGAGTTTAATGCGGCCAGTAAACTCATCACGCTTGTTGGTATCACTGCGTCCAAGGTAGGTGTTGTCACGGAAACCATCTTGGTCGTGTTGCTGAATCGTCGCACGATACAGTAAGGTTTCAGATTTGTTGATAGCGCCTGTGCTATAGCCACTGAATGTACGCAAGTTGTCATCACCAAATGACACTTCCGCGCCATGTTCACGTTCAGCTTCAGGGTCATTACTCTTTAGGTAAATTAAACCTGCCAAAGCATTTGCACCGTAGCGTGTACCTTGAGGACCACGCAGTACTTCTACTTGTTGTAGGTCATACATGCTTGAAACCATACCTAAACCAGATAAGTCGATATCATCAATCACATAGCCAACAGAAGAGTTCGGCGCTCCTTGGTAGTCTTCTTGTTCCCCAACACCACGAATTTGGAAATAACGAGGACGAGAGCTACCGCCAGACCAGTTGAAGTTAGCAATAGAGTTCAACACATCTTCAAAATGTTGATTACCTTCATCTTCAATTTGCTTAGCATCGATAATGGTTGCACTAGCTGGCAAAGTTAATAACTCTTGGTTACGAAAATCAGCAGTAACTTTGATAACTTCAATATTAGCATCATTATCTTGTGCGAAAACTTGGCCAGAAAAGGCAGTAGCAACAGACAATGCCAGTGGAGTGAGCTTATGGCTGAAAGTTTTTTTGGTAAACATAGGACCTCAAAAATTAAAATTTGAGATCCGGCTGAGCGGGATCAGTAAATATGAAGATTCAACAGAAAGTCGCTGCCGAATATATAATTTCCATTCCTACGCCGGTATAAGCCGGATCAGGTTCTAAGGGTGTGATCTCAGTTCGAGCATTTTTCATTTAGAGAAAAGCTGAACACCCCTTGGTCGGCATAATTATATATGAAATATTGGCTTGGATAAGAGTAAATTAGCTTAAAAAGCAAAAAATGAGATAAAACTTGATGCTTTATCTCATTTTTGTAGTGAGCATGTTCTTTTTATGAGCAGATTAGATAATAGCTGGAATACCTTTAATCATACCTACGGCGAGCATCGCTGCTAAACAGATAACAAATGCTAGACCTGGAATGACGATTCTATCAACAAAAGATAGATTTTTTGGTCTCTCTTTGTCACCAATGAGTCCGTTATTATCGAGGAACATAGTAAGTGCCCACGCTAATACAGGGTTAGAAACAAAAGCAGCAAAGATACAAATGCCAGCCGCTTGGCTGCTGACGCTATCTTTAACCATCTGTAGACCTGCTTCTAGAAGAGGTAAAAATACACCCACTAATAGAGCAATAGACATAACTGGGCGCCAAACTGCTACGTCCATCGGGTAACCTGCAATGGCAACCACAATACACATCAAACCAAGCAAGATTGCACCTGCTGGAATAGGGCGTTTAGCAATTGCCGCAGGGATCATATAAGTACCCCAAGATGAAGTGATGTTACCACCACCGACTGCAGTACCAACGATTTGGCGCAAAGAGCATGTAGTCATTGTGTCATCAACGTCCATCAGTACTTTATCTGCACCTTTTGGATAGTTCAGCTCTTGGAAAATACGATGTCCCAAAAAGTCAGGTGACCACATCGCAACCGCTAAAATAGCAAAAGGTAATGAAGCGATGAAATGAGACAAATTAGGTAAACCTAGCTGCCAACCCGTTTCTGTTGAACCCCACCAGTAAACAGGATTCAGATTTGGTAGACCTGGAGCGGTAACAAATTCTAGATCAAGACCAGCACCTAGTGCGAAAGCCAGAATAATAGCAGTAATGCTGCACAGAGGAATCGCAAGCCAGCGTTTTTCTACTTTAGCTAAATAAGCATAAATCACTACGTTAACCAGCAAAATTACAAACGCAACATAAGAGAGTGAGTAATCCAAAGCATGTTTTACTTGTAAGCCTGCCGACCAATCAAATAAAGAGGTGATTTGGCTCTTTGCCCCCATGAAACCGAGGTAAACCAGTAGACCGCCTGCTACACCACTACTGGTTAAATTAACAAGCCGCGAGCCGCCCTTAAGCCAACTGAGTATTAATCCAAAGATGCCAATTAAGATGGCTAGTGCTAATGGATGAGCTCCAGCAAGGGCGATGGTACCAATGAGCGGGATCATTGGCCCATGGTTACCACCGAGGTTGGCACGTGGATTGATAAAGCCAGAACTGACAACACAGAAAAGTAGTGCAGGGATGAGCATTTCGACGCGCATAACTTGGATGGCGAAATCTGCACCTAAATTAACGTTAGGCCATTTTTCGGTTAACCCCGAAGCCCAAGCCGCCATAACGGCGGAGTACATTACTGTGATACCAATGGTACCCGCAATAGCAGGGACAAGATCTTCCCATTCAAAACGAAAATCACGACCAGGGAGATTCAACCCCCAACGACGTGGTTTCATGATTTTTAATTCGTGTTCCAGATAATCATTTCTGGTTTCGAATTCTGAAGCAGGGCGGTGAAGCTCCTGATAACTTGCTTCTTCCGTATTATGGTTAGCAGTTTTTTCAGTCATTTGTTACTCCGAGAAGAACTTGTGATTCTACTCATCCTAAGAACGATAATGTACGTTTTAGATAGCCTTGATATATGGAGTATCGGGCATCTCATGTACAGCTAAAATTAAAATTGGTAATACCAATTTACCTGTTAATGATATTATCACAAGCAGTTCTAAATCATCGTTAAAGAAGTCACAGCTTAAAGAATCCGTGAGAAAAAATTGGGATCTAGGTAACAAAAGATGAGTGTAGAAATTGAAACTATACTCATGTTTTCGACCGAATAGATGCAGGTAATAGAATGAACTGTTTCAAACTGGTGAGTTTAAGCTTTTTGTTACTCTTTCACATTTCAAGTGTTCAAGCTCAGTTAGACCAGAATGCTTCATTAACTTTCGATATTGATGGCAAGTCACAGACAATTAAACTCAAAGATATACAAAAACATGTTCCTGCCTATGAGGTGACACTTTTTAATCCTGCCTATAAAAAAACCATCACTTACCGGGCATTCAAATTTGCTGAAGTAGCGAAACTGGGCAAAATAGACATTCATTCTTCCAGTCAAATTTCGTTTATCGCAAGAGATGGTTATGAAGCCGTAATGTCTAAAAATATTTTAAAGCGATTTCCTGAGCCATGGCTCGCTTTTGAAGAATTGAATACAAAAAATGGTGAGGTGTTTAGTCTCGTGGCTGAAGGGAAAGAAATTACTGATCCCGCCCCCTTTTATTTGATGTGGCAGCAGCCTGATTCTTATGAGGCATTTCCTTGGCCTTTTGCGATTTCACAGATATCCGTTAATACAAAATATGATCAATATTTTGCATTGAAACCTAAACATAAATTAACTGCTCAGGTAGAAAGAGGTTATTTTATATTTAAGACTCGTTGTATGGCTTGTCATTCAATTAATCTTATTGGTGGAACGATTGGACCTGAGTTGAATATACCGAAAAATATTACCGAATATCGAAGTATGAGTTTTTTAAAAGCTTGGATAAAAGATCCATCTTCATTTAGGGCAAGAAATCGAATGACAAATTTTGGAAAGGTGACAGAAAAAGAAATTGATGATGTATTAGCCTATATCCAATATATGAAAAATTTTAAAAATTTAAAAGAAATAAAGAAGTAATTCCGATAAAAATAAAGCCGCTTCTGCGGCTTTATTTATGGGACAAAGAAATTACATCTTAACGCTGGCTTCTATAAACCACTGCCTACCAACAGCGTTGAATAGTGAGCGTTCATAATGAGGCCATGAGGAGTCAGTTGGATCGAAGTTAGGTCCTCTATTAAACATGTTAAGCAAACCAGTTTGGAAATCGATATCATCGTTATAGTGATATGTTCCAGTTAAATTCCATCTAAAATAGGAGCCTACTTCATAATCACTTTCTTTGAATTTCTCATTATTTTCTTCAGCAGATTCCTTAAATGACTTGTAATTCACACCATGGTGACGCCCGGTGTAATAACCACTTAAAGCCGTTGTAAAATCACCGTAATTCCATGTGGCAACGATATTACCTTTAAGTTTAGGAAGTCCACCATCATCAATGTCATCGTCGACAGGTGAAACAGAATCTAACTGGCTTTCTGACTTCAATAAGTAAGTACTTCTACCTATGAGTTTTAACTCTCCAAGAGAGTTCAGATCAAAGTCATAGCCTAGTTCAGCATCTATACCTCTGACTTCTTGGTATGACAGATTCAGAGCAGTGGATTGAATGTGTGTAATCGTACCACTTGCATCACGAGTAATGGTTGATTCATAGGCCGCATATTCTCTCGCTTGACGTGATGCGCTGACTTGGTTAACCATGTCATCCAGCTTCCATTGCCATAAATCGACAGAGGCACTGAGTTGATCACCACCATATACTGCACCGATATTTGCGGTATAGCCTTTTTCTGGTTTTAAGTCTGGGTTAGCACCTGTCGTGCTATTAATGTGTAGTTCGTTACAAACTGTATTCTTTTGAGGATCATCTGGATAAGATGTATTTGGAATGCCGCCCAGCTCTTCACACTTCTTGAAATCAACAACGGTACTAAAGCCCTGAGTAGGATTTCCGTATACTCGTTGCATATCTGGTGCTCTAAACACTCGGTTCCAAGAACCACGGAGTAACCATTCATCGGTTGGACGATACTCAACGGCAATCGATGGTGTTACGTTGCCACCAAAGTCACTGTATCTATCATAGCGTGCTGCAAGATCGAATGTTAATTCATCCAATACAGGTACTTTTAATTCGCCATAGGTTGCCCAGAAGCGACGATCCCCTTGGCCGGATGAACCACCTGTTCCGACGACATTTCCTAACATGGACTCAGAGTCAGAGTTTGCATTGTAATCTTGTTTAGACCATTCAGCACCAAAAGCAAAGTCAGCTTCTTGGTCATTAAATAATTCAAATGCTGGACCTGTAATGTTGGCTTGGAAATTTAATAATGAAGAATCTGCACGTTGATAAGGTGAATAGCTCATTTGAGCTAATGCGTCATCAGGAATGTTACTTAGCAATGAGTTGCCGTTGTCACCTGCTGTGACATAATCAAACATTTTTTGATAAGTGGTATATCCGTGGTTATAGACATCGATATAAGACTTACCATAGTTACCTGAAACATCCCAACTGTAATTATCACCAAGCGATCCCTCTAGGCCTAGTGAGCCGTAATAGTTTTCGCCATTGGTTTCGCCAACACGTTGGCCAAGTCCGTTTAAGCGGCGAATATAGTAATAGTCACCATCGGCAGCATTTGCAAAATCGCCGTTCAATGCTGAGGTTTTATCATCGAAATGTTTTGTAAATCTATTTGCTTCTGAGTCATCTAAGCCACTTCGAACTTGAGATACATCAAGTTCACCGCCAGAGACTTTTACATCAATATTATCACTTGAACTCGGTTCAATGCGAGTTGTTGATTTTGTTTTAGAAAAATCAAGACGACCTACCATTGTCAAGTCATCCATCAACTCATAATTGAAGAGAGTCGTATTGTTGAAACGAGTGCTTTCTGGAGCTAAATCGCGTTGCATAGAACGGTCATAACCACATCGTTTGTTAGCAACATCGTAAAATAAACCCAAATTTTGACATTGTTCAGGAGTCAGTTGTCTTACGTCCGAACCGACTGGGCCACCAGCTATTCTTGCACCGTAAGAACTGTAACTAGAAAACGGACTATAAGGGACCTTATCGGTGTTAATACCAAAATTAGCTCTCTCATTGGCTTTCAGCTGTTCGTTTGAACTAAATTCAGTGAAGTTAGATACATTGCCTCGATCAGAGCTACTACCCATGGAAATGGAGACTTTATCGCTTCCACCACCGCCTTCTGTTGTACCAGCACGACGATATTTAGCGGCAAATCCGTCAAAGTCACGTTTTAGAATGATATTAACTACGCCACCCACAGCATCAGCACCATAAATGGCAGATGCACCTGATTGGAGTACTTCAATTCTTTGGACTGCGTCGAGTGGAATACTCGAAGTATCGACAAAGTTACTTGTCCCGCCTAATGCTCTAGGGTACTGATTTAATCGTTTTCCGTTTATTAAGGTTAGTGTTCGATTTGCACCTGCACCCCTTAAACTGATTGCTGTAGCAGCTGGAGTAAAGCCGTGTACAGACTGAGTGGTAACAGCACCGGTAGTCGCACTCAAATTTTCAAGTGCGTCTTGAACATTCGTAAAACCTTGATTAGATAAATCTGAGGCATCCAATACTGTAACCGGGTTGGCGCTTTCTAGATCTGTTCTCTTAATACGTGAGCCAGTAACTTGAATACGTTCTACACTACTATCTCCACTTTCGCCTGCTGCTTGAGCAACTCCTACGGCGATGGTTGCCAATCCTGCACTGGAAATTAATGCAACACGAATTGCTTTTGCTAATAGAGAATTAGCTTGCATTTTTTTTCTCCCAAACGCTTATGATAATTTTATGGTGTGAACGCATGAGCGAACGAAAGACTTAAACAATTGAGGGCTTGGACTCTAAACCGAACTCAGAGTGTCTTTGTAAAATTGATTTCGTGCTCTGTATCTCACTCTTAATATATTTAAGAGCGGGTTCACAAGGCGGGGATATAACCATATGGTTTAACTAGGTGCAATAGTGAAAAGAACGTGCAATTGACGGTGGTATTTAACCGTAAAAACAAGGAATTTACTTGTTATTCACGCTTTACGTTTCTTTTCAGTTTTCATTGTTAATAAGCTAAGAAAATAAGCGATTTTCTGTAAACAAAATCTTATTTAAAAGATCGTTTAAATGACGAAATGTATGATTTTTTATCAATCTTGATGTTTATGAATTGGTTTCGAGTAAGAACGTTTTTTTACAAAGTCTAAGGTATTTATTAAAAAAATTAATCTTCATTCGTTCCGTAAATTGTGATCAGCAGAAAAATTAGCTAACTTAGAGCACGTATTCTAATTTATAAATGGACTTAAATGATGAAATGTCTTCGTTATGCTTTGGCTGTAACTATGTTAAATGTAATCAGCTACAGCTCACAAGCTGCTACTTGGGAAGATACAAAAGAGGTGAAGGTTGAAGATGCGACCAAACTCCTTGTTTTTGCTGGCGCAGGTAACTTAATTGTCAAACCTGTTTCGTCTTCCAAAATAACGGTGTCAGCAAAAGTTAATGTGCCTGGCGATGTGTCAGATGCAAAAGAACACTTTGCCGACGATATGCAGTTCTACATAAAAGAAACAACGAAGAAGATTACTTTAAAAGCGGGCTATAAAAAAGGCGTTCCATCAAAACGTCATCGTGGCTCGATTGATTTGGTTATAAATATGCCTAAAAACTTATACCTTGATTTGCGTGATACTTCTGGCAACATCAAAATATCTGGGCTCCAAAAAGGGCTAAAAGTACTCGATGGTTCGGGTGATCTCGAAATAGCAAACGTAAAAGGCAAAACGATTTTAAACGATGGCTCTGGCAATATAAAAATTTCTGGCGGGAGTGGTAAATTAAAGCTTAATGATGGAAGTGGGAATATTTTAATTTCTAGTAGAAAAGGCACTATTGCTTTGAATGACGGCTCCGGAAATCTGGATGTGATGAATCACGACGGGTCGGTTCGTTTAGTTGATAAGTCAGGTAATATTTCTTTGAGGAATATAGGCGGAAACGTAAAAATCAAAGATACATCTGGAAATATCGAATTAAAGGACATTGACGGCAATGTTACTTTTACTAGCAAAACCGGCAAGGTTAGACTGACTAATGTAAAAGGGAATGTTACTTCAAAAGGGCATGGGAAAACTAAACCTGAGTTAGTGAAAGTGAGTGGTGAAGTAAAAGGTATTTAAATTATTAAGAGTGAAAGTATTTAGCTTTCACTCTTAATATCTGTCTCGCTAAGCAGTTCTTAGCTTTCTTTCTTTTTAAATTCGACAGTAGTTTGATTGTCAGTCTTTTTAAATATCACTGTATATGTTTTATTTTCTGTGCCTGAAAAGATAATATTCTGAGAGTCACTTCTATTGTGAATGGCGACTTCAGTATCTAGAGGTATACCTGATCCGTTGTATTCATCGAATTGGTCAGAAGTAAGTCCAAAGTTACTCTCTTCGGAATAATCTGAATCTGCAAGTTTCAATTGTTGCTCACCAGTATCTCCGCAAGTAAATTCAAGTTGCCACGAACCATCAACTTGTTCTGAAATTTCTTTAATGGTATCCCAGTCATCGTTTATTCCACGTACACCAGTACCTTCTGAAAAACTTTGATAGTTTTTTTGTGTCTCCAAAGGAGTCTCAGCTGAAGTGCTGGCTGCTCGTTGTCTCGAAGAAGTACCTTGAAATTCTGCTTGATAATATTCCTCTAAGGCTCTTGTCTCAGGGGTTTCTCTTGACCATAAATTAGTAAGTCCATATTTTATCGTGTATGTATATTTAGGTGAACTTTCTACACTCGATTCCTCACTAGATGTCGTTTGAGTTGATTCTCGTTTAATCCATGCTTCGTAATTCTTTTTATGAAGGCGGAAATTTTGGCCATCAGGGTCTTTAGGGTTTGACGGTTTCACTAAATTTACCCTAGCCCAGCACCAGTTTTTTTCACCCAAATTAGCTAATTGAGTATTTATATATCCTTTGGAATCAACATTAGGATACTTTTGTTGGTCATCACAGCCTTGTAATTCACCTTGAATTGTTCCGTTTTGATAAATTAATGTGGGAATAGCACCTACAGACATTTCCAACCTCTTTAAAAACACAACTCATTAATTTAATAGACAATACTTTTGAAGTGTTTGTCTACAGCTGTTAAGATTTTTTATTCACATATAATGGTTATTTAATATATGGGTGCAAGCTGAGTAAGAACGGAAAAATAAATGTAGTGATCTTTTAATTAACATAACAATATGACGCTTTTATGTTTCGTAATCACTCATTTCTAACTATGATTAATGATGGTAAGCCACTACAGGGAAAGGTTATGAAAAACAAAATCAAATTAATGCTCACTCTAGTGTTAATGACAGTCGTTTCAGCATGTGCGTCTTCAGGAATCGAAGTGGATAAAGTACAGCAATTAGGCGTTAAAAATCTAAAGGTGATTAACTCACATCAGTTTTCGGGTGGACAACCCACTGAAGAGCAGCTCGATTGGTTAAAACGTGTTGGTGTTAAGAATATTGTGAGTTTAAGAACGCAAAAAGAACAAACGTTCGATGAAGTTAAGTTAGTCAAACAATTGGGAATGAAGTATTACTCTATTCCAACTAGTGGCATTAAAGCGATTAATACAATGAATGCGACTAAACTTGCAGAGGTTTTAAAGCAAGTTGGCAATGAACCTGTTTTTGTTCATTGCTCAAGTGCGAATCGGGTAGGTGCGCTCGTTGCGTTGCATGATTTTAGCACTAATGGTGGAGATGTTGACGCAGCTATAGCCGAAGGGGAAAGGTGGGGCTTAACGCGACTGAAAAGTGTGGTTAAAGACAAGCTAATAAAAATGAAGGCTTCAGAAGAAGAATAATATTCGTTGTCAGTATTAATACTTAATAGGCCATTGTTTAGTTAAGGTACAGATACCTTAAACGACAATGGCCTTTTTATACCCATGATACCAAAAAAAGTCCTGGAACATGCATCTTCAGGTATCATGGGTATAGTCGGAGTAACGTATGTCTAAAGTGTTTTTTCTTGCTTCAGTTAATCTCGATATTTTATCTTATTTGAAGGGGTTTCCTCAGTCAGGGCAGACCATCTCAACAACGGACAGTGTGTTTGCTTGTGGCGGGAAAGGAGCGAACCAGGCTTATGCGTGCTCACAAAATAATGTAAAAACGATGATGCTCTGCAAAATAGGTAACGATCCATTCGGTGAACAAATACGCACTTATTTAGCACAAAGAGAATCGATTGAGACGCAGATTTTAACTTCTGACAAAAGTACCGCGATTGCTCAAATCTTTATCAGGGAGTCAGATAGTCAAAATTTAATCGTCATAATCTCTGGTGCAAACAAAGACATTACTAAACGTGAGGTTCTACAAAGAAAGTCAGATATTCAAAATTCACATCTTCTCGCTGTTCAGTTAGAAAATAATATTGAAGCTATTGCCGTAAGCATAGAAATCGCGAAACAGAATAAGGTTTCAGTATTGCTTAATCCTGCTCCTTACGAACCTGAAATCGAGCCTTATTTGAAGGATGTCGATATTCTCACTCCAAATGAAACGGAGGCATCTGAGTTAACAGGTATAGAAGTGACTGATAAAGAAACAGCCAAAGCAGCCGCTCAAGTGATTAATACAAAGTATGGCATTAATATGATTATTATTACCTTGGGTGCGCAGGGCGTTTATTATTTCAATTGTGGAGATTCAGGTTTTATTGAGCCATTTAAAGCAAACGTTATCGACACCAGTGGTGCTGGAGATGCCTTTAATGGTGCTTTTGCTGCCTACTATTGTGAACACGGTAAATTTGAAACTGCAATCAAGTATGCTAATGCCTATGCATCTACAGCCATTGAAGGGAAAGGAGCCTCTTACATGCCAAACTCAAATCTAGCACATAAGAGGTTTAGTCAGTAAGTGATTACTCGATGCCTAAGAACCCACCAGTTTGATGTTCCCACAGTTGGGCATAAATACCACCAAGCTGAATAAGCTCATTATGATTTCCTTGTTCTACAACCTTACCTTCATCTATCACAATCAGCTTGTCCATCGCAGCAATCGTTGAAAGACGATGGGCGATGGCAATGACAGTCTTGCCTTCCATTAATTGATACAGGTTATCTTGAATAGCGGATTCAACTTCAGAATCCAGCGCTGATGTTGCCTCATCAAGTAGAAGGATGGGAGCATTTTTCAGTAACACTCGAGCTATAGCAATACGCTGTCGTTGACCGCCTGAAAGTTTAACGCCTCGTTCGCCCACTTGTGCATCCAATCCGATATTTCCATCGGGATCTGACAAGTTATCTAAAAAGTCTTTAACGTGAGCTTGAGTGATCGCTATCTGAAGCTCTTCTTCAGTCGCATCGGGTTTGCCATATAAAATATTCTCGCGGATACTTCTGTGAAGCAGTGATGTATCTTGAGTTACCATGCCAATTTGAGCTCGCAGAGAGTCCTGTGTAACGGTATTTATCGCTTGCTCATCAATACAAATACTACCGTCTTTGACCTCATGAAAGCGCATCAATAAGTTTACGAGTGTCGACTTTCCAGCGCCTGAACGGCCGACTAAGCCAATTTTTTCACCCGGCTTGATGTCTAAATTCAGGTTATCGATAACAGACTTATTTTCTTTATATTGAAAGTTAACATTCTGAAATTTAATATGGCCATTGGTCACGTTTAGATTGCTTGCGTTTGGCGCATCTTCAATGTCAATCGGCTTTGTTAATGTGTTCATACCGTCAGTAACAGTACCTATGTTTTCAAATAAAGAGCTAACCTCCCACATAATCCACTGTGACATGCCGTTTAATCTGAGCGCTAAACTCACAGCAATGGCGATTGCCCCAACAGAGATCGCTGAGTCAGTCCATAACCAAATGGAAATGGCAGCAATGAAAAAAGCCAAGAGGTAGTTGATGGTTTGAACGCTAACATTGATGCATGTGACCAGCCGCATTTGTTTATAAACTGTTTTAAGAAAGTCAGACATACTGGATTTTGCATATGCAGCTTCATTGTCGGTATGAGCAAACAGTTTCACGGTTGCGATATTGGTGTAACTATCAACGATACGCCCAGTCATCGTGGAACGAGCATTTGCTTGCTCAGTTGAAACTCGTTTTAGCTTAGGGACGAAATGCAACTGTATCGCAATGTAGCACACTAACCAAACGAACATGGGGATGAGTAATCGCCAGTCTGCAGAAGCTATCATGACTAACATCGCAGTAAAATATACAACGATATACATCAGAACATCTAATAGCTTACCAACGGTTTCTCGAACCGCTAAAGACGTTTGCATGACTTTCGTTGCTACACGTCCAGCAAAATCATCTTGATAAAATGAGACACTTTGTTTGAGAAGATATCGGTGAGCTAACCAACGGACGGACATAGGATGGTTTCCCATCAACCCTTGATATACTACTAAACCGTGCAGTAGAGATAAAACAGGAATAACGACTACAGTCAGTACCGCCATCAACAATAATTTACTGCCTTCTTCCTGAAAGAGCGTATCAGGATTTTTTTCGACTAACCAGTCGACGAGTTGCCCCATAAAACCAAAGAGTGAAACTTCGAGAATGGCAACACTGGCGGTTAATATTGACATGAATACCAGAGGAAGTTCATAACCTTTAGTGTAGTGACGGCAGAAAGCGTAGAGCCCATTAGGAGGGCGAGATACTTCATTATTTGAAAGTGGCTTAACCCACGATTCGAACAGCTTAAACATAGCAAAAACAACATGAAATAATTCAGAATTTAATTAAGCATACAGAGTATTTACCAATAAAAACACTGTTAGTTTGAGCAAGAATATTTTTAAATATATCGTTCGTTAAAGTGCAGTTAAGGATTGATTTTATAAACTTTTGATGCACCCACTAACAGAGACATTTAGATGAACAATTTCATCGGTAAACGTTTATTGATATCCATGTTGGGAGCTTGTCTTTTAAGCTCATTATCAATCGCTTCAGAAGGGAGTCCACTCTCATCTTGGAATAAAGGATATGCTAAATCATCGATCATTTCTGTTGTAAAACAGGTTACAGATACAACATCAAAATTTTATGTTAGCAAGCAAGAGCGAATAGCAGTTTTTGATTTAGATGGCACATTAATACCTGAGCAACCAATGTACTCAAAACTGTATTTTGCGCTGTTAGAGATTAACTCTTCAAGTCGGCTGTCTTCTCAATGGCGAAAAGATGCATTAGTGACCAGCGGTATTTCTGCAGCAGAACCACAAAAATCTCGTGAATATATACTTAAGCATGACAAGGAGCTTATGTTTACGGTACACAATGGGTTAATGAAAGATAACTATCAAAAAGATGTTTTAAATTGGTTCGATAAAAGTTTAAATCCACAATCTCATCGACAATTTAAATCGTCTGCTTACAAACCCATGAAGCAGCTTATTCGATATTTAGAGAAAAATGGCTTTAAGGTTTACATTGTTACAGGCACAGATACAGACTTTGTTAGACCCATTGTTCAGCAATTAGTTGGTGTCAGTCCAACTCATGTTATTGGCACTCAATTCGGTAAAAATTTAATTCAAGATAATGGAAACCTAGCTATTACTTATAAAAATGATTCCATGTTTTATAACATCCAAGATAACAAGGTACTAAATATCGATTCGATAATCGGTATTAGACCAATAATCGCATTTGGTAATTCCGACGATGATATGAGTATGCTCAGATGGACTGACGAATCGAAAGGTCTACATCTAAGTGGATTAATTCATCATACTGATGCAAAAAGAGAATGGGCTTACGATAGAAAAGGAAAAGTAGGCAAATTAGATAAAGCCCTTGAATACGGCAAAACTCATCATTGGACGATTGTTGATATGAAAAAAGATTGGAAAACCATCTATTGATACAAGGAGTGTTCATGTTCGTTTTATATTCTATTAAGAGGTATTTAAGTTGAGAACATTAACCCAACGATTTTCCTTATTTCTAGGTCCAATGCTTTTCACTCTTTCTCTATTTGGTTGTGGCAATAAATAATAGTGGAGCGAGTAAGGCCAAAAACTCACCTAAATACCATGCAGTTATTACCTACACCAAATATGGTGTGCCCCATATAACAGCCAGTAGCTTCAAAAATTTAGGGTTTGGAATTGGTTTTGCTCAATCTAAAGAAAATTTATGTACGCTTTCTGATCAAATTTTGAAGATAAAATCAGAGCGTTCAATATATTTTGGTATTGGCGAATAGCAATCAAACCTTATCAGTGATGCTAGTTACAAAGCACTTAATTATATTGATCATATACCAGTTGGTAAGCAGGAAGGTAACTCGACCTTATCGACTCTGCATGAGAACGGGAAATCGTTGCAGAGATATAGAATTAATTATGCTTCTAGTTTTGTAATGGCACTGATGTTCAAAGATGAGAAACCTGAAGCAGATATATTTATGACTTCAAGTCAATCACAGGATCCTGACTCTATACATTTTATCGATCAAACAAAGCTATACCGCACATCAGCTTTTCTCCTAGTGAAATTCGGGCGAATACAACCAGCAAAATCGATATAATAGGAAATTATGGTTCAGTTCCGTTTTTTGCTAGTGCTTTGTATTTGATTCCGTTACATTGCGTCCAAAGGGTTTTCGAGTAGTGTAATGGAATCAAATCAGAACGAAATATATTTACGGGCACGATTGGCTCGCGATCCCCGCTTTGACGGATTATTTTTTACCGGAGTGAAGTCAACAGGGATTTACTGCCGTTCTATTTGCCCAGCGCCGCCAGCGCACGAGGAAAATGTAGAGTATTTTAAGACTGCCATTGCTGCTGCAAATGCAGGGTTAAGGCCGTGTTTGAGGTGCCGACCAGACAGCGCACCACAATCGCCTGCTTGGTTAGGCACACAAACTACATTGAACCGTGCTATTGCATTAATCGAAGAAGCGTTTTCTACAGGTGAGTCCATTGACTTAGAAGCGTTATCAGATCGCCTTGGGATAACCGCTCGATATTTAAGGCAGCTCTTTAAAAAGTATTTAGGCACGTCACCGAAACAATACATTATTTATAAAAAACTATTGTTTGCCAAAAAACTACTGCATGAAACGAATCTTGGTATTACACATATCGCACTCAATGCGGGTTTTGAAAGTGTTCGTAACTTTAATCATCAATTCCAGACCCAATTAGGGTTAACACCAACGCAAACTCGAACTCGAACCCAAAATGAAGCGGCATCTACGGAGAATGGCTTAACGTTATTTTTAAATTATCGTCCGCCCTATAACTGGGACAAAATGAGGGGTTTTCTTCAAACTCGAGCTGTTGAAGAAATGGAATGGTTTGATGATGACGTTATTTACAATAAAACGTTTTGTTTCGAAGAAAGTAGAGGTTACTTCTCGGCTCAACATATGCCAGAAAAAAATGGCTTTAAAGTCAGCTTCTACTTTGCAGAAGGATCACAGGTTAAGAACCTGTATCAACTCAATTCATTAGTTAGAAGAATATTGGATCTCGATGCCAATATTGAGCAAATAGAAGATACCCTAAAGAATGCAATTCCTGAGGAGATGGAACTTAAATCAGGTCTACGGGTGTCTGGAGCAGGCAGTGATTTTGAAGCGATAAATCGAGCGATTTTAGGGCAACAAGTCTCCATTACTCAAGCGGTTAAATTACTCAGTAAGCTTGTTCATGAATACGGTGAGGCAGAGTTTGTTAATGGCGTTAAGCTTCGCTTCTTTCCTCATCCTCACTCTCTTCAAGAAGCAAGCATAGATATTTTAAAAATGCCGGGTGCAAGAAAGCAAGCAATCAGAAACGTGGCTGAATATTTTACCAATAACAAACGAGTCAACCTTGATGACTGCTTATCACTAAAAGGGATAGGCCCTTGGACAGTAGATTATGCAAAAATGCGTGGTTTAGGCAATCCGAACATTTTTTTAGCAACAGATTTAGTCGTCAAAAATAAACTAAAAGCACTGCATGAACAAAGTGATACTAAACAAAGCTTTGATGATTTTTTTGAGATAATGAAGCAAGATGCACAGCCTTGGTGCAGTTATTTAACTTTTCAACTTTGGCACTTATAGAATGGGCATAGATAAAATGACAACAAATACTTTGGTTAACCTATATTCTTCGCCATGTGCAGCAATGGAGCTTTCTTCGCCAGTCGGTACTTTATTTCTTGCGGCGAGTGAGTATGGTCTAACTCATTTAACGTGTGAGAAAAATAGAATTAGTGAGTTAGCTTCTGTTGAATCCAAAGCAAAAGTTAAAGCCGAAGCTGTTTTGAAACAAGTAAAGCAACAGCTTGAAGAATACTTTGCTAAAAAGCGCTCTGATTTCAATGTCCCACTCGCTCCAAAAGGAACTGAATTTCAGCATCTGGTATGGAATGCGCTTATGAATACTCAACATGGCGAAACCTTAAGTTACAGTGATATTGCCAATTCGATCGGAAGACCAAAAGCGGTTAGGGCGGTTGGTGCGGCTAATGGCGCTAATCATATTGCTATAATTATCCCATGTCATCGCATCATAGGAAAAAGCGGTAAGCTAACGGGTTATGCTTACGGCTTGGAAATGAAACAGCATTTGCTTAATTTGGAGAACCCATAAAAGCAATTGGTATAGTTACCCATAACCCAAATATTGGCACAATCAGAAAATGCGACTTGCCGAGTATTCATCGCTTAATAAGAGTGTTAACATTCGGCAAAATTTTTCACTCTTGGTTTTATTATGTCTCTACCCGCTAATTTACAAAGCCGCAGTGCTGGCAAATGCGAATTATGTTCTGCTGAAACATCACTAGAAGCTTTTGCGCTTCCATACTCTGATGGTCAGGCTGCTAATGAAGTGGCTTTATGTTCAACGTGTACTGAGCAAGTAACTAAATCAGAAGATTTTGATGTTAACCACCTACGTTGTTTAAACGATAGTATGTGGAGCACAGTTCCTGCTGTTCAAGTGTTGGCTGCGAGAATGCTAAACCGTTTAAATGCAGAGACATGGGCACAAGATTTAAAAGACATGTTGTACCTTGATGAAGAGCTTCAAGCTTGGGTAGACCAAGAGCCTGCAGAAGAAGATATGATTAAACACGTTGATAGTAACGGCGCAGTATTAAGTGCTGGTGATAACGTGGTAATCATCAAAGATTTGAACGTGAAAGGTACAAGTTTTGTTGCAAAACGTGGTACTCCTGTCAGAAACATTTCATTGACCAATAACCCTGAACATATTGAAGGTAGGGTGAATGGTACTCGAATTGTGATCATTACTCAGTTCGTTAAAAAGTCTTAATTGCCGTCTTATCCTGCGAAGGCTGGAAACATAGCAACGACAGTTTTGTATGTCGGTATTCAAATGACTCTTTGATGCAAAGCATCATTGTATAGTCAGAGTAAAACTTCTTTGAAGTTTATAAAGTCGTGGAGTTGCACTCCACACCGCCAAAAGAGGAAACCTCCAGCAGTTTCCCCTTTTGAATCCCCTATGCCGCCCCAACGAAGCTAGGCGTTCCAAATAGAATGAAATAAATGCCTAACGGCTCAGATGGTACATCCATGTACCACTGAACCTAGCCCTACATCCATGTCGGGCTTACGTCATTTTGCATTCAATTCTATTTTCCACAGTTTCAAAGGGGATAGTCAGCCTGCTGGAGTACTTAAAATGTATTTGCCTTATATTTTGCCCTTAATATTTGTCTAAAAAGACAGAGCAACGCAGGAGTAACAAAATTGTAGAAGTAAAAATTACTTTTGAGGCCAGTGGTACACGTAAATCGGTGAACGATAGAAATCTGAAATCTTGGTAACTTTTGTTGGTTTATATGAGGGCAGGGCGAAGGTGTTACTCACAATCGTTACTTCATTAACCACTTCTTTTTCCAACTTATCTTGAAGCGCTATCATTGCTCCGGGGAAGAGGTAGCACACAAGATTCGAAGCCGTATCAAAATCTGCATTGATAAAATCTTTACGATGAATAGTAAGGTTATCTAAGCCTAAACTGTGTTTCAAAATGACTGAAACTGACCACGGCAGTAAAGATAATTCATAACCTACGATCTGTTTATTGGGATACTTTTTGGCAAGTGGTATAACAAGCGTACCCCAACCAGAGCCTAAATCAATAACAGCCCCTTCTTTCTCTAACTCTAATTCATCAAGAATGGCATCACGTGCTTTACTTGAGCTCATCATCGGAGAAATCCCTGTCTTTAGCGTACTCCAAACAATGGATAACACGGCAAGAATGACTACAAAAAGAAGTGTTAGATCGATTAAGTTCATTACTGATAAGAGCCAGTTAACCGTGGAAATACTAAAGCTTCAATATCAGAATAATGTTTAAAACAGATAATCATTTATACCTCAGTCTGCTTTTTAGTCATGACACGTAATAATTGATCCATGCTGGATTCAGGTTCTGCTTTTCTATCTATATGGGAGTAATAAGTTTGCTGGTCAGGGCTCCAATCATGATATATACCAGAATTTGGCTTTGCCAACTCAATTGCATGAGTCTCGTTAATTTCTAAATTAAGCCTAGACAGTTCTATTGGTTTCTTACCACCAACAAGTTTAGCGAATACAAAAACTTGATACTTACCAGCTAGGAATTCAAAATTGGCACCATCTACCGGAAGTAAGAAATGATGATCAGCGGTAATGCCTTCTTGAGGGACAAATAAACCACTGCCTCTTTTAAGGCTACCTTTTTCACCATACACCCAAATACTAAAATTTTGCTTAGTTTCATTTCGATGAATAGATAGATGTAAGCTTTCTAATACTTGACCGCGTTTAGATGTACTGTATAGCAGAGTGCGAAGAAAAACTTTGCTCTTTGATCCATCAAAGTTTAAACCATCAGGGCCAAAAAATATTACTGTCGGTTGAGTCATCACTAACTCACCCTTACGGAAAAGAGTAAGCCAAGCCGTAATTCCAGAAACAATCAAGGCTAGACAAGATAGTACAAGACTGATTAAGTATAATTCTTGGGGCAATGCTCAATCTCCATTTATGTGGCTGTCATTTCAATATTGAAATTCATATTAATACAGTTATCGTTTAAGTTGGATTTCGTTAGTAACAGTATGTCTTACTGTGTGAAATTAATGTTATCGTGATTTTATAATATAAGTAAGAGTTTTTATTTATCTTGTTTACTGATCCTTCTTTAAACCTAAATAAATCAGTTACCCTCCACCCTAAATATCCAGTGGCTCGATCTAAGCTTGATTATCTGGCTCTTCCTTTGGAGTTTACTTAGGCTGATGACGTTATCGGTATTAGCCCTTTT
>NZ_JAFEUN010000078.1 GCF_016900895.1 Parashewanella hymeniacidonis
CGTATGTTGTTAGCGGGAATCCAGTGACTTATTGCCTAAAAAAGAAAAAGTCGCTGGATTCCTGCCTTCGCAGGAATGACGGCAGAGCTATTTTTCATAAGTTATAAAATCACACATCGGGTATATAGTTGTACCAAAAGGAACAGCGACAGCTCGCATGATGGATCGTACCCCAACAGAAAGATTTCTTGAAAGAATTGTCAAAGAAGAGGCTATTGAACAAGCTTCATTGAGAACCTACCTAGATGAAACTAAAAGTCATCATAGCCGAGAAATAATAATGTATAACTAAAAGAAGCCTAATCGGGTAGCCTAGGGTATCTAACCCTCAGCTCCCCTTCATGTAGCTTTTCAATTCTCTTTCAAAGAATACTTACAGCTTCTTTCCTTAAGTGGATAAAAAACTCAACAAAACTGGTTAACCTGCTTCAAACTGGTAAAATACTCCAAACTTTTTGTTATCGAATTTTGATGTAGAAATATCATGGTTAAATTGAGCGTAAACAACTATAGAAAAGATAAATATTACCCTAAGGTAGTTGATGCCGTTGAAAAAGGTCTTAAAAAGAAAATATATATAAGCCCGATTGATGTGTTTATTTCTATGGGATTATTGGATAAATCAGAGGTTGAAAAGTGGAAAAACGGTTCTATCCCTTTTCTCGAAAAAGTGATTAAGTGCAATTTGAGTAAAGCATCACGTATTTTACGGTTGATAGGTTTTCATTGTCATGATTTAAATATGAAGCCATCAAATACTGTGTATAAAGGGAAACGTGATTTTCTTAGGTTTACAAAAACTGGGGAGAAAAAATTAGAGGAAGTTTATTCTCGTAGTTTTGTAGTCACCCAGAAAGAGTAGAGCTAATTTGCCCTCACGCCTACCATTAGCCAATAATTTTGATGTAGGTTCTTATTAAGCTGGAGCACTAGACATTCATCCAAATACAAAACCACAATTACCACCCTTCTGTATTTATCTCTGCAAACGGTACATGCACCCAGTCAACGTGGTTCTCTGTATAGATTTTAGTGCTTTCAGCGTCAGTGTGTGCCATTCGTGCTTGAGGATCGATGCCGTTACTTTTATACCCATGATACCTGAAGATGCTCGATTTCAGCGAGAATGCACAGCTTGTTAATCAAGGCGACAGTGTGCGGTAATAGTGAGCTATTGTTAGCACTGGCAACACAGAGTAACACGCACTTCGTGGACTTCTCAGCGACAATTCTTCTTTGTTACATTAGCTCGAAAGAATCCCGATATTCCTTCGGTAATGCGCCTCAAAGAATTGGCGCTGAGAAAGTCCTGAAACATGCATCTTCAGGTATCATGGGTATAAAGGTGAAAGCAGCAAGTGCTCTTATTTCATGAAATGTTGGTCTTTGCTCTGGTTTTAGGTGGTTGCAGCAACCAACCTTATCTCTAAATTTGGAAAATTGACGGCTGATATAATCGGGATGAAGCTGGGTAACATGCTTCACATCTTTACTCAATTTATCTCGGCTTTGCTTGGGTAATCGATGCACTACATAGTCGCTCACTAAATTGTCACGGCTGCGGTCTATGATCTTTTTTAACGTTTCGCCAATGGGAATCGCCACATGAGCTGCTTCTTTTTCTGCTACTTTTTGTCTGTGAATATACAAGGTGCCATAGACTAACCCAACCTGCGTTAGCTCTGGTTGTTTAAACCAATAACAGCCGCAGACGGCCTCAGTGGGCTTACTGATTTTGTACTTGATGCGAGAAATTTCTAGACGTGCATGAGTGGTTTGCAAGTAACCATTCACCAGCCCCGTATTGACTTTTGGAATAAATGGTGAAACACCCTTAAAAGTGATACTTGCATCACAAAACAGCGGCACCCTTGCGGTTATGAATGTCAATAAACGGGAATTTGAAATTGTCAATACCCCTCTGGTGAATGCTTACGTTTGCAAAGATAAATCCATGGCGGTTTGTAACCACAATGGCGCAGCAGCATGAATGGCATCGTACCACTCTGTTTTTAACCTTTGCCTTTGTTTAAAGGCGACACGTCGTTTCTTTTTCAGCTGTGCGGGATTGATCTCCATGATGCTTTCATCAACAGCGTAAGAGAAAAGCTTTTTCAGCCATGCGACTTTGCGATTCTGAACATTGGCACTGCCGTTTTCATGATAGGTATTGATGTAATCATTGACGTGCGGCAGGCCGATCCTTGAACCAGGGATTTGTGCAAAAAACTCCTGTACTCGTATGGCATCGTTCTCCATCGTTTTTTTATATTCATCCGATGGTTGTTCATCAATAAATATTCGTTTTAACAACGCTGGAATGTGGTCTGGAAATGGCTTTTCATTGGTGAATGAGCCATGCAATATTAAGTCGTCCACTTTCATGGCCACGGTTGGTCGAGTAACACGATTGTATTCTTTGGCAATAGCGACAGCTAAGTCATTTTTAACGCTATCGGTATTGTCAATGCGCTCATTTAGAAGAACTAAATAACGCTTGTTCCGCTTTGTTATCGTCAAAAATAATCATTGCTGAAAATATCAACAAAGATCAACAGCCCCTAATTATATGTAAATTCTGAAATAACAATCGTTTCCAAATAATTAAACTCCATTCACCTTTCTAGCCTATAAGCAAACTTAATGTTTTACTTAATGATATAGAGTACAAATTAGGATTAAATTATGTGTACCCCTGATGTCGTTACCCCTTCTAATGCCGTCCAAGTTCTATGGGGATTAGATTCTACTGTTTCAGAAGATAATACCACTGGAGGCTTTATTATTACTAGCAATGGCACAGGTTGGAATGTAACACCTGATGACAATCGTAAGCTTGCTGTAACGGGCCTTTTTTCACTCATTAAGCGTGCCATAATTGAATTTATGAACCCTATAAAAACGTATCAAATAAAACAATCACTCAATACAGCAGATATTCGACCAGATAATATAATTAATCGAAAAAATACACCGTTAAAAGCATTAATTGAGAAAGCATATGCATCTCACACCTCAAGAGATTTTACGCCAATTGCTAACAGCGGTACATCTCACGATGGTAAAAATATCTGCCCAACATACTATTGCCCAATGACTGGCAAGGCATTGACCGCCGAAAATGCAATCAAGGTTAACCTTAAAAGTGCTCTACAGCAAAATAGCACTCCTTCTGATTTATGGGTAGCAATGACTAAAGAAGGCTTATCAAAAATGATTATTGCCGGTGAATGTCATTACCAGTTCAAAAACTGTCGTCTTATTCCCAATAGGTTTAATGGTAATGCTAAGTTACACGTATCTCCGCAAGATATTGGAGTAGATGATATATCTGGCATTCAAAAAAATGATTATCATGATACTGATACCAGTGATGTTTCTGGCCATAATAGAGCTGGAACAGATAAACCAGACACAGTTAAATTAGCCTCTAGAATGATGAATCGTTATCATGTTCAAGTTGCACACCAGTAAACGGCAAAAACAAAAATAGTAGATTAAATGGTTCAAGATGAAACATGCAAACGTAGGTATTTTAATCCTCTCATCAGGTATAAAAAGCCGCTTACAAGAGCGGCTAAAAATACAATTGATATACGTCCAATACTATGGTGTTGGAGCAATTACATTAACGGCTACTGCTAAAACTTCTGTTGTCACATCACTAGGGGTCGTGACAGAAACAAGCAATATGCCACTCTCAACTTCATCACCACCTTCAACGGTGACACTGAAGTCTCTGCCGCCATTATGATTACTCGATGGCCAAACATAAGAAGATGCACTTGCTATACTTCCAACTGAAGTAGAAAAGTTTACAACACTACCCGCTGGCATCTGCTGATTATTGATATCAGAAATTGTAAATGTGACTGAAGCAATCCCTTTTGTTTCCACTTCAATCGAATTATTATCAGCAGCACTGTCATCAAAAATAATTACATCTTCAAGTGGAGTTGCGTAAGCAGCTGTGCCTGACATAACGAGTACAATGCTTCTTCTGATATATGTAGATTTAGGTTCGGCATCTCCATCAGCACAATATGGGTTAATATCATTTCCATTTGAATCTTGTGCACACAAAACACCGTTGTATTTGCCATCGGCTTTATTAAATACACCGTCTTGCGTTGCAGGATCAAATGGAAAAGAAATCAATTCTTCTAATTCACCACCAATTCGGTCACTCTGTTTTTGAGTATCAGTTCGTTGAGGGTTAAAGAGGTTATCTTCATTAAAATCACCATATGGATCTGGCAAATCAAAAGGTAAACCACTTACATTACGTTCTGTAAGGAATGTATTTGCTTCTGATTCATCAAATCGTCCATTTCCATTAGTATCCGCAAACGACTCTTCACCTATTGCTGTTGCTGTAATAGTTACTCTGCCACCATACTTCCCTTTATAGAAGTTGCCATTTTTATAAGCGTCGTTATCAGAGCTCAAGACTGATTCAGGGTTTCTTCGAGTTCCATCGGCACCAACAATTACACCATCAGTTTCAGTACCACCAACTAGTACGGTACCAATAGGGGCTGGCAGTTGACTACGCCATTCAACTTCACAGATACCATTTTCGGTTTGACATGAAGCATCTATAGCTCCCCCTTCTGTAGTGAAATAAACCACCGTACCATCTGGAGCATGGTTATTAAATGCGTCTGCTAGTCGCGCTTGAATCGTTACAGCTGCATTTTGGATGTCTAGTGCTTCTGGATTATAAACACTCGCAGCAAGAGAAAAGCTGTCTTGATCTGGTAGCCCTGTAGAAACAACGAGTTCACTTGATTGACCAATAATTTTTGGTGTTGAATCATGTACTTCTGCCGTAACACGGATAGATGTTGATACATCACCTGTGCTCACAACCGCTTGAACAATCCCTTCACTATTTGTTGTCGCAAAATCAGGGTTAATATCTAAACCACCAACGTTGGTATTTAACTCGAAGTTCACTCTCTGACTGTTAACAGGGTTCCCATCGGCATCTAACACTGTAAATTTAACAACAGAAGTTTCACTATTTCCCGTTCCTCTAAGCGTTAACATCTCAGGCTCTGCAGAAAAAAAAGAAATACTTCCAACGTTAGATTGTAAGACTTCTATTGTGCCTGATGCAGACAAACTGATTCCACCAGCTGTAGCCGTCACATTAATAGTATCATTTCCAACACAGCCTTGAGCTAAATAGGTAGTGGTTGCAACGCCATTTACAGTTGGAATTGGTGAGCTAATTTGCGCTTGAGGAGTCGCACTAGTAGAACAACGAGACGTGAAGTTGACATCAATAGGCTGAGTATAAGAGTTACCATCTTCATCTTGAACTTCTACAGAGATACTTGAAGTTCCCCCTGCAGATAAAACTGGGATGCTTATAGAAGCTTGTTCAGGTACAAAAGGTGTACCACTTCCCATGACTAAATTAGTAGCACCAACCACAACGACTGCATCACCAATTTCGCCAGACTCGATTGTGGCTGTTATTTTTCCTGCTCCGAGTGAACTTCCTGCAAAAATTTTGACACTTGCACGACCTTCACTGTTAGTAACCGCTGTTTTAATAGGTAAATCACCAATTGTGGTTTCAAATGCAACAATTGTCGCTTGATTAATTCCTGCAACTGTTGCCGTCACTGTCGCAGGCTGAGTAGAAGTAATCGCTTGAATTTCATTTCCAGCATCATCAGTTAAAACAACTGAAATTTGCGCACCATCTCCTACATCACCACCGTCACCAACCATGGTGACAACTACGTTAGAACTGATCGTGGTATCTTCTTCAAGCGTTGCGGTAACCGTTGTGGCACCTTCGATACTACCTGTTGAAAGTTCTATTGTTGCGGTACCTTCACTATTAGTTGCCACTTTACGGTTTGCAACATTAAAGGTACCCATGTTCTCATCGCTCAATGAAAACACAACGACTTTATCAGCTTGGACTGCATTGGAATTGTTTACAACCCTTGCTGTCAAAGTTGCAGGTGATGATTTAGAAATGCTTGATATCGATGTTTCAAGTGTGATGCTTAAAACAGGATCTGATGTACCGCCTCCATTTCCACCACCATTATTGCCGGAGCCATCATCTTTAATGCCGCCATCACCACCGCCACCACAAGCCCATAATAGAAGCGTCGAAAATAAAAGAAATATAACTTTGTAACCTGACTTCATAATGCCAGACTCCCTGTCTTATAATTGTTAATTAGCTAGAGTATTGACTCGTGACATATAGGCTAACACTACATAAATTTAACGCAACTTTTTCAACGTTTTTTTAACCTTAAACTTTGGTTAAAAAAAACACACAATAATGTCTAGATTTCCAATTACTACCGATTCTTGTTAGCATTCGTTCAATTTCCTGCATACGCCTTAACAAATTTTTAAAATAAGGGGCATTGTTTTGAGTAACTCAAAAAAGCTTGGTCTCACGAGCAAAATCTTTATCGGTATGATTTTAGGCCTATTAATAGGTGGAGCACTACGTCTCGGATTCCCAGAAAGTCAGTTTATCGATGGTTATATCACTAACGGAGTGATGAACGTTGTCGGTTCTGTTTTCATCAATGCATTAAAAATGCTTGTTGTTCCTCTTGTCTTTATCTCTCTCGTTTGTGGCACTTGCTCGTTAAGCGATCCTGCCAGCTTAGGGCGCTTAGGTGGTAAAACGATCATTTTTTATATGGTGACCACAGCCATTGCGATTTCATTAGCTATTTTTGCTGCTGTTGTCATTCATCCAGGAAACGGGAGTATGCATGTAGAACACTTGGAGTACGCAGCAAAAACAGCTCCGAGTTTAAGCCAAGTATTTATTGATATGGTGCCAACTAACCCATTAAAGGCGATGGCAGAAGGTAAGATGCTACAAATCATCATCTTTGCTGTTGTATTTGGTTTAGCGATTTCTCATTTAGGTGAACGAGGCAAACGCATTTCAGCATTGTTTGATGACTTAAATGAAGTGATTATGAAAGTCGTAACTTTAGTAATGCAGCTTGCACCGTACGGTATTTTTGCTCTTATCACCAAGCTTGCATTAACGCTTGATTCTGAAGCGTTTGAGTCAGTCTTGTATTACTTCCTTGTTGTACTAGGTGCTCTGCTTGTACACGGTTTAATTATCTACCCGATACTGCTCAAGTTATTTACCAACTTAAGCCCGCTTACATTTTTAGCCAAATTACGCGATGTACAATTGTTTGCTTTTAGCACAGCAAGCTCTAACGCTACCTTACCAGTAACAGTTGAGACAGCTGAACATCGCTTAGGTGTGAGTAACAAAGTTGCTTCTTTTACTCTTCCTCTCGGTGCGACCATCAATATGGACGGCACGGCAATTATGCAAGGTGTCGCTACAGTATTCATCGCACAAGTATTTGCCATTGACTTAACACTTACGGATTATTTAACTGTAATTGTTACGGCCACTTTAGCTTCGATTGGTACCGCTGGTGTTCCTGGTGTCGGTTTAGTTATGCTGGCTATGGTTTTGAATCAAGTAGGTCTTCCTGTTGAAGGCATCGCCTTAATCATTGGTGTCGATAGACTACTAGATATGGTAAGAACCGCTGTTAATGTAACAGGTGACAGTGCGATTACTGTGATTGTCGCTCGCTCTGAAAATGAATTCGACGAAAGTAAATTTAATGACCCTGATGCAGGAAAATTAAAAGGCAACCTAACAGAACAAGTCAACGCCGAATAAAACTTTTGATATGCCGTAGGTTTGTATCTACGGCATACGTAACTCCCGAATTTATACCAAAAGCTCTCTCGTCAAACCGCCTTCTGAACTTTTTATCTGCTTACTCAAAAATGATTAATCATTAGAAGTAAAAATACACGCTGAGCAATTCAAATATATAAATAGTTATGACAATGCTTATTCATATTCACGCGTATCAAACAGAACTTTTCCTCCAGGATAAGCTTGCTCAGTTAAAAGCAACTTATAATAGAAAGCTCCTCCTTTATATTGAGGTAAAACATTCAACATAGTTTTTGATATGAGTTCAGATAAAGGCGTCATTTTACCATGAGAAGAAACCTGTACACTTTTCGAAGTAACTTTCGCCAAAAAGTGTAATGCCATAAGAGCTTGCACATCAAGCAATGATGTGAATAAGTCATAAGCCCTCTCACTGGAAAGTTCGTCTAATATTAAAAGTAAATCTGATGGATTTTTGAGTATTTCAGCTTTTAATATTGAAATGGGAGCATAATGAAGTACTAACTTGTTACACATAACGCTTGTAGGATCATTGAGGCTAGGTTTCATCTCAAAATGTCTAGCTTGAGAAACGCTGCCAAGAAAGCTTTTTACAACAAGTGAAAACTCTTGGCTCCTTACGTCGTAAGTAGCTGAGCTCTTCTGTGCAAAATAACCATCAATTCGAATATTAAATGTTGCCGTCTTTTTATCTTGGTCTTGAGTCCAAGTAGTTTTGCTCAAGGCAACATGGTTATGATGAGAGACATGCTTTGGAATACCTGCTTCAGCCATTTCAAACCCTCTGCGGTGAGAATGAAACTCCTTTTGTCCAATCCTCAATAAAAAGAAAACCCCTCAAATTTGACGTTGAGAGGTCCATTACTTAAGTATAACTAGAGATAGTTTAGTTAAAACTTTAATTAATTTGATAAAAAAGAACAAAGTTTAACGAATGATATTCCCTATCTTTCCCAATATGATTCTTCTAGGCTGTCTTCTCGCTCAGGTAAACCGCGAGAAAGTCTAGGGCTATGCTGAGCCAATACTTCATACGCAACTCGGTTGGCGTACTTACAGATTTGTGAAAAAGATGAATAACACAAACCGTCAGAAAGATGCTTGCTTGAACCTGGTACGTTAACTCTATGGAAACCATTAGCAGATAAATCGTGCAATAATGCAGACAAAGCGCCATCACCAGCGCCATTTGTATTACGAATTTTTTCAGGCCCCCCCATATATGGAGATATATGGGCAAATACTTTTATAGGCTCCTTGCAATCACGCTTACGTTTTGGACGAGAGAATTCGTAACGATTAAACTCAGGGATAGCACCAGGAAGAAGAGTATGGGCAGTTTCACGTTTCTCTGAATTCTGAGTGTAACCAGCCGTATACAATCCTAGTGGTCCTGCTGTCGTAAGCACCATATCGCACCACTCTAGTGCAGCTTCACTTGCAAGTAATGGATCTGATAACCCTGTAAGTGCTTCACCTTCATCTTCATTCATCGCAAGAATCGTAATATGTTCTTCGATAAACGCTTGCCACCATTGTGGGTCTTCATCAATTAAAAATCGAGTCCCCAACGTAAGTACTACTGGCACGTCTGCATCTTTAGCATACTCAATAGCTTTAAGTGCTGCATCCGTCATGCGATCTTCTTTACTGGCACGCATTAAGTAAGCTGTGATTACAAGTGCAGAACTGTTCTGAACGACTTCTTTGTTAATGTACTCAGGTGTTAACTTATCCATTGAACCTTTACTGATAGCAAACGTTCTTTCACCATTATCTGAAATTAGAGTAAAACAACGCCCTATTGGACCACTTACCGGCTCTAAATAGTTAAGGTCAACTTTTGATGAGGTATTACACAAGTAACGATAAGCGTAACTACCTACTTCGATGTTCTTACTCATCACACCAAAAAGAACAGAACGATCATCAGCTAGAATTGAGTAGTTATGGACAGTATTTCCAATTGTGCCACCAGCGAACTCATCGCTGATCATCTTATTGTTTTTCAGTTCTTTATAAAGCTCATGTGCCTGTTCATCGCTGATAAGTGTTGAGTTACCTTTCGGCAAACCGTAACGCTCTAATAGGTCATCAGCGACTTTAGCTTCAATATCTACAAGTGTTTGGTCAATACCACAAACGTAAGTTCTTGTTGGTTGCTTAACTTGATTGGTAAGCTGCTCTAACAGCGGATCACGGTTTTTTACAGGAAAGTAGTGCTTAGACTTACGTTGACCAGGAAACTTCATAACAGGCTCTCATAATCCAGCTTCCATGCTGATAAACATTTGAATAGATTCGTGATATCAGAATTCAAAGTCGTTGATGATAAGCTTTTTAGTCATTTTAACGTTCAAGTTTAATAGTAAACAAGGCGAAACATTGGCCGCATAGTCGTAGCTATGTAACTGTCATTTTAACCAAGTATAGTGCTATATATAGATGTCAAAAATGTACAATAACTTATTGCCAACTGCTTAGATTCTGAATTGCAGCGGATTCTATCATAACTTTACAAATTTCAGAGACAAAAAAACCTGCAAAAGCAGGTTTTTTGAGTGTGTTATTTCAGTTTTACTTTAACACTGTAGCTAACTCTTCGCTCACGTCAGAAACTGACTTCGTACCGTTAAACTTGTGATATTCAGTTTTGCCAGCAGCAGCTACCTTACCGTAATACTCAACTAATGGTTTAGTTTGACTGTGGTAAATATCTAAACGTTTACGAACCGTTGACTCTTCATCATCAGGACGAATAACAAGCTCATCTCCTGTTACGTCATCTTTACCTTCGTCTTTTGGTGGATTGTAAACCACGTGATAAACACGACCAGAAGAAGGGTGAACACGACGACCGCTCATACGCTTTACGATTTCTTCGTCTGGTACGTCAATTTCAATAACGTAATCAACGTCAATGCCATTTTCAGCCATTGCATCGGCTTGTGGAATCGTACGTGGGAACCCATCTAATAAAAAACCTTTTGCACAATCATCTTGTGTAATACGCTCTTTAACTAGGCCAATGATAAGCTCATCAGAAACTAACTGACCTGCATCCATCACTTTTTTCGCTTCTAAGCCTAATGGTGTACCCGCTTTTACTGCTGCACGTAGCATGTCACCAGTTGATATTTGTGGAATACCATATTTTTCCATGATGAACTGAGCTTGAGTGCCTTTGCCGGCACCTGGAGCGCCCAATAAAATAATGCGCATTTCAAGAATCCTCTTCCGCATTGGTTAAAATCGAAAGGCTGGATCTTCGCATATCTGACCTCTTAATAGAAGAGTGGAAGATCCCAAAGCCCAGAAAACTATACACTGAAATCAGTACAATAATGTATATAACTTTCGTCGATACTGGTTTGCGAGGGGGTTGCCCTGACCTATCGCCGTAAGAATTTCCATAAATACTGTTTTCACATTGCCATCTTGTGCTGATAGATCTTTACGTAATACGCTGTATAAAAGCTCAAGAGCCTCTTCATTACGTTGAACTTGATGCAAAGCTTTACCCAAGCTTATCAGTGCATCAAAATCACCTGGGTTAGTATCTAACTTAATTTGTAATTCACGAATTTTAGGTGTGTCTGCTGCATCTTTCGCTAAATCTAATTTTGCCATCAAGCTTTGATAATAACTGTCTTGATCCGCAAGGCCGATCTTCTGCAGAAGAGTTTCTGCTTCAGTGTTATTACCTAATAATAGATTCACATCTGCTAACGCTAATGTCACTTCAGCAACTTGAGAGTCTTGGTACGCTTGCTTCAGCAATTCAAAAGCTTGATTCAATTCATCCGCAGTTCGCTCTTCATTGGCTAGGACCGATTTAGCTTGTTTAAGGGCTAACATCCACTTAGCTGGTAGATGCTTTTCAAGCACTTCAAGAACCTCAGTTCGAGGTTTAACACCTGCAAAGCCATCAATAGGCTGACCCTTACTCAATAACAAAGTTGTAGGTAATGCTTGAATTTGGAAATACTGAGCGATTTCCATTTGTTCATCGCAATTTACTTTTGCGAGAATAAAGCGGCTTGTGTTTTCAGCAGCAATCGTTTCCATTTCTTGTGCAAAGCCTACACTTTCAGGCTGTTGCTGCGATGAAAACGTCATCACCACAATATGTTCAGCAGAAGCATCAACGACCTGCTGAATATTTTCTTTTGTTAAATCTAGAATATTTGACATTGGCTCTCTCAATTCGATACCAATTACGTTAAATAAATGAGTACTAATCTAAAGTAATGAGTATAAAAAAGCGGGAAAAATCCCGCTTTTTTATTGCAAACTTAGGTTAAATCTTTTACCAGCATCTGATTCATTAATTTAATAAAGCTTGATGGGTCAGCTAAGCTGCCTTTTTCTGATAATTGAGCTTGTTGTAACAATAAATTTGCCCAATCAGCAAACCCTTGCTCATCTTGCTCATTATCTAAGCGCACCATTAACGGATGCTCAGGGTTAATTTCAAACACTGGCTTGCTTTCAGGTACTTTCTGTCCTGCAGCTTCCATCAGTTTGATCATCTGAGTCGACATTTCACCATCGCCCGTAACTACACAAGCAGGTGTATCCGTCAGGCGAGTTGTTACTTTTACATCACTGACTTTGTCATTAAGCGCTTCTTTAATTCGAGTAACAAGATTCTCAGAGTCTTTTGCTAACTTTTCAGCTGCTTCTTTCTCTTCTTTATCTTCTAGCTCACCTAAATCTAAGTCACCGCTAGTAACAGAGTGCAGTTTCTTCTCTTTGAACTCATTTAAATGATTCACTAACCATTCATCAATTCGCTCATGCATTAAAATTACTTCAATGCCTTTCTTCTTCAGTAACTCAAGATGAGGCGAATTAGCTGCAGCTTCGTAGCTATCAGCCACGATGTAGTAAATCTTATCCTGACCTTCTTTCATGCGCTCAATATAGGCGTCTAAAGAAGTCGTTGGTGCCGCTGAAGCTTCATTAGTTGAGGCAAAACGCAGTAAACCAGCAATTCTATCTTTATTTGCAAAGTCTTCAGCAGGCCCTTCTTTTAAAACCTGACCAAATTCTGCATAAAAACTCTGATATTTTTCTGCGTCGTTTTTCGCCAGCTTTTCTAACATTCCCAACACACGTTTGGTGATACCACTGCGCATTGACTGAGTCACTTTATTATCTTGCAAAATTTCACGTGACACGTTTAACGGTAAGTCGTTAGAGTCAATCAGGCCTTTAACAAAACGTAAGTACGAAGGCATGAATGATTCTGCATCATCCATAACAAATACACGCTGTACGAACAGCTTTAACCCTTGTTTACCATCACGGTTAAACATATCCCAAGGTGCTTTTGCAGGAACGTACAGTAGGCTTGTGTATTCATGCTTACCTTCAACACGATTATGTGCTTTTAATAGAGGATCAGCATAATCGTTCGAAATGTGCTTATAAAATTCGTTATATTCTTCATCAGAAATATCTGACTTATTGCGAGTCCAAAGGGCTGTAGCTTTATTCATCCCTTTCCAAGCACCTTCAGTTGCAGGAACTTTCTCGCCATCAGGGCCTTCGCTTTCTTCTTTACCTTCTTCCCACATTTCAACAGGAACAGAGATGTGATCCGAATACTTAGTAATGATTGACTTCAAACGCCAGTCATCAGCGAATTCTTTTTCATCGTCACGAAGGTGTAATACGATTTCAGTACCGCGGCTATTTTTAGTGATGTTTTCTACAGTAAAATCACCTTCGCCCTCAGAAGTCCACAATACCGCTGCATCGGCGCTTTGACCTGCTGCACGGGTTCTTACTTCTACTTTTTTTGCAACGATAAACGCAGAGTAAAAACCAACACCGAATTGACCGATAAGTTGAGAATCCTTCGAGTCATCACCGGAAAGATTCTTAAAGAAATCAGCCGTACCTGACTTGGCAATTGTACCAAGATGTTCAACTACACCATCTCGAGTCATACCGATGCCATTGTCTTCAATAGTAACGGTACCTTTTTCTTTATCAGCACTTACGCGAACTCGTAGTTCACCATCACCTTCGTACAGTGCGTCGTTGGTTAATGCTTCATAACGAAGTTTGTCTGCCGCATCAGCAGCGTTAGATACTAGCTCACGTAGGAAAATTTCTTTGTTCGAATACAAAGAGTGAATCATCAAATGAAGAAGTTGTTTAACTTCGGTTTGGAAACCATGAGTTTCTTGCTGTGACATGGGGATACCCTTTTAAAACTAACTATGCGCAATAGCGCCGTTTCATACTGTTAATTTATAAATGGGGTGAGAAAATGGCTTTTCAAGGATAAAAGTAAAAAACTAGAAAGATTTGCTCAAAAACAAAACAAGGTTGCAATATGCAACCCTGTTAAACGTCATTATTTTGAAATAAGTTTTACAACTGAACACGTCCATTAAATGACAATGCTAACGTTGTACTATCTACATACTCAAGCTCACCACCCACAGGAACACCATGGGCAATCCTGCTAACTTTCACTTTGTGTTTTGTTGACATATCCGCAATAAAATGCGCCGTTGCATCGCCTTCCACAGTGGGATTAGTCGCTAAAATGAGCTCACTAATGTCACCACTTTTTAGATGTTGCTCTAAAAGGGATAACCCAAGTTCATCAGGGCCAATACCATCTAGCGGTGATAAATGACCAAGTAACACAAAATAACGACCAGAAAAATGTCCACCAGCTTCTACAGCCAATACATCAGCTGGAGTTTCAACTACGCAAATAACATCAGAATTACCACGTTTACTGCTTACACAAATCGGGCACAAATCTTCTTCCGTAAACGTACGACAAGATTGGCAATGCCCAACTTCGCTCATTGCTTTACCAAGCGTATCTGCCAGCTTAATACCTGGATTGCGATTATTCTCAAGTAACTGAAACGCCATTCGTTGCGCTGACTTAGGGCCAACACCCGGTAAACACTTTAACGCTTGAATGAGGTCATCAACTAGCGGACTAAATTTCATCATTAGAACGGCATCTTCATGCCAGGAGGCATTTGCATTCCGCCTGTAACTTCAGCCATTCTTGATTTTTGAGTTTCTTCAACTCTACGTGCAGCGTCATTACATGCCGCAGCAATCAAATCTTCTAGCATGTCTTTATCGTCATCTTCTAAAAGGCTTGGATCAATTTCTACTTTACGAACATTGTGGCTGCCCGTCATAGTGACTTTTACAAGACCGGCTCCAGATTCGCCAGTAACTTCCATACGTGCGATTTCTTCCTGCATTTTTTGCATTTTGTCTTGCATTTGTTGGGCTTGTTTCATTAGGTTGCCCATACCGCCTTTTCCAAACATGTTCTTTCTCTACTTTTGGTCAAATAATGGTAAAAATTTTGTGCCAATATTACTTAATTTTAAACAAAATTAAAATTACGCAGGCACACTAAATTCAATATCTTCAATTCGCTTTGCTCTATCCACCAAATTTGATGGCGGATATGCGATGGTATCTGTGATTAATCTTGCTCCCAGCTGCTCAGATAACCACTGAACATTAGGGTCAGCCAACAATTTATGCTCAGCTTCATTGTGCAATTCATTTTGGAACCTCTGCCTGATCTCTAGAGGTGTTTCTCTTTCTTTATCAATGCCTATTTCAACTTGAACATCAATTGGTCTATCAAAACGCTTTTCTATTACAGCTTCTAATTGTTCAACTGCTATGTCTGCTGCCAAATGTTTTTGATCTGGCTTCAACAGAAGATGAATAGGTTCAGAGATTTCATTACAAATAGAGTTCACGGCTAACTGGCGAACACGACCACCAAAATCGAGTTCAGACATTAACTTATACCAATATAAATCCACTTGATTGCCACTAATCACACTCGGTAGTTGCTTTTCAGCTTGAGACAACGATTGAGGAGGCTCAACTGGTTTGGTTTGTTCTGTTGCAGGTTGAATCTCTACATTTACAACGGATTCAGCAACTTCTGGTAAAACGATGGGTGTCGTTTTCTCTTCCCAAGGTGGGGTATCATCTTTAACTTCAGCGACTTCGGCTTCAAGTCCATTTGAATTAACCTCAGCAACTTCTAAAACATCCTGTTCTAACTCAGAAGAAGAATCTTCTTTCACAGGTAATCTTCGTTCAAAAGTTGCTTTAGACTTTTTTGGGCTATCAGCCTTATCCACATCGTTTTCGAAATTACTAATATCTGATAGTAAACCCTGATTTGATGATAAAACTGCATCTAACAAATCATCAACTTGTAAAGCTTCTGCTTTAGATGGCTTAACTTTATTTTCAACCACCAAATCAGATGTTAACTTGTCATTCGAAGGTCGGTTTGAATCTGAAGCTACAAAATCAAAACCATCAGCCTCACTTGACGTTTCATAAGGCACATCATACGAGCTTAATGGTGGTTGGGAATCATCAATAGGTGTCGCAACAAAGCCTTGGCTTTGCGCTTGACTCATCAATACAGCTTGTTCAGCTTCTAATGCCTGTAGGTTTTCTTGCTTTAAATCTGTTTCTTCTGCTTCAGGCTTAAGTTCAACGTTTGTTTCTTCAGCTAATGCTTCTGGCTCTTGACTTGCAGCTTGTTCATCAACTTGATGTGCAACAGACTCTTGCTCAACTACAGGCTCATTTTCTATTGCTGGGATTTCAAGTGTTTTTTTTTCAGCCGCTGGAGTTTCCCACTTTTCAATGGACGTTTGCGGGACAAATGCAACAGCTCTAAGAAGTGCCATTTCAAGACCAGATTTAGGATCTGGCGCAAATGGTAACTCCTTTCTACCTGTCAACAAAATTTGATAATAGAGTTGAACTTGTTCTGGTGTTAACTGCTCAGAAAAAGCATGAATTTGCTCTGCGAATTTAGACAGTTGAGCAGCGGCTGAAGCAAATTGAGTCAAAGTGATTTGATGTAGGAGTTCTAGTAAGCTCCGCAAAACTTCTTCGGGCTCAGCACCAAAACCAATAACCTTATGACACTCAGGAATGAGTGTAGCAATGTCACCCGAACATAGTGCTGAAAGTAACCCAATGACGTGTTGTTCATCAATACTACCAAGCATCGTCTGCACTTGCTCAAGCATCACTTGACCAGCGCCAAAAGCGATAGCTTGATCCGTCAAGCTTAATGCATCTCGCATGCTGCCATTTGCCGCTTTAGCTAATAAGGTTAAAGCTGAAGATTCAAATTTAAGCTGCTCTTGTTCAAGCACATAGTTTAACTGCTTAGCAATGTCGTCTTGCATCAATGCTTTTAAATTAAACTGCAAACAACGAGATAACACTGTGATCGGCAGTTTTTGAGGGTCGGTTGTCGCAAGCAAAAATTTAACGTGCTCAGGAGGTTCTTCTAACGTCTTAAGCAATGCATTAAATGAACTGCGAGAAAGCATGTGCACTTCATCAATAAGGTACACTTTATAACGTCCACGAGTTGGACGATATTGAACATTATCTAAAATTTCACGAGTATCATCGACTTTAGTGCGTGAGGCTGCATCAACTTCAATTAAATCAACAAATCGGCCCTGAGCAATTTCTTCACAACTTGAACACTTTCCACACGGTGAGGCTGTAACGCCTGTTTCGCAGTTTAAACCTTTTGCAAATAAGCGAGCTAAGCTGGTTTTACCAACTCCACGAGTACCAGTAAAAAGATAAGCATGATGAAGACGTTGTTGCTCTAATGCATTAGTGAGTGCGTGAAGGACGTGAGATTGACCCACTACCTGTTCGAACTTGGCAGGGCGCCATTTTCTGGCTAACACCTGATATGACATGTAATTCCCTAATTCGCCTCGATTCTGTTCGAGACTGCTCCTCTACTCTATGAATAGTAGCACAATATCATGTCCGTTATGGATAAACTAGAGGAGAGAAATCAACAGCACCACATTTGAGCTATATGGTGCTGAAAAGGTGATTATTCGCCGTCAAACTCGCAAAGAGACAAGATGTCTAAATCCAATGCGACTAAACGCTTTTCACCACCAAGCTCAGGTAGGTTAATCACGAATGCTGCGTGGTTAACTAAGCCGCCAAGTTGGCGAATAAGTTTAACAGTCGCTTCGATTGTGCCACCTGTTGCAAGCAAGTCATCGATCACAAGTACTTTGTCACCTTCAACAATAGCATCGGTGTGAATTTCTAAAGTATCTGTGCCGTACTCTAACTCGTAATCTTGAGAGATAGTTTCACGAGGTAATTTACCCGGTTTACGAACTGGTACAAATCCAATTCCTAATTCAAGAGCTAAAGGTGCGCCGAATAAGAAGCCACGAGCTTCTGTACCAACAACCTTTGTGAAACCCATTGCTTTATACTTTTCAACTAATAATGCAATGGTTGCCTGATAAGCTTTAGCATCTTCTAAAAGACTGGTTACATCGCGAAACATAATACCCGGCTTTGGATAGTCAGGGATTGTCTTAATGCTTTGCTTGATTAGGGCTAAGGTTTCAGTAGTCATAACTAATTTCACTTTGTTTTATCTGTCGCCATTCATGGCTTAAAAATAAAAAAGCCCTAATTCATCAGTCTCTGTGTCGTATCAAAATCTGGATACAATAAGACCGCTTTAGGGCTCTCAAAAATGCCGTGGGATCTTACGGTGGAATCAAAGAAGTTGCAACAAACTTCGACAATAATGCTAGGGTTAAGTCACAAATCGGACAAATAAACTACAAAACATAATCTAAAAGGATAATTACAGTTAATCAGGCAGAGTTGGTAGGCGCCATAAGTAAGTTAATAAGATCAACATCATGACAAAAAGTAGGCCTTTAACCCAAAATAATGGAACAATTGAAATACTGAGTATGAAGCTCGCAGCACTTAATATCATTGCTCTTTTTTTAATGGTTTTTCGAATGCCCCGCTCCCTTTGCCAATCGGCAATTGCTACAGCAAACCATGGGTGATTAACGAGCCAACGATGCAATCGCTCACTCGATCGTGCAAAACAAAACACAGCCAGCAAAATAAATGGAACCGTCGGTAATAGAGGAAGAAATATACCCAATGTACCTAAAAAAACGGAAAGTACACCAACGACTAAAAAAAAGCCTTTTTTTAAATACATCGTCGCTGAGCACTCCTTCGGCCTAAATTAATAAACTGACCAACCAATATGCTTAGTCAGAGACTCTAATGCTGCCATTCCGGCAAGCGAATTGCCAGCTTCATTTAGAGCTGGCGACCAAACACATATTGAAAACTGACCAGGTACGATGGCCACGATTCCTCCACCAACGCCACTCTTCCCCGGTAAACCAACTCTAAACGCAAAACTTCCAGCTTCATCGTAAAGCCCACTTGTAGCAAGTAATGCATTCACTTGACTCGTTTGGTTTTCAGTCAGCACTTTTTTACCGGTAATAAAGCTAAATCCTTTATTAGCCAAGAAGTTCGCCGCTTTAGCTAAATCAACACAAGACATTTTAATGGCGCAATTACAGAAGTAGTTATACAGCACGTCTTCAACTTCATTGTCAAAATTATTAAAGGACTTCATTAAATAAGCAGCAGCGGCATTTCTTGCTCGATGCTCATATTCAGAGTCAGCAATTTTTTTATCAACTTGAATAGAATAGTTACCGGATAATTTTTTTAGAAACTCGCGCATCGCTATGTCAGGCGCAGCGAATTTTGATTGATTCATATCACTGACGACAAGAGCGCCTGCATTAATAAATGGATTGCGTGGTATACCTTGCTCATGTTCAAGCTGAACCAATGAGTTAAAAGGTAATCCTGATGGTTCGTGCCCTACTCGCGTCCATATTTCATCACCATAAAACTCCATAGCCAAAATCAAACTGAATACTTTCGAGATACTTTGAATTGAAAAAGGTAAATCTGCATCGCCAATCTTATAAATTTCACCATCATTGCTGCAAATGGCGATCCCAAATTTTTCGGCTTCTACCAAAGAAAGTGCAGGAATGTAATCGGCAACTTTACCCTTTCCGACTAACGGTTTTACATCATTCAAAATCTGGCTGAGTAGTGAATCCATCTTTGTATACGACTTAATTACAAAAAAAAGTAATTGTGGCAAAGATAATATAAAAATGAAAATAAATTACATAACTTCTTGGCAAAGCGAAAACTTTATGACAAGTTGAAAGGCCGCATTATTGAGCAAAAGCGCCATTTTCCCCTTAATGCGTTGATTTCGATTTAACAAGAGGTATTCAATTAATGTGTTCAATTTTTGGAATTTTAGATATAACAACTGACTCAACATCACTTCGACATAAAGCATTAGAACTATCAAGTTTGCTTAGACATCGTGGACCTGATTGGTCAGGCATTTGGTCAAATGATGACGCTATTTTAGCGCATGAAAGACTGTCGATTGTAGACTTAGAGAATGGCGCACAACCTCTATACAATCAAAATCGAAATCACATTTTAGCCGTTAATGGTGAGATTTATAATCACCAACAACTCAAAGCAAATTCTAATTCAGAATATCAATACCAAACGCTCTCTGATTGTGAGGTCATTCTTGATTTATATGCCCAAGAAGGCAGTGCTTTTATAGATAAGCTTCAAGGTATGTTTGCATTCATTCTCTACGATACAGAAGAGAAGCGCTACCTCATTGCCCGTGATCATATGGGCATAATTCCACTTTATTATGGTTATGATGCATTAGGCCAGCTCTATGTAGCCTCAGAGATGAAAGCATTAGTCCCTGTTTGTTCATCGATTACAGAATTTCCTCCGGGTCATTACTGGGATAGCCATGCCGAAGAAATTACGCCTTATTACCAGCGTGATTGGATGAGTTATGACAACGTAAAAGATAATAAAGGTACGCCTGCTGATATCCACGATGCACTTTGTGAATCCGTGAAATCTCACATGATGTCTGATGTACCTTATGGCGTGCTTCTGTCGGGCGGTTTAGATTCATCAGTAATATCTGCAATTGCTCAAAGATATTCTCAGAACAGAGTTGAAGATCAAGAACAATCAAAAGCGTGGTGGCCTCAATTGCATTCGTTTGCAGTAGGGCTAGAAGGCGCACCAGATTTAATTGCAGCAAAAAAAGTCGCTGATGCAATTGGCACGATTCACCATGAAATGCACTACACCGTTCAAGAAGGAATTGACGCCCTGCGTCATGTAATATTCCATTTAGAAACTTATGATGTAACGACGATTCGAGCTTCAACACCAATGTATTTGATGGCTCGAAAAATCAAAGCCATGGGTATAAAAATGGTACTTTCAGGCGAAGGTGCGGACGAAATCTTTGGTGGTTACCTTTATTTTCACAAAGCACCAAATGCCAAAGAATTTCATGAAGAAACCGTTCGTAAGCTTAATAGACTACATATGTTTGATTGTGCGAGAGCCAATAAAGCAATGTCTGCATGGGGAGTCGAAGCTCGTGTACCTTTCCTAGATAAAGCGTTTTTGGACGTTGCGATGTCAATCAGCCCTGAGCTAAAAATGTGTGGTAATGGTAAAGCAGAAAAGCACATTCTCCGTGAAGCTTTTGATGGATATATCCCAAATGAAGTGTTATGGCGACAAAAAGAGCAGTTCTCAGACGGTGTTGGCTACAACTGGATTGACTCTTTGACTGAAGTCGCTTCTCATGAAGTATCTGACCAAATGATGACCAGCGCAGATCATCGTTTTGCTCATAACACACCAGAAACTAAAGAAGCTTATTATTACCGATCTATTTTTGAAGAACTGTTCCCTCTGGATTCAGCAATTAGATGCGTTCCTGGAGGTAAATCTGTTGCTTGTTCAACACCTGAAGCTTTAGCTTGGGATAAGAAGTTTTCGATGAATGCTGATCCATCGGGTCGTGCGATGTTTGATGTACATCAAAAAGGTTATGAAGATAAGTCTGTATGATTTAAAGCTCGAAGGTTCATAACTGTACTTTCGAGCTTTTTAACTCTTTAGTTTGAAAATTAAAGAACGCCCATTACTTTTAACCATGAGAGTGAAGCTGGGAGTGTTGGGATTAACATAACTAAAATAAATCCGATGAAATGAAGAATGTTATAAGGGTCTTTGAACGGCTCACTACTCATTGATTGTCCTACTTTGCTTTCAGTTATGATGACATCAGTCACAAAATTGCCGCATTCTATCTACATTTATCCACATTAAAAACCCACAAAAAGTAGGTTTACTCTTGAATTTTTTCTTATATTAATTTTCAGTAAACTTTGTTCACTTTTGCCTTTAAATAAATATTCTTCTATATCATTGCATTACTTGATATCTCAGTGACTCATTAATGGCTACAGCACCTTCATTCTCAGTTAACGTTTTCTTGTCTGGTTTAACAAAGTTAGGCAAATATGTTTCCTCAACATTAAAAAACTTTTCATCATTGGCAACGAATATAACGTCGAAGTAAATGCTCCCTATTTAAAAGACGTAACCGTGTTAAATTCTGACAATCAGCTGATCAGAGAAAGATACCTATACCCATGATACCTGAAGATGCTCGATTTCAGCGAGAATGCACAGCTTGTTAATCAAGGCGACAGTGTGCGGCAATAGTGAGCTATTGTTAGCACTGGCAACACAGAGTAACACGCTGTGCAACTCGCACTTCGTGGACTTCTCAGCACCAATTCTTCTTTGTTACATTAGCTCGAAAGAATCCCGATATTCCTTCGCTAATGCGCCTCAAAGAATTGGCGCTGAAAAAGTCCTGAAACCTGCATGTTCAAGTATCATATATGGGTATATATCGGCAGTTTCATGAGAATGTTAAAAAACTCAATATCTCTTCAGAGTCTATGGAACTCACTCTCCCTCTGATAATGAAGTTGTAGATGAATTAGATGTAAATAAACCCGCAGAATCACAAAAACTGCACACTCAAAAATTCACAGTGAAAGCTACACAACAAGATGGAATAATCGTTACTCCTGAAGCTACATTTTGTATGCCTCAAAAAGAAGTTAATGCGGGCGATGGCACAAAAAGTTACACATCAAGTAAAAGGCTTATTGGCTCTTTAATAAGAAGCTCAGAACTTGATATCGATGTGGCAATTTCAACCCTCTCGAAAATGCCAGAAAAGTCATGCTCGAACTCGTTTGCTCGTTTGCTCGTTTAGTAAAGGTAACTATTCAGCTGGGTAAATAAAGATATCAGGCAAGTGCCCGCTGAACAGCAGGTTCAACGAGGTTGAGGCTGTGATATTTTGCTTTCGACAACTCGAAACGTAACTGCGTATGGCACAGAAGTTTATTGCCCCTTCCGTACTCCTAAAGCAGCCTGATATTTTTTGATGAACCTTGGTCATCCTG
>NZ_JAFEUN010000079.1 GCF_016900895.1 Parashewanella hymeniacidonis
GGATATTGGGAAGAATTTTGGTCAAAGTTAGATCGATACGGTTTTCCTGTTACACATAATTTGTAACGAGTTTACCAACAAGCCTGAAACAAATAATTTAGACATTAATTAGACTGAACACCCCATCGATAACACAATGAGCTTCCAAATCACCTACATCTTGTTCTTTCAGATGAAATGAAACTACTGATTCATTGCGAGAAACTTTAGCAATATACTTTCTAGCTTTTTCACCTCGCGTTCCACCGACAACGCTAAACTCTACTAATTTACCAGCACTCACTTTGTGTAATTGATTCATATCGGAACAACGAAATGAGACTTCAGAACCTGAACCTAAACCTACCTCGACTTTGAGCATAACTTCACCAACACATGCAACTAACAGTGAAATAATACATGAAGTAGCTGATTAATAATGAAAAAAAAATTAAAACTGCATGAATAATTGTTAACCTACACCGAATTTAACATTTTACTTATTTTAACCAGCTGCCCCTCTTGCAACGTCTCGGCACCTCGTATTACGACTTTATCTTGTGCTTCAATATCACCACTCACAGCAATCCACTCGCCGTCACCATCACCAAGCTCAACTGGAATTTTGTGTGCTTTATTTTCTGAGTCGATTTTGAATACAAACGCACCATTTGAGCGTAATACCACAGCATCTCTAGGTACTAACGTGGTAAGTGTTTTTGGTGCAATAGGTAACGCCAAAGAAATCAACTCACCGACACTAAAACTGTCTTCAATACCAATGGGGAGATCCATGCGAATTTCAAAAGTTTGAGAGCGAACGTCTGATACAGGTATTAAACTTCTTACTGTTGCGACAAAATCACCACCATTATGATAAACCTTAAGTTCATCACCTACCCTGACTCGTTTACTGTGGCGCAAAGGAGCATGTAAGCGAGCTTCAAGTCTATCTGGGTCGGTTATCGAGACAATTGATGTTGCACGATTAATATCTTCCCCAGCTTGGCGTAAACGTTGTGTGATAATGCCCGAAAACGGTGCCCGAAGCTCGGTTCTGCGAATGTCATCTTCAATGACATCTAATTGGAGTTTTGTTAATTTGAGGTTAGCCAGTGCCAGATCTCGTTGTGACTTAGCATCATCCATTTGAGTACCTGAAGCGTGGTTACTTTGATTCAGTTTTTCTAAACGTTTGTATTTACGTTCTAACCTTTTTAATGACACTTGGTCATGCTCAATTTGCGCTTGCTGTTTTGCTTTATCGAGCATTAATCTTGTCTGTTCAATACGGGCGACAACGTCACCTTTTTTGATGATAGTACCAGCATCTTGCACCCACTCAAGCTTACCTTCTATCCCCGCAGTCAGTTCAGCACTTTGCCGTGAATACACTGATCCAATGATATTTATCTTTGGTGATAATGGTCGATTTTGTACTTCAACAATACTGACTAACTTTGCAGGTTGCTCTGCAGTAAATGCTGAGGGAGCTAACAATAATCCCAAAAGTGCGATTGTTTTTAACTTCATAACTCACTCCTTGTCGTACTTGGCATCCAAGGTAAAAATGAAAAATTTAAGGTGTCGGTCAATTTTAATAAGCTCGGCATTAATATCAGAGTAAACAAGGCACTGAATGTCATACCACCAACAATAACCGATGCTAAACCTCGATAGATTTCACTGCCCACACCAGGCACTAACATTAACGGGAGCATGCCAAAAATTGAGGTTAAGGTACTCATATAAACGGGGCGAGCACGAGTGCGTACAGCTAATTGGATAGCATGGTCGATATCCAAACCACTTCTGACGCCTTGACGTGTTTGATCAACGAGTAAGATAGCGTTATTAACCACCAGCCCGAGTAAAATAATAAAGCCAATCATGGTCAATAAATCTAAACTTTGAAAACTGAACACATTCAATAAACGCAGACTTAATACCCCACCACAAAGTGCTAATGGCATTGACAATAATACCAGCAAGCTGTCTTTTACTGACTTAAATAAAGCCGCCATCAATAAAAATAAAATGAACACGGCCAAAGCAAAATTAGTACTCATTTGGTGTATAGTTTCAGCGAGTTTATCTGAACTACCTCTAAACTTAACAGAGCTACCATCCGGTAATTCCGTTCTAATCTTAACCAGTGCTTTTTGATTTAAAATCTCTAGCGCTTGATCTAATGACATACCTGCTGGCGGAAAAACGAGTAAACTCACGCTGCGCTTTCCGTTCACTCTTTGCAGCTGTGTCGGCCCGACGGTTCGATGTATGTGTGTCAGCTCGCCGATGGTTTGAATTCCTGCTGCGGATGTATAAATTGGCGTAGCCGCTAATTGCTCTGGATAATCCCAATCAGGCCCTTTTAGCAACACATCCATACGCTCGTTACCATCAAAATACTCACCAACAAATAACCCTGACGTGTAAGCTCTTACTGCACTTGCAACCTGCGCTTTATCTACACCGGCTTGGGCCAGTCGTCTTTCATTTGGAACTAGCTGTAATTCAGGCTGAGAAAGAGAAAGGCCAGGCACAGGCCGAACAACCGAACCCGGCAACGCTTCATTGACATGTTGCATTCCAGAGGCTGCGACGGTCATCAAAGCTTCCATATCCGGCCCTTGCAAATCAATATTGATTGCCCGCCCACCGTTAAACCCAAACTGCAATAATGAGCCACGATTGGTAAATGCTTGGGTATCTGGCAGACCTACTAAAATTTCATTATTAAGCAGATCTATCATTTCATCGGCTTGAGTAGGATCTTCCGGGTAAATGAATAAGACGTTAAATGCTGAAAACATCGAAAAGTTATAACCTTTGATAAAAGGCTGTTTTTTCTTTTCATAGTAAGGTTTCAAACGCTCAATAATAGGTTCGCCCACTTCCTTTTCCAGCGAGGCAACATTGGCACCCGGTGGCAAAGCAAAAAAAGCAAAAATACCATCAGACTTGGCTTGAGGTAAAAAGTCTGGACGAGGCATCATCAAAAACGTAAGCACTGCGGTTCCGACAATAAGCAAAGCACACCAAACGGCAGATGATTTTTTTGTTGAAGTCAGCGCTTGGATTTTATTGGTGAGGGAGTCCCAAAATGTACTGTCTGATTTAGACTTTGTAGAACCTAATTTTAGCCACAATAAGCTGAATACGGGCAACAAAGTGACGGCACAAACAAATGAGGAAACAACCGCAACAGAAAGTGTTAACGCTAAGTCTGCGAACAATTGTCCTTCAACACCATTCATGAATAATATTGGCAAAAAGATCGCAACCGTGGTCGCAGTCGATGCCATTAATGCACCGCTGACTTGTGATGTTCCCTCCAGCACAGCTTGCTTTAAAGGCTTGCCCTGTTGCAGCATGCGAACAATGTTCTCTTGTACAATAATTGCAGCATCGAGCACTAAACCCACAGCGAAAGCCAGTCCCGCCAGTGAGATAACATTTAATGTTCTTCCCAATGCCTCCAGTGCAATAAATGCCGCCAATAATGCTACAGGTATGGTTGAAGCAATCATTAATGTTGCAGGAAAGCTGCTCAAAAAAAGATACAGCACAACTAAAGCTAACAACACACCAATAGCAAGATTGCCTTTCACTAAGGCAATTGCCCGCTTAATGTGAATTGAAGCATCAAACGAAAGGTCCATCACTAAACCCGCTTCAGCTAGTGCTCCTTGATTCAACTCTGTTATCGCTTTATTGACACCTTCCAAAACGGTAACCGTGTTCGCATCAAATGTACCCTCTAAAGTGATGTAAAAAGCTGGATATCCGTTTCGTTTGGTAAAGCCTTGTGGATCGGCCGATGAAACTTCAACATCGGCAAGTTCATTCAAATAAACAGGACGGCCATTATTATAAGTAAGAATAAGTTGGCCTAAGTTGTCAGGATGATACTGCCCCACAAAGCGAACCGTATATTGTCTACGCCCAACATTCGTTGTCCCACCAGAAACGTCAGATGCTCTTCGAAGTACATTTCTAAACTGGTCAATGGTTACACCTAGTGCTGCGGCCCGATAAGGATCAAAACGAATATGAAGTTCTTTCGGTAATCGGCTCTGCAGGTTAACACTAGCAACACCCGTTATCTGTCTGAGTTTAGGCTCAACAACATCATCAATCAGTTTTTGATAACTACCAAAATCGGTGTTTTCATTGCCTGGAGCGATTCTGATAAGTAGTGATGCTAGATTTGGGGCACCTCTTCCACCGCCCACATTGATAAACGGTTCATTAGCATCGAGTGGTCTTGGCGGAGTTTGATTTAAGGCATTGATGACATTAATCATGGCCTCTTGCATATTACTGCCGACTTCAAATGTAAGAGTGACACCGCCGAACCCTTGAGATATGTTAGACTGCATTTCAATCACACCCGGTACCTGTCTCAGTACATTTTCTTGTGGTTCAACAATATTTGACTCCATTTCTTGTGGTGCGGCGCTGCGCCAATTATTAAACACAGAAATTTGAGGTTGCTGAATATCGGGAAGTAGTTGAATTGGAAGTTTTGAGGCGGCTAATAAACCAAAAACGGTGATAAGGAGTAAAGCAACAATAGTACCTGCAATATTTGAGGTAGCAGCTTTAGTAAGATTCACGCTTCGTCCTTGTTGGTACTTCTGATTTTGTACGTATCTTACTCTTTTGGTTTAAAAGTTCTGATGCAAAGTGTTACAAAGGTTTTCTATAACGTAATGACAGAACTTAACCACGTCCAAGCGCAGTAAAAACTCTAAGTTTATGCTGACTCTCTGAAGTCATAAATTCACTCATTTTTCTGCTAAATCCTGAGTTATTTTTTAATTCAGCTGCATCCCATACTGTTGCTTTAGGATCAACGAGCTCACTACCAAAAAAGTCTTCCATGGATGCAAGCGCAAGGTTTAATGCTTCTTCTGTTCCTTCTTGTTCAAAGAATGGAGCAACCAAAATTCCAGCAAAAATTTGATTGTGTTGATCACCTTCCTTTTTTCGATAATTTTTTCCACCAAACTCTAGGGCTTCACTTTCAGCCTCAGTAAGTATCTCACCATTGAAAGCTGCTGGCTGGAAGTCAGCTCTTAAAGCTTGATGGCTTATTGTGTTCACACTCATATCCTGCCCTCCTATATCAATTTAAAAATCATCATCACGATAGAGTTGATTTACTTTAACTTCTGAGAGGTACATCAACTAAATCAAACTCTAACACCTGTTTTAAGATCGGATTCACCTTTTCCATAAACTCTTTGATGACCTTAAAACCTTTCACTCCAGCTTTTTTGGCAAATCCACCGTCATGTTCTTCTTTAAGTTCATTAAGCCCCGAAACAAAATAAGCATTAATAAGTGGCATACTTGTAAATGGAGCGAATGACTCTAAATGTTCGACTTGCTCAATGAGCATGTTCATATTGTTAGTATAGATTGAATCATTGCCTGCATCTTTCTTACACACATATTGTCCGTTTACTAATAGTGATGAGGTGGTAGCGTGATAACGGTTCATAATAATTTAGCCTAATTCTGAGTGACTACAGGATTAAGTATATACATCACACGTAAACTCTATATTTGCGCAAGATTAACCTTGATTAACGATAAAGAGTTCTACAATTGGGAATTAGAGATAAGAATTTTTTCTAAGGCCTTAAAATGAAGATTAACGATAATTAATACACTCAAAAATAGCGTATAAGTAATTGTAAATTAAATATAATACTTCCTTGTTAATTATTACCATTTTTACAGTTTCGTTGAACATGAACAGATAGTATGTTCTTATTCATCAGATTTTAATCTTCGACATGAAGTCACTCAAATTCAAGGATTTAACCTACACTAAAATCAACATCAAGACTCTTTTTTAAAATTGGCGGAATCGCATAATGTTCAACATATTCATGATTGCTTTAGCTGTTATTGCCTTAATCTCCATTATTTTCGAAGACATTACCGGAATAAATAAAGCAAAAACAACTCTATTTCTAGGATGTTTTTCCTGGGTTTGTTTATTTGTAGCAGCGAGTACACCTCAAGAAACACAGCTCGTCTCAAAAGAACTCAATGATAATTTATTGGAAATTGCCACACTTTGGCTTTTCTTAATGTCGACAATGACTTTTGTGGCTTACCTAAACTCAAAAGGTATGATTCAAGTTATTGTTCAGAAGATATTCCCGAGTCAAATTACCGTTAGAATGCTAATGATAGGTGTTTCGCTGTTCGCACTAATTCTGTCAACCTTTTGCGATAACGTCACCGCCTCCCTTGTCACTTTAGGTTTAGTTAGCACGTTCAAACTGAGTTCCGAAATAAAGCTGAAGATGGCTGTTCTCATTATTTTCGCGGTGAATTCTGGTGGTGTTGCGTTGATTACCGGTGATGTAACTACGCTCATGATTTTCTTGAGCGGTCATGTAAAAATGTCTGAGCTCGTCACCCTTATTGTTCCATCAGCAATAAGCGTTATTCTACTATCATTCTTATTTTCATATAATCTCAAAGGCACAGTCAGTACAGAAAAAGTCGAACACACCTACAACAAAGTAGATGTTGTTATTACGGTACTTTTCTTTAGCACAATTGTATTAACGATGCTGCTTAATATTCTCTTTGCCATCCCACCTGTTTTGACTTTCTTAACCGGTTTGTCAATCATGTTTATGACCGCAACACTTGCACACCCAAATCGCAGTGAGGTCAAGATATTAGAGTATATTCGCCAAGTTGAATTTGATACTTTACTTTTCTTCTTGGGTATATTGTTGATCGTGGGCATGCTAAAACAAATCGGAATGCTCGACACCTTAGCTCAAATATACAGCCAGCATAACCCTAACTATTCTAACTTCTTTACAGGTATGTTCTCAGCTTTACTCGATAACGTACCGCTCACTGCTGCATTATTGAAAGCAGACCCAACTCTGACGACAGCTCAGTGGTTAGGCCTGACATATGGTGTTGGTGTTGGTGGTTCGCTACTCGTTATAGGAAGTGCTGCTGGTGTTGTGGTAATGAGTCGAGTAAAAGAACTCACGTTTGCCAGCCACGCAAAATTCTTCCCTCTTCTATTTATCTGTTATTCAATTGGTTATGTACTTTCTGTTTATGTAGGCCATTACATTTTCGGTTAAAAGTCAGCCAATGAAGTATTAGTGTCATAATGAGAATATAGGGTGATATCAAATTTCACCCTTTTTCATATCAAGGAAGAAAAATGAAGCTCATTTGTGTGCAAACCATTTACGTTACTGATCTTCAAAGTTCACTGAGTTTTTATCAACAAGGGCTTGAACAAAAAATTGAAGAGCAATATGGAGACTGTATTTTACAGTTACAAAGCGAAGGCTCAGCACTGATTTTACAGAAAATTGAAAGTTGCATAATGTATTGATATTAGTAATACGCTCATATAATGTTAAAAATGATTTTTATTCTTTATTGATATGGACATTGAATTTATGAATATCAAATTCTTGCTCTCTCTTTTTTTATTTACTCTGACCATTTTCCCCAAATTTTCAAGCTCAAATGAAATTCCTGAATTTAAATCAGAACTTCTTGTTTTGCGCAAGCTAGATCAAAAAATAAGACGTGACAACACATACTGGGAAGACGCTAAACGTATGGACCTATCAAACCATAAAAAGTTAAAACAACTCATCAAAAAGTTTGGTTTTCCTACAATTCATAAAGTGGGAGTTGATGCTCACAGAGCCGCTTTCTTGATTACACAACACAACCCACATGATAAATCGTTTTTTAAATATTATATCAATAACATGAAGAGTAAATTAGGAACTGGTGCCGTAATAGATAAGTATTATGCTTTCTTAGTCGATCGAAAAAACTTACTACAAGGCAAAAAGCAAATCTACGGCACTCAAGGAAAATGTGTAAATGGAGAGTGGAAAACACCCGATACAGAAAACACTTTATTACTCCCCCTTTTACGAAAAGATATAGGCCTTCCATCAATAAAGGAGCTTTCTGACACTATTTGTATTTAGGTGATGCTAGTTTACATAGCGGGCACTCTAAATTTCTCACCGGCAATTTCTAACACTACATCTCTTGGGCGAATTTCGAGGATTTTCAGCTTTCCGCCAATTTTATCGCCTTCTTTTAGCTCTTGCCCATTAACACTTAAACGACGTTGTGAAGGAATAGACGAATACATATGTGCATTAATACTAAACTCTGGTACCTGTAGCTGTACTCCTGCAGGAAGCTCACCATAGCTCGGCATATTTGGATACTTTGTTTTTGGCAACCCAGTCATCATAGAATCTTTTTTATCAGACGCTTGAATGGACTTTTCACGCTCAGTATTTCTTAACTTTTCGTTTAGCTCTTTTACCAATTCATCTTGGTTATGTTGCTTTTGTGTTTTTAAACCGACATCTGTCGCTGCTGCATCAATTTGACGTTTTAGAGCTTCGAGCGACAGTTTTTGTTGCTGTTGATTCGTCAGTGTTGACTCAGTATTTGAAGCCGCTGGGTTTGATTTCGTATCAGCGTGAATGATTGCTAACTCATCTTCACTTGGCTGACGACCTAAAATTATCGGTTTATGAGGTAGCGATTGCTCGCTCGAACTGTTTTGCTCACTTAACGATACATTTTGCTGCTCTGCAGCTTGGTTAGAGAGTGTATTTGGCGTAGGTAAAGGTTCAGTCGTTGTACCAGCGTTATTTGCAGTTTGAACACTTACAGGCTTTGGCCTTGCTTGCACAGTCGTTGGTGAATACACCTGAGAAATAGGTAAAGCAGACTTACCGGCAATTTCGACATTTTTAATTTTAGCTTTTGCCAACTCAACTTGAGGTGCTTTTTTCAGCGTCGCTGATTTAACCGACTCTTTTACTGAAGTCTTTTGCGCTTGCACAGCTGCAGTGTTGTGTGATCTAGCCAACCACCACGCAGCAGCAATTGCCAAAAGCAAGACTAAAACACTAACAACAATCTTGACAGGTAAATTGTCGTTTCTGTGGAGCTCTGCGTATTGCTGCCTTGGTGTTAAAGCGGGATCGATTACATCGGTTTGTTGCTGCTTACTCTTAGTAACTGCATCTAATAAAATTGACATAACTGACTACATCCCCGCCGCATTGGTTAATCTTGGACCTTCAGAACTTGCATAGAGGTTAAGCTGTACAAAAGTTTGTCTACCTACAATGCCGTCTGCTTTCAATCCATGACGTTGTTGGAACTGCATGAGCTCTTTCTTTAGATTAACATCGAAATAGTCCACCATTCTTGGAGCTCGATGATTAACTTTTGCCAATTGATTTTCTAACCATTGCACGTCTTCAGAAGACGCATTCTGATTTATCTCACTCTGCGTCACTTGTGGCTTATGCCATAGTAATTCGAACGTTCCAGCATAATGTTGTTCAAACCAGCTTCTGGTGATCCAAATTTGCTGTTCTGCAAACTGAAGCTTCAAGCGTTGACCATCACGAGCAATGACCGCACCATAAAAAGGCTTGTCATCAAGATTTCTAAAGTACAACAATGCAGGATAATTAATCGCGGTCAGTACTTTCCATCCACCTTGTTGTTGATGACAATCCAACCCTTGTAATTGTGCGCCCTGACATGGCGTTAGGTTCTGGTAAGGTACTTTGCCCCACAAACCAAATAGAACCGCAAAAGATGTTTTTATATCTCGGCTGTGGTTGATGGCTTGAGTAAGAATCTCTGAGTTTTCATCAAAACTTTTTTGCTGTTGTTTTTCGGGTTCAGTTTTAATCAATGTTTGTGTCTTTGTCTGAGGCTGACTCTCTTCAGCTTTGATTTCTTCTTTTGCTGTGATCACTTTTGCAGGATCAGATTCATAACTGAAAAAGGCATAGGTTGCAGCAAAAATAAATCCGAATACTCCAACAGCGCCCAAGTAAGGCCATATTGAACGCTTTTGTTCAAGATCCTCACCTAAGACTTCTGCCGACGCTAACATAATCATTTTATGATCAATCGGTGTCTTAGATTGGGCGTACCCGGCCATAAGAGCACGTTCACAAAGCAGGTTAGTTAGTCGGGGAATACCGCCACTTTGTCGATGTAAATATTTAATGGCTTTGCGCGTAAATAATGGTTCTTCTCTGCCAGCCACATGTAAACGGTGCTGAACGTATAAGGCAATCTCTTGCTCTGAAAGCGGAAGTAAATGATAACGAGCAGTAATTCGTTGAGCTAATTGTCTTAGCTCACGACGTTTCAATAATATTTGCAGTTCTGGTTGACCGATTAAAATCACTTGCAGTAATTTTTTAGTATCCGTCTCCAAATTCGTCAGTAATCTTAACTGTTCTAAAACTTCAGCTTTTAAATGCTGCGCTTCATCGATGATTAATAATGTATCACGGCCTTTTTTATGATTATTGAGTAAAAAGGCACTGATTTTATCGGTTAGCTGTTTTAACGAGGGATTCTGTTCATATTCAACCCCAAGTTCATCACAAAGCGTCGCTAACAGCTCTAATTCTGTTAACGCTGGATTCAAGATGAATGCTGTATCAGTGTTTTCTGGTAACTGTTTTAATAACGATCGAGAAACCGTTGTTTTACCTGTGCCGACTTCCCCCGTTAGCAGAACAAATCCTCCGGTTTCACCAAGACCATATTTTAAGTGCGCTAACGCTTCACGATGGCGATCACTTAAAAATAAATAATGAGGATTAGGTGCAATTGAAAACGGGCTGTCATTTAATCCGTAAAACGACTGATACATATAAAGTTGAACCTTATCATTTTGAACTGCCAACAAGTTAAGGCTAAGTCCTTTTATTGTCAAAGTATTATCTTAAAAAATTAGGAATTGTTTAGGGACGGTTTATCTTTCGTGATCATTTTTTCAGCGATAAATTGGTTGCTTTATTCAAGGCGTTGCTTGTGCGGTTTGGTTTCTCCAAATAAGTAAGCGATAACGCAGCAGAAATAACCAATTTACGCTGTTTCCGATATTTTTGAGCGTTCACAGTTCTTCTTTATGAGTCATTCATTAAATGGCTCAACTTCATAGTTCATGCCTTGACAGACAAACGCTCAAATAGCACAAGATTCAAGCCTGAAAGATAAACAGCCCCTGACAAACAATGATAAACTTAACATTATTGAAATTAGAAGCTTAGACACAGATGAACATTTACTTAGTTGGCGGGGCCGTCAGAGATGCCTTATTAGACTTAGAAGTCAAAGATAAAGATTTTGTCGTGGTTGGTAGCACGCCTAAACAAATGCTTGAACTTGGGTATCAACAAGTTGGTAAAGATTTCCCTGTCTTTTTACACCCTAAAACTAAGCAAGAGTACGCTCTTGCAAGAACAGAGCGAAAAACAGGATCTGGTTATATTGGTTTCACTGTGAATGCTTCTCAAGAAGTTACTCTTGAAGAAGACTTACTCAGACGTGATTTAACCATTAACGCCATAGCAAAAGATGAATGTGGCGAACTTGTAGATCCATATAATGGCCAGCAAGATCTCGATAATAGAATATTACGCCATGTCTCAGATGCTTTTGTTGAAGATCCATTAAGAGTGCTTCGAGTCGCTCGGTTTGCAGCTCGGTTTTCCAAATTGGGATTTACTATCGCACCAGAGACGCTTTCCTTGATGAGAGAAATATCAACATCAGGCGAATTAACAGAATTAAGCGCTGAACGTGTCTGGGTAGAAACAGAAAAAGCTCTCAGCTATAGCCAGCCTCAAATCTATTTCCAAATCTTAAAAAATTGTGGTGCGCTTAACGCACTATTTCCAGAAATTGATGCTCTTTTTGGCATCCCACAACCAGAGAAGTGGCACCCTGAAATTGATACTGGTATTCACACTTTGCTGGTATTAGCCCAAGCAGCAATGCTGACTGAAGATAAGCAAGTGCGCTTCGCTTCTCTTGTTCATGATTTGGGTAAAGCCGCCAGCCCAAAAGCCCACTTACCTAAACATCATGGTCATGGTCAAAAAGGCATTTCGATCATTAAATCACTCAGTCAAAGGCTGAGAGTACCGAATGAGTATCGTGATCTCGCTATTATCGTCAGTGATCTGCACCAAAATATTCACACGGCAATGGAATTGAAGCCTGCAACTATTTTGAAAATGTTCGATAAAATGGACGTCTGGCGTAAACCACATCGCCTAGAGCAACTGTTATTGTCATGTAAAGCCGATATTCGGGGAAGAACAGGATTTGAAAATCATGAATATCCGCAAATGGATTACATACAAAACTGCTTTAATATTGCCAATGAAATAGATGTAAAAGCCATTGTTAATACTGGGCTGAAAGGGTCACAAATTAAAGATGAATTGCAACGTCAACGAGAGCAAGTAATCTCGCAATTTAAGGCAACAAAAAATTACAGCTAAGAAAATGAAATGTAAAAGTATTTAAGATTATATTAAAAGAATAGATATTATAAGATCACAACGAAAAGCTAGCTTGCAATCAAGCATTTATTGGTTTAGTTTTAGCCAATCTGATTAAATCATGGCAACTTAGATTGTTTATGACATAATTAGTTCGTTACGGTTGCAACTTTTTGTAATCGAAGCACTTAATCCAACCTCCATGTAAAGGATTTTTTCCATGAACAAAAAAGTACTGACAATCGCTGGTCTTGCACTTACTGCTCTTTTAAGTGGCTGTGCAAACACTTCTGCCCTACAAGAAAGCGTTAACAACCTAGGCAACAAAGTTGACCAACTTACTGCTGAAGTTAACTCTCTTAAATCAGATCAAGGCCAATTGAGCTCAAACAGCCGCGACTCAAAAGCAGCTGCTATGGATGCTCACGCTGAAGCTAAGCGCGCTAACGACCGTTTAGATAACATGGCTACTCGTTATAAGAAGTAATATGTCATGCTTTAAGGAACTGTCCCTAAATAATTTCCACACTACACTGTAGTGTATTTAGGGACAGTTCCTCGTGTGACAACAATATTCTATGTTGTCACCATACCCTCTACCCTAACCAAATAACTCCGCATAACACTGCACCTAACACCAAACGATAAATAACAAATGGTGTCATACCCATTCGGCTGATGAGTTTTAAAAAGTAGTGAATGCAAACATAAGCAGAAATAAATGAAACTGAAGTGCCAAGGATTAATGCGTGCCAATCAATAGCATGACTGGTTTCAGCAAAGTCTTTCGCTTGGAAAACAGCAGCGCCAAAGCCAACAGGGATTGCCATTAAGAATGAAAATCGAGCCGCAGCTTGTCGACTCAATCCTAGGACAAGACCTGCTGTGATGGTTACACCAGATCTTGAAGTGCCTGGGATCATCGCAAGCGCTTGGGCAATACCGATAATTAACGCTTTCTTCCAGCCAGTTTGATATTCCGTTAAATCTTTATGTGTGAGCTTGTCAGCCCGCCATAGCAGTAAACCAAAAATGATGGTCGTTGCCGCAATCACTTCAATACTGCGAAATACGGTTTCTACATAATCTTTGAACAGCAGAGCAAAACCTACAGCCGGTATTGTAGCTAAAATGATCCACCACGCTAATTTACTGTCTGCAGAATGTTTTTGCTTAAAAACACTCGTTAGCCAAGCCGTTAATAATTGCCAGACTTCTTTCCTAAAATAGATAATCACTGCCAATAATGAACCGGTATTTACCGCAATATCAAACGATAAACCTTGGTCTTGCCAGCCAAGAATCTGTGCAGGAAGAATCAAGTGCGCAGAACTTGAAATCGGTAAAAACTCGGTAAGCCCTTGGATTAGAGCAAGAATAATAACTTGAAAGGTATCCATAAAAATCCTAATCGTCCCAATTAAACGTTATCGGACGTAAAACTTGCGCTGATTTGTCGTATTTGTTCCACAGCGACAACATGCTCTCGTTCAGTTCTGGATGAATAACATCGGGAGCAATCTCAGCAAGTGGCCATAAAACAAACGCATTAAATGCAATTTCTGAACGTGGCAAACGCACAGGTTCTTGGCAAATTACATCATCATAAAGTAATAAATCGAGGTCGAGCGTACGTGAGCTGAACTTAACAGCATTCGGCAAACGCCCGTTTGCAATCTCTACTTCTCGAAGTGCCGAGCTCACATCTGCAATTGAAGCTGCAGTTTCTGCGCCAATGACAAAGTTATAAAAATCACCACCATCGAAGCCAATAGCTTCACTTAAATATATCGAAGATATTTCAAGCTCTTCAAATAATGCCTGTAATTGTTGAACACCTTGCCTAATATTAGTTTCAGGCTCAATATTACTGCCAACACTGATATAAATCTTTGCCATTATTACAAGTTCTTAGTACGAATAATTTTTACGCCAACGTTAGCAGCTTGCTTAACTGCACCGGGCTTGTTTACGGTAACCATTACTTTAGACACGTGAAATTCGTCGAGTAAACAGCAAGCAACTAACTCAGCGACTGTTTCTATGAGCTCGATTGGTTTTTCAGAAACAAGCTCAATGAGACGGTTCGATACAGTTTCGTAGCAAAGTGCATATTGATAGTCATCGCTTTTTGCAGCACGAGAAATGTCCCAATCCATTTCTAAATCTAAAAATAAACTTTGTTGGATTTCTTTTTCCCAATCATAAATACCAATAACGGTATCAACCTGCAATTGATTTATAAAGACTTTATCCATTAAAACTCCTTCTATACAGAGGTCTAATAAGACATCTGGATATTTTTAGTTATACTGCTGCCGTTTATTAAAAAAATTGCTATTTTATTGCCCTGTATATAAAAACCATTTTGTACTTTCTACTCATTAAAAACACGAGTAGGATAATGAGCCAAATGGTGTTAAAACAGAATAAAATGCTTTTCAGTCGTAAAAATGAGCTTAATTTTGCAAATTCATTGTCAGCAGCGAACCTTAACCACATTTTTGTGGCGTGATAATACATTAACAAGCGTAAGGAAACCATGTTGAGTGTCATCGCCGTAACCCTATGCATGCTTATTGCAGCCTATCTTCTTGGCTCAATATCATCTGCAGTATTAGTGTGCCGCTTAAAAGGGCTGCCGGATCCTAGAACGCAAGGCTCAGGCAACCCTGGTGCTACCAATGTTTTACGCATAGGCGGAGCAAGCTCTGCTGCTATGGTTTTGTTTTGCGATATGCTGAAGGGGGCTTTGCCAACTTACATCGGCTACAAGCTCAACATTGATTCAATATCACTAGGATTAGTTGCTGTTGCTGCGTGTCTTGGGCATATTTTCCCTATCTTTTTCGATTTTAAAGGTGGAAAAGGAGTTGCCACCGCTTTTGGTGCAATGGCACCGATTGGAGAATATTTAGCGCTCTACTTAATGGCGGCTTGGTTAGTTATGATATTAATCACTCGCTATTCTTCTGTAGCCTCTTTAACTGCAGCCTTACTGGCTCCAATTTTGACTTCTATGCTTGATGATAGATTTACCATTCCAGTATCTATGTTGAGCTTACTTATATTGATTCGGCATAAAGACAATATTATCCGTTTATTCAACGGTACCGAGTCTAGATTTACGCTAAAAAATAAATTAAAAAAGAATAAATAGCTTTGATTTAGTTACATATTTATTAGAGTAATTGTTTTTAATATTCTTCAAGTCATTGAAATTCTTAAAAGCTTAACATTAACTTTTGTTAATAGGACATTTTTGATTCCTTAGCTAGGCTTTATAGCTGAAAATGACGATGAGGAATTAATAGTATGCTTTAAAAACTTTGGTCACCTATAATTTTAGTGTTGGGTTTAGGGTTCACTGTCCCTTCATTCGCTCAGACAACACAATGCAGTTCGTTTCTTCCTGTTTCTTTAAAAAACACAACAGGAGAAAAAGATAACCCTTTTGTTATAAATTTAGCTAATACTCCTAAGTACCAAGGGAGTCCTTCTAATGCTTCTTGCCGATTTACGCTATCTGGATATTCAAAACATACTCAGGGAATCTATGTACAGATTACCGTTCCTGAAATAACGCCTAAAGCTGAAGCATTAATTGTTGAATCACAAGATCATTATAGTTTAGGTAATGGTGGCGGAATTTATGCGCGATTATCTCAGAATGAGAGTTTATCGGATTACCCTACACCTGATGATGCAGTTACTGCAGATAGCTGTAAATCTAAAAGTATTGGTCTATTTACTGCCTGTCAAATAGTCAAGAATACACCTGAAAATAAAGTTAAAACTGTGCAGAATGGAACGTACTTAGTGCTAATTAAACCGAGCGTAAAAACTATTGTAGATGGGATAGATTTAGAAGTCATATTAAATAAATTTATTTCCGATAGTAAAAAGCAATCAGAGACACCATTCGGAAACTAACACATTTACCTAATGAGAAAGTAAAGCCTGAGTATCTTCAGGCTTTACTTAACGAGTTAGCTCTTAATCCTTTTTATACTCGTAATACGCTTCACCTTTAGTTAACCATTTAGGTGCAGGCGCTCCTTTTAAATAATAGTCAAAGTATTGTTTCATCTTGATGGTGTAATCCAGTTTGTTTGGGTACTTCTTCAAGTGATGAGGCTCATCTTGATACTGCAAAAACACAACATCTTTACCTGCACGGCGCATCGCTAAATAAAGCTCTATACCTTGCTCCCATGGTACTGCATCGTCCTTATCGCCAAACATGATCATCATCGGCGTATGAATGCGCTCGGCATAAAATACTGGGGAGTTTTCTATGTACTTTTGTGGTGCATCAAATAAACTTTCTCCAATACGACTTTGTCCTGTTTCATATTGAAACTGGCGCGCTAAACCACTGCCATGGCGAATACCACTGTAAGCACTTGTCATATTCGATACTGGTGCTCCGGCGACTGCGGCTTTAAAAATATTGGTCTGAGTAACGGCATAAGCAGTTTGATAACCACTCCAAGAATGGCCTTGAATACCAATGGCTTTAGGATCTGCAATACCAAGGTTGATTAGATGCTGAACACCAGAAACAAGTGCTTGCACTGATGATGGTCCAGGGTATCCAACTTCAAAACGGATATCCGGTAAAAAGACCGCATAGCCGTTCTCTACATACCATTCAAAATTAGGACGATGGTTAATTTTCATTTGTGGGAAAGCATGTAAACGCTGACTCATAAAGCGATAGTAATAGACTAAGACAGGTAAACGCTGTCCTTGCTTATAGTTAGCTGGCTTGATTAACACACCGTCTAGAGGTTTACCGTCACCATTGGTCCAATGCACTAATTCTGCTTGTCCCCAATCAAACGCTTTAGTCTGTTTATTTAAAAACGTCTGTTGAGTCGCTTGCTGTGGCTCCAGATAGTTAGAGGTATATAGATCTGGGAATAAGTCGTAACGCTCTTTTGAGTACACTAAAGTATTTGCATCTTTTGCTCTAGCAAGCACTTTAATTTTGACTGGTTCAGAGGTCAATTGCTTAACGCCACCAGCTAAATTTAAACGATAAAAATCATCGGATTTAGTACGTTCATTATATCCTTTCAATAGCACTGGCTGGTTTGCCGCTAACTGTACTGGAACGTCTTTTTTTGGTAACCCTGTAACCCGATACTGCACACCATGTTTACGACCTTGACCTTTGGTCAGGTTAGTCATTTTTCCACTTTCTGCATCCAGCTTCCAAACGTCATATTTATCGTAAACTAATACTGAATTTTGACCTTTTACCCAAGGTCCAAAACCATAACCCGGTGCAGCAGATGGATAATCATGATCTTCATTTGCAAAGCCTACGCCTAGCTTTTCAGTTACGTTTTTACGAGCTTTTTTTGCAACATCATAAAGATAGATTTGACCTTGACGATAATAAGCCATGTATTGGCCATTCGGTGACAAACTTGGTTTCCAGTAGGTTGGATATTGGGTCAGTACTCTGCTCTTTTTACCCGTACTTTTATTTACGAGATAAACATCTCGATAAAAGCCTGCCCATGTGATCATTTTACGATACGGAAGATTTGATTGCCCGATTGCAATATCAGAAGAATCGGTAACCGTAACTTCAGGGACATTAAGATCTGCAAGCTGAATAACTTTCTGAGACTCTAGGTTAAGACTCGCTAAATAAGTTCTCTTAAGCTCTTTTTTATATTGCTTTACTTCATTTGGCTTGATGAGTGGGTCTTCACCATTCCAAACTCTTAGGTTCTTCTGCCCAGTAATAACGTCTTCACTATAAAGGTCACTCTCACTTTTCACTTTAGGGACAGACAACTGCTGGCTCACTTCTGGAATGCGGCCAAATAAAAGTTGCTCACTATTTTTTGAGAAGTTCAGCTTTGAATAACGATTCAATTTCCACTCATTAGAGTTTTCAACCTTGCTAGCTCGCTGAGTTCTTAAATTGAATAGATTTAGGTGATACTCACGTCCATAAGGTGCATCATCGGCATTACCCGTCGTAAACGCTAACCACTCACCGTTATTTGCAACGGCTGTTTCGCCGATTTGCATAGTGTCTGATGAGAAGATTTTATATGATTTATCTGTAGCTAAATCGACAAAACTAAGTTGGTGCGAAGCTGATTGAATATCATTTTCAGCAACAACGAACTCTGCACCATTTTCACTAAAATGATAGTTAGTAACCTGTTTAAAGTTCTTTTCTGATTTGTTCGATAGAGAAACTAAACGAACAGGAAAGCCTTTATCAAACTTATCAACTTTTACGTCTGATTTCGCTTTTTCTTTGTCACTCTTATCCGCTTTCTTATCTTGCTTAACTGGGCTATCAAATTGAATAATAAGATGGCTGCCGGGTTTATTAAAAGCGAATGATTTTACTTTTTCAAAAGTGCTTTGCTCACCCGTTTGAGTATCAAGTAAGATCAGGCCAGCTTTTAGCTTTTTCTTTTCTTTTTTACTCGCTTTTTCAGAGTCTAACAGTGGCACACTTTTAACCATTGCGACAAAACGACCATCAGAGCTAACTTTTGGTTTAGCTGCACCTTTTATATCGAACGTCTTTTCGCTATTTAATAGCTTAACAATCACTTTACTGTCACCACGATCTGGCGCAGCTTCAACAGCTAAAGTAATACCATTGTCTGCAATAACAGGTCTTTTTAGCGATTCGAAGTGCATGATGTCAGTTAAAGAAATCGGCTTGGCAGCTTGGGTTGAAGGCGCTGCAGTAATGGAGGCTGAGATTAATATCGCAGCAGCAAGACTAGTGAGCTTCACCTTATCCTCTCTTATAGTTATTCATAATGGGTTATATGATTATACAGATTCAGGAGAAGAGTAGTAATTAAGAAAATAATTGTATTTTGTAAGTTTTTATACGGCCATATTTTTTAACACAATGTATCAAGTGCAGAGAATAAGCTTGTATCTTTTTGAAGGTATTGATTTGAATGTAACTTATCTCGGAACTGTTGCCAAGATAAGTTAGGGTTGTTAATTTTTATTTCACAAAGTATCAAAGCCAATAAAACATAATCATCATTATTTGAGTCCGCTTTTAATTGTTCAAGCCTGTGATTATCTATATTAAAAGAGAGGGCAACATGAGTTGTTCTGAGTAGCAATGCCTCAAGTATATTTACATTTTCATGCTTCCCTCTCTCTCCTTCAACTTTGACAGCTACAAGCTTCCTAAAGTCCACTAATTGTGATTTTGAATCTAATTTGTTTAATTTTTCTTCTGACTCTTGCGGTAATGGAAGTGAACGTTCGATTCCCACCTTATCGATTGCCCTATTAATTTGAACACAACTCTTTGTTCTTGTCATTTCTAGTAAATGGTAAAACTCCCTGCAAGTAAACCCTGCTTCAATAGCAAAATGGGTGATTCTTTTCATTCTTTTATCATTACTTTCAGACTGATTCTTTATATCCAGTGCCCTGGCGATGATATCCTCAAGCGTCATCCCCAATAGCAAGCCTAGATATAAAAAACGATCACATAATGGTTTACCGTCATAATCTTTTTCTGCACCAGACAGAAATTTCAAGTGGTGAGGTTGTACTTGAATATTTTCAGGCGAAATAACATCACTATTAGAGGAAGAAACAGGTAAAGGTCTACTCGAAGGGTGATGAAGCGAAACATCTTGCTGAGAACTGCCATCAGATTGCTCCGCCACTGATGTTCGTCTCTGGGAAGAAACAGTATTCGAACTTGCGCTTTGCGAACTTAGACTTCCGCTTGATAAAGGATGTATATATTGAACAAGCACTTCTGCCAACTTACTGGATAATTTCCCCCCAAAACAGAAAAAGCTAACAATAGCAGCTTTAAATCCAGTCCTTTTAACTCTTAGATTTGCAGGATCATTAAAATCGGCCGTTATCTTATAAGTTTTTGTTGTTTTTCTTCCATCACTGTCACAGGTGAAAGAAAACTTCGCTGAAACATACCTTTCATTACTTGTTCGTTTCTTATTTAATACATCTTTAACTTGCTCCTTCATATTACTGATCATATACAGCTCTTTCCCTCTTCTATGTTCAGAAGAAGTCCACTTCATCGTGCCATAAACTGTTAATGTAGGGCTAAAGAAAGGCATAAATAAATCCTTAATTCACTTATATAATTTAAGTTTCAACAAAATTGTATTAATTAACAAGCAAATCGCATTAAACTTTGTTTACCTTTATAGCCTTTGATAGACCGCAAACAAACTTCAAATAAATCATTAATTATTCGATCTTGCTCACTATCCGCTGTAAAAAAATGTGAAATTTGTTTACAATACGTGGTCATACCTCAGGTACAAGCTCAGTAGAGATACAGATAATAATACGGGGTCGATATTGAGCATAAAAGTAGTAACGACAACGTTGTCCAAGGATTTTAAATGTCAAAACGTACAATTACCGTAATTCCAGGTGATGGAATTGGTCCTAGCATTATTGATTCAGCTTTGAAAATTTTAGATAAAGTTGGCTGTGATTTTGAATATGAATTTGCTGATGCAGGTTTAGTTGCTCTGGAAAAACACGATGAGTTATTACCTCAGAAAACACTTGATCTAATAGAAAAAAACAAGATAACTTTGAAAGGCCCATTAACCACACCCGTTGGCGGTGGCTTTACTTCTATTAACGTTACACTTCGTAAAAAGTTTTCACTTTATGCGAATGTACGCCCAGTACTTTCACTTAACGGTACACAAGCGCGTTATAAAGATATCGATATCATTACTGTTCGTGAAAACACTGAAGGTATGTATTCAGGTCTAGGGCAAAAAGTTTCTGACGACGGTTGTACTGCTGAAGCAACAAGTATCATCACTCGTGAAGGCGCAGAAAAAATTGCTGTTTTCGCCTATGAACTTGCTCGCAATGAAAACCGTAAAAAAGTTACGATTGTTCATAAAGCAAACATCATGAAGTCAACTTCAGGCTTATTCCTTAAAGTTGCTAGAGAAGTGGGTGAGCGTTACTCTGATATCGAAACTGAAGAAATGATCGTTGATGCAACGTGCATGAAATTAGTGATGAATCCTGAAAATTTCGATGTGATTGTTACAACGAACTTATTCGGCGATATTCTTTCTGATTTATGCGCTGGTCTTGTTGGTGGTTTAGGTATGGCTCCTGGTGCTAACATTGGTAAGGATGCTGCAATCTTTGAAGCCGTTCACGGCAGTGCTCCTGATATTGCAGGTAAAAACTTAGCAAACCCAACATCCGTTATTTTAGCTTCTATCCAAATGCTTGAGCACTTAGGCATGGCTGATAAAGCTGACAAAATCCGTAATGCTGTTGCTGATGTTATTGAGTCAGGCGACCGAACAACACGTGATTTAGGTGGTACCCATGGTACTACAGATTTTACTGATGCAGTTTTAGAAAGGCTATAATCGATATCACTAAAGAAAATATATTTAAGCCCAATTTTGTATTGGGCTTTTTTATGTCTCTATATACCCATTATGATACCTGAAGATGCTCGATTTCAGCGAGAATGCACAGCTTGTCAATCAAGGCAACAGTGTGCGGCAATAGTGAGCTATTGTTAGCACTGGCAACACAGAGTAACACGCTGTGCAACTCGCACTTCGTGGACTTCTCAGCGACAATTATTCTTTGTTACATTAGCTCGAAAGAATCCCGATATTCCTTCGCTAATGCGCCTCAAAGAATTGGCGCTGAAAAAGTCCTGAAACATGCATCTTCAAGTATCATGGGTATAAAATTGCGAAATGAGCTATCTACATTTCTATGTACCAAAGTAAATTGCCTAAATAAAGGGTTTAGCTTCAATCTAACTCCACGAAGAGAACCTAATTTGTACTTTAAATAACCCTCTTCATCAGATTTCATATCCATTTTATTTACTCAAGTTTCGGAGTTCAAAATTGACACATTTAAATCTGTATGTGGTTGATATATAAATAAAAGACGAGCGTTAATGTGTTATAATCTTGTTGCTTAGACAAAGACAAAAACAATAACACACTAACTCTCAAGTAAATATTGACATGAATTCACTTCAGCTTCCATCACTTACTTCAAAATTTTTACAGCAGTCAGGTCTACAAATTGATAATTCATTTAGCACCTCATGGAAACAACTTAGATTCTGACTCTTCTACACAAATTTGACATAAATTGAACTTATTCTGACATTTCGCACAGAGATCTCCTAACATTCAACAATAATTACTCACAGGAAACCTAGGTAGAAAGATCACAACACATATAGCGAATAGATCACAGACGAACGGTTACATTTTAAGCATAATTACCTACTTATTCAGTTTCTGAGTCTTTCTATGATTACAGCCGCAGAAATTAGAAGTATTCCATTAGATCACCTCGGTATTGCCGCAGGACTCATCGACAAGCTTAA
>NZ_JAFEUN010000008.1 GCF_016900895.1 Parashewanella hymeniacidonis
TAGTTTTTGTTGTATAACTGTCTAGTAATAGCGTTGAATGAACCCACCAACCACGGGCTTTATCTTTTACGCTTCCAAGTTTTCCTAACTCTGAGGCGACTTGGTGCTTATAGCTTAATGAGGTCGTGTCATCTACGGCTAGGATTTCTGAATAGGACTGGGCTTGTTCAGCGGTATAATCAAATCCTGAGCAGCGGATAGTTTCTGGGGCAACCTTGTCATTACGTATCAAACGATAAGCTCCTTCTTGTTTTGCTTCATCCCCCTGACATGATAAAGCGATTGATTTTCCGCTACAACGAGCCATATCTGCCGCTGTCTCGACTAACCGTTGAGTTCTTCGTTCATCACCTGTTTTTGCGTTTTCAAAGTGATTTTTTGACCATAGATCTTGGTTGAAAATTGACATGATGCGTTGCCTTATCTAGTGTAATTTACTGATCAGATCAACGAAACGATAATAAGTTCAATTTCCATAATATTTGTGTAGAAGAGTCAGGCGTAGCCGTATAAGATTTTAAGTCAGTTTCTTTTTTCGGTTGTGTTTCCGATTTTGGTTTCGATTCATTCTTAATAGTGTCCTCGAAAAACTTGTTAATGTCAGCTTTTTCAGTACCCCCCAGCTTTACAAACCTTGATGAGCCATCAACATGTCTTAATTCATAAACGTTATCATCAGCTTTCAAGTAAAGCTTTACTATCGCAAATTTACCTACAGCTGCCGATGGTTCTATTCCTGCAGCATTGCACGTTGGAAAGTATGAAGAAGCAGCAAGATCTCTTAAAGAAATTGATGCGCTGGAAGCAGCCATAGTATTAAGCCTCAGTATTGAGTTATGGCCTAAGTATAATTTTCAATCATTCGCTAATACAGTAATCTAGTACCCAAACACAATGAAGATGATCGATTGAACTCACACTAAATCTGGTATTAATTCAGTTGGAACAAGCACTGAAATACTTCGTGCAGTTTTCACTTTCTTTTTGATTAATCATTTATTCTCCAGTGTTTTTATCATTTGATTAACCGTTGGTGGAGTAACACCAAAATAATCTTGAAAATCAGTATGTGCAGGTGGAATTTTATTTAATTTCATGTACATTTTTATGAACGCTAAATACTGACCTTGTTTCTTAGTAAATGGCATTTTTTCTGATACGGGGATCGACTTATTTCTCATTTTGTGATCAATTATGGTGATTGTTAACTATCACCATAATGCCATGAACATCAAATATTTAGTAGAGCTTTCAAATGAAGGAAAAACGTTACTCGTCGACTTGATTGCTAAAGGAAAAACATCGGCTAGAAAATTGAAACGAGCCAACATCTTGTTAATGTCGAACAATAGAATGAGCCAAGATAAAGAAATAGCCTCAGCGCTTAATGTTGGTACAGCAACCATTTATAGAACAAAGAAACGGTTTGTTGAAGAAGGTCTTGACGCTGCCTTGAATGATGGGGCTCGAAGCGGAATGCCTCGGTGTTTAGATGGCAACCAAGAAGCCTTGCTAATTGCCTTAGCTTGCAGCAAACCACCTGAAGGACTTTGCCGATGGACGCTAAGTTTAATCACAGAAAAATTTGTAGCCTTAACTGAAATCGATGACGTTTCAACAGAAACCGTACGAAGACGTTTTAAAGAAAACGACTTAAAGCCATAGCAGAAGAAAATGTGGTGTGTCGGCAATATGAATGCAAATTATATCGCACAGATGGAACACATTTTAGATGTTTATGCTCGGCCTGAAGATTCAGCTGAGCCAGTGGTTAATTTTGATGAAGCGATGAAGCAATTGGTTTCAGATGTTGCGCCGCCATCCCCTGTGAAATCAAGTCAACCCGCTAGAATTGACTATGAATACAAGCGGGTTAGTGTGGCTAATATTTTTATGTTTTTCGACCGTCACAGAGGCTGGAGAAAAGCCAAAGCCACACAGAGTAAGACAGCGGTAGATTTCGCTCAGTGCATGAAAGAACTTGTAGATGAACACTATCCAGACGCACATAAAGTCCATGTAGTAATGGATAATTACACGACACATACGGCAGGCTCTTTGTATAAAGCATTTAAGCCCGAAGAGGCATTAAGGATCTTAAATAAACTTGAATTTCATTACACACCTAAACATGCCAGTTGGCTCAATATGGTTGAAATAGAAATCGGTAATATGAATCAACAATGCTTAGATCGTCGAATTGAAAGTTGGGAAATGCTGCATGCTCAATTATCTGCTTGGGAAGAGCGAAGAAACGATGCTCAGGCAAGCATAAACTGGATGTTTAATGTTGACGGCGCACGTGAAAAATTCACAAAAGCTTATGCGAACCTCAATCAATCATAACTTTTGTGTCGAGGTACTAGAAGTTCTTTCACCGAGTCGATAGTGCATTATATTATTGTAGGAGAAATCGAAATTAAGGAGCGTTAGCTCCTTAATTTTTAATTATCACTAAGCGCTGGGTTGGCGTAATTATTCTCGACAGGCTGCCCTTTAGTTGCGATGGTCACGTTTAAGGTTTCAGCTTTCGTTGATGCTTGAATTTTATAAGTCGTAAACCCTGGTTCTAAACTTGTTATGCCTGAAAAAAAACCAGAAGCTAATTCAGTTTGGAATAGATCTAATTTGGGAGTAACTTTTAAGTTTGGCGTAATTTGAGTATCTCCACACGAGGTTAATCCATCTTTACAACCTTGGGATTTAAATGAGGTGGCTTCGATGTGTAATCTATCCCCTCCTTTAAATGACTCTTTAGTAAAAGGCAAAGAAAATTGGTAGGTTTTACCATTATTGCCATCAAGCCGAAGGCATGAGTTAACAGGGATAATGTATGGTTGATCTGACGTGCCCGAACCTTTTAACCCTTTGAAGTCTTGTGCTTTAACGCAGTTGATTTTTACTGTTGAATCATCAGCCAAAGCTGGTAGAGAAAAAAGTGCTATCATCAGGGAGAATAGCGCTTTTTTATTGGAAGTCGTACGTAACATGAGTCAAATTCCTCTGTTAAAGTAACCAATTGAGTATAGCTATTGAAAGTTGTTTTGCAATTGCAATTAACAGGTTATTTATTGTGATTTGATCATAGTTATAACTGGATATTTACAGCAAATTTATCCCGAATAACTTTACAAATACAGCAAACCCAAAATAACAAACGATAGAAATTAAAGCACAAAAACCGAGTGTTACCCAAAAGCTAAATCTGGCGTGTAAAAACGGAAATGCTAAAAACATGGGGAGGGTAGGGACAACGTACCAAAAGGTGTACCAAGCATGGTTATTAAGTTTTTCTGTGCTCTGGCCTTCTACGTACATCCAGATTAAGGCCAAAATCGTTACCATAGGTAAGGCTGCAAGCAATGCGCCTAATCGATCACTTCTTTTAGCAACTTCGGAAATTGCAACGACCACGGCAGCCGTCAATAGGTATTTTGTGATCATCCAGTACATATTATATCGAATATTGAAAATTAGATATTCAATATAACATGCAGTGATAACCAATAAGCTTAACAGAGTACAACAATTATAACGTTACCTCAGAATCAAGATATTGTTGGTAAGTGTCTTCACCCCATGCAACTAATTTGTCGTTAATGAAAAGCAAAGGCGTGCATTCATCTTTTGATGGTTTCACAATAGAACTCCATGTACAATACGACTTTATTTCAATTTCAGATTAAACTCAAAATGAAGAAAGCATACTTGTACAACAGGGTCTCCAAGCTTCAACAAGCTACAGACGGTCAAGGACTCACACGACAGACTGAACTTGCAATGAATTTCCTGAAACAATTTCCAGAATACACTTTAGCGGACACAATAACAGATAGTGGTAAAAGTGGTTTCTATGGTAAGAACTTAACGGGTGATGGTGGCTTAGGTCAATTTATAGCTTCGGTGAAAGATGGGTCTATAGCTCCTGATTCCTTATTAGTGATTGAAGCTCCAGACAGATTAAGTAGACTTCCAACACGTCAAGCAAGAAAACTTATAACTACATTACTAGAACTAAAAATTAATATTGCAATTGTCAAGTACAATTTGATAGTCAAACACGATGAAGAAAACGACTTGAGCAGTGACATACTTCTGACAGTAGCACTCAATTTAGCTTACAGAGAAAGCCTTCAAAAGTCAGAACGTATTCGAGATAACATGAAACTCAAAAGGGACTCTCTTTCAAATGGTGACAAATTTACAACACAGTCTCCATTTTGGTTGACATTTGATAAAAGGTCTAATTCCTTCCCTCTTAAAAAAGATGCTGCAACTTTAATAGAACGCATATTCACAATGAAAGCTGGTGGACTCGGATTTGAAACTATAGCAAAAACACTAAACTCAGAGGGTATTATTAACATTAGCGGGAGAAGTAAATTCTGGAATAAAACAGGTATTAAAAACTTAATTACTCAGCGCAAAGTCTTAGGTGATTTTCAGCCACACACAACACAAATGAAAGATGGTAAACGCATAAATGTTCCAGTCGGTGATGTCATTCCAAGCTACTTTCCAACGGTCATTTCAGAAACATTATGGCAGTCTGCAAACAGTACAATTAGAAGGGCGACAGGTGGAAACACTGGAAACTATAGAAACTTGCTACGTGGTTTACTAAAATGTCCAGAATGTGGTGATACATTGGTTTTAAAGTCTAAGAATGCTAGTTCCAAAGTATACTTAACTTGCAATGGTAAAAAGTTCAACAAAGGTTGTTCACGTCCAAACACACATTATGCTCCACTTGAAGAATCGGTGATAAAAGCTCTTTCACATTTGACACTTCCAACGGTCGATAACACAACAGAAATTCAGTCAAAAGAGTACGAACTCCAACAGTTGTTCCTTCAACGTGACAACATGGTGACAGCAATTAGTACAGCGTCTGACAGCTCCATATTAACGATATTAACAAACAAGTTGGAAAGTATTCAAACTTCGATTAAAGTCTCTGAGAATGCTCTACAAACGCTTTTAGACACAGATTCAATTAATGGGGTCACTCTCGAACTTTCAGATGATGATAGAGCTAATTTCAACACTACTTTAAAAAGATACGTTGAATACATTAAGCCAACTTCCGAAGACTATGTTATAAAATTTAAGAATCGTGATTGGACTTGCAAAGTAAACATTTCTGACAGTGATATAAACTTAGAAGAGATGATGAAAGATTCCGAAGGACATAATTTAGAATTCGAATTCGAAACAAAGTAAGAAAAAGAAGTTTTTCTAAAATGTAAATTCTGATTGTTAATTTTGAAAGAGTCTAGACGGGGCTTTCGGAAAAGAATTTCTCAAATGAATTGTGAAACAAAAGGGTAGCATTTTTTGAAGTAAAAGTCAAAATTATTTTAAGTTTGCTACTCCTCTCCTTTTGCTGGTGATTCTTCATAAAACTTTTATTTGAACACAGCTACGCTATTTAAGAAGTTCTCACAGCTCCGTAGCGACGCTTTAAGGGCAGTCCTAATGTAATGGTAGTCTAGAGGCCTCTAAAACTCTCTCACGGCTCTCTCAGTGCCTCTCCTTAATTCTCCTTAATTTGTCACACATACTTCTTATGTAATTATTGAAGGAATTAAGGACTGTTCTAAAAGTCTGGCACTCCTCAACATACACTCTCTATAAAAGGGTGGCATTTTCCAACTTTCAATAACTTAGCTACTCCTCTCCTTTCTCCTATATTTTTGATAATTCTTTTATTGGAACACGCTAATGAGGTTTAGGAACACGCTAATGAGGCTTAGGAACACGGTAACGAGGTTTAGGGACACGCTAAATTGCGAGGTGATGCGCTGGACGCCTTGCCAAAACTGGGTTCTTCATTTTAGGAACACGCATAACACGCTCTATTTCAGTGTTAATAATTTACTCTAAAAGTCTACTACTTCTCTTCCTCCTCCTTGTTTTATTGTAAATATTCAGACAGGGGGGGGTGATTTCTGGATTCTTCAATAGTTCCAATAGCTTAACTGAAAAACACGTCAGAATTAACAATAAATTTTACTGTAAAACAGCATATTTAACTATAGATTTACTATAAGTTTACTATAAATAACTATGAAGCTTTATATAAGCAGTCGATTATGCTTTCATAATATAATACTCTGGAATTTATAAAACTTCATTATATTATACTTTACTTCTCGTTTTATATGTGTTAATTGACTTTGACTAAATGCTCTAAATATGAGATAATATTTGCAGATGTTGAGAAAAACTTCACTGTCTCTCTGATGGTGATTCACACTTCAAGCAGTTCCAACACTTAAACATAAAACACTATGTTGCACAATTCAATTCATGAGACTTTCCAATTCTCTGTAAGCCTTGTCATGTCTACGTTACAGCCATTTTTAGGTGAGACAAATTAGTGAGTTTTTCAGAGAAACTGGAAAGCCCTTGAAAGCATTTGCAAACATTCCGAAACAAACAGGAGATAACGATATGATGAAAACCAAGATTCCTCAAAGGTTAGCTGACAAATTAGCTCTAGCAGCCGATAAAGAAGGATGTTCCATAACTCATTTAGTGAACAAACTTCTAGATAAACAAATGGATACTTTCAGTCGAACAGGAGAACTGAACTATGAGAAAAACGAAACTAACAAAAGGTTCTTCAAATAAGAGTCGTAAAAGATGTAAAACATGTCGCAAGAATATTCCTAAAACTTCAAAAGGGAAATATTGCAGTGATGAATGTAGGAAAGGTTCTAAAGCTACTAAAGCTCATGTATGCACAGGTGTTATGGATTTTTCTTGCACTGAGGTTCTAACGTATAAGAATGGAGAACTTACTCCAAGTAAAACAGTCAAGAATGATGGTGATAGATGTCTCACTTGTAAAACGCTTCATAACAGGTTCAACAGGTTCTTCACTTCACGTTACGGACTCGCCATAGTCAGAGAAATTAAAAGGGCTGGACACTTGGATGTGATTCCAACTTTGGAAGATTTCGAACACTACATTCATTTGATGAAATTGCAAGGTCAAGCGAACGCTGTTAGTGGTGGAATGTCCAAACGGAATTTTCACATTAGCCATAAGATAGCGGTGAACGATACTTCCAAAATGGGTCTTCTCAATAAAGATAATTTGGTGTTAGCTCCAGCGGAATTAAATTTGCACTATGGCAACAAGTCAATATTTCAAGGTGACAATTTCGGTTTATTTCTAATTCGCAACAAACTACTTCCAACTAAAATTGATAAGTCCACTAGCACACAATTTATAAAAGACTTGCTATATAAACGCTTCGGACATGAGCTGGTGGTCAAGTGTTATGAGTGGGATTTTCCGAGATATAAGAAAAATACTAACACCGACTTTTCAAAGGATGGTCTGGAATGGTCAGAAGTTGCAGCAGAACAAGCAAGTGATTCAGATATTCCATTCTTAAAACAAGATTCACACTATGGACTAATTCGCCAAGGGATGGCTTTTAAGTGGTTCGATATGCAGCTCAAAGGTTTTGATGCACATAACTTTTATGGTGATGCAGACACTCCAACGCTACTTAAACAAGCAAGACAAAACATAAACTTTCTATTCAAAATGGAGAAATGAGAAATGACAATTAAAACGAAAACATACGAACGTAAAGACTTGAACGGTACTAAATTCAAAGTGGTGATTCAGGAGCCACCAGCAGCACTACACAGCGATAACTTGAAAACTTTATACAAAGGTGTTCTTGTAAATGGTCTTCTAATGACGTGCTATACATGGACAGGAAAACGATGGAAACAAAACACTCCAACGGGTTCTAATTATTTAAGGTTTCCAATAGTTGTGAAGCGTACTCTAAAGAACTCTCCTCATAATTCGGCAAAGGTTATTTTCAAGGTTCTAACAGGTGATGATGCTCAAGAGGTTACTGGTGGTACTTATGGTTATAAAGGTTTTTATTCAGCTTCGATAACGCAAGAACAGAAAGACAAAAGGTACTTACAAAAGTATGGCGGTGTTTACGTGCTTTCTTCTAATGTTCCATTTGGTGATTATGGTTGTAGCATAAATTACATTGGTTCTAGCTACGACATTGAAGGAAGGTTCAAGCAGCATAAGCAAAAGCTCGATAAGAACAAACATTCTAATGATATGCTTCAAGACAGGTTCAACGAACACGACAACTTTAAAAGCAACTTCTTAGTACATGTTCCAAAGTTAACTAACGATGATGGTGATTGCACTCTGGTTAAGCTGGTGGAGCGTATATTCGAAGATACATACATTCGATATTCGATGTCCGATTTAGGTAATGATTTCTTCCTAACTGAGAACGGTCAAAGATTTAAAACTGCTTCACTTTCTGCAAACAAACGAACAGAAGTAACTTTGTCTCACGATTCACAATTAGCACTTTTGAAAGATTACGCAGACAGATTAAAAAGTACACATGGTCACGATTTTAAAGGCTCCATTGATAGATGGTCTTCACTTCAAAAACGAATTGACTTTGCAACAACTTCCAAAACATAAACACTATGTTGCACATTGACTTTCATGAGAAATGTAAATTCTCTGTAAACCTTACTACGTCTACGTTACAGCCATTTTAGGGTGAGACAAAATACTCAGAACTAGGTGCAAAGATGGTGATAAACTTGTGTGGATATTCCAAAATGAGAAGAAGGAGCGATAGTCCGAAAAGACAGCTCCATTCCTCAAGTAAATTCCTACTTCTTTTCGAAACGATAGTATTGTGTGCGACTTAAGCCAACAGTTTTCAGTGCTTTTGTAACAGACATTGCTTTAGACTCCACAATTCTTTTCACGTCCTCATACTTGGCAATGGTTTCAGGTGATGCTTTTCTTCCAACATACTTTCCAGCAGCCTTCGCCGTAGCAATTCCGATTTTCTGCTTTTCTAACATTTCTGTACGCTGCATTTCTGCAATACTCGCCATAGTAGTTAAAATTAACTTTCCAGTTGGTGACGTAATGTCCACACTGTCAAGAGTCTTGATAACAACACTAACTCCTTTCTTCTGTAACATTTCCACTAGCTGCAACACTTCTAATGTATTCCTTCCAAGTCTCGATACGTCATAAGCGATGATAGTGTCTCCACTGATAACACGTTCCAACAACTTGTTAAGCTCAGGACGGTCTAGGGTCTTGCCACTAAACTTGTCTTCGAATACGTGATTAAAGTCTGGGTATGACTTCTTCAACACTTCTGTTTGCTGTTCTGCATTCTGTTCAACTGTACTAACTCGGCTATAGATATATTTCATGTGATTCTCTCCTGTTTGGGTGATTGTTTCTTTTCAACAGGGGTCATTGTGTACTATTCCTTTTAAGTTGTCAATAGGTTTAAAAGGAACAGTTTAAGCATATTCCTAAGTTGTTCCTATAGGGAGTGCTCAAAAGGTACATGTTCACACATGCTATAGGGATTTTAAATTCTCTACGGTTTTATAGATGGGTAGGTATAAATGCCTTGATGCTCCGGCACATATTCCTGAAAATTCCAAATTGTTAAAGAGCGTTCATTGAGTGATTGAATGATGGAATAGATGATACATAGATTCACTTCGGATGTCTAGACGTCTATACGGATTTTATACTCAGACATAATGATGTGATAAAACATTCATAACTGCTGGTGGGGAAAATTAGGTGATGAACACTATTTATGCTCTCCTACGTGAATACTTTGAAAGTTTGTGGGGATTTTCTCACAGAATTTAAATTTCAGAGGTGGTTCTTTCATTATGGTGGGAATTTCTCAATGAAAGATACGGATTTTATTCTCAAACAGAATGATGTGATAAAAACATTAATAGTTGCTGGTGGGGGAAATTATGAAACTGATAAAGTTTCAGGTGAATTTCTTATAGTTTCGGTGATTGAATACTTTTCATGCTCTCCTACGTGAATTCTGTAAAAGTTTGTGGGGATTTTCTCACAGAATTTAAATTTCAGAGGTAGTTCTTAGGTATTTACAACTTTTGTTGTTTTTCCATCACCCTTTTTATGGTGAGTACGGTAAAACAACACCAATAAGTTTTTTTCACCAGACGTTTTCGCTTCACTAAAGTCTGCACCACCTAAAGATTGCCTTACAGAGTCTATTGATTGCCCTAAATTTAATAGGGTCAGGCTTTGTTGATTGTGAGATTGTCTATCTTCCCAATCCATATCTTCTAATGTTGGTTCATGAAAAAACATCGTAATGCCAACAAACATTAAATATGAAATAAAAACGAAACCAATCACAACAGGGGCTTTAGAGTTCATCTTTCGATGTGTCCTTTTACGAAAGCAGATAAAATAATATTTTAAATGCAGATTCACATTCGGACAACAATATAACAAATTTAGTTACAACTAAGATCAGTTTTTACTGGTTGGATCAGTCAATCTAAACTGATTTAAACTTACTTTTAGAGGCATGTCTGTTTTTAATTGAGCGAGTTTATAGCTCAGTCTTGCCATTTCTTTTCCTGCTTCCAGTTTTTGAGCTTGTTTCTCACCCAGTTGTTCAAGAGAACCATAGATGTTTTTCACTGAGCGGAAGGTACCGAGGAGTTGGGCTGCTGATTTAGGGCCAATACCGGGAACTCCCGGGATTCTGTTGCCACTAGAGCCTGCCAGTGACCAATACTCTAGAAACTGTTCTCTTTCGACACCGAGTTTTTGTTCATAGGCTTCGATGTCAAAAAAGTGCTTTCCGAAGTGATCCCATTGAGACACCATTGGGTGATTGAGTTGACTGTAGCCATTATCTGTTGAAACGATAATAGCTTGGCCGTTTTTAGAGGCAAGCTTCATGGCCAGAGTCGCAACAACATCATCGGCCTCAGAGTCAGCATCAATATGTTGCCACTTTCTGTCGGATAACTGTTGCTTAAGTTTATCAAGCCCCTTTTGAAGAGACTCAGGCATCGGTTTTCTACCCTTTTTATAGTCTTCATAAAGGGCTTTACGCCAAGAGTCTCCATCTCCATCCCATACTAAAACCATGTGGGTTGGTGCATGGAATTTTATCAATTTATTAATGGCTGATGAGATACGAAGTTCAAGAGCATCCATATCACTTTCGTCAGGCTGAGTTGCATGCATTCTTCTAACAAGATTCAGCGCATCAATAATTATTAAACGGTTCACTCTCTCTTTCCCTACCTTAAACTCGTAATACCAATTTCGCTTTTACGAGTGTGTTACGTTATAGCAAGGAACGTATTCGCTCCCCGGTAGTTTCATTCTTTGCTGAGCCACAAATGCTGAAAGTAGATTATCCATCATTTCCATTAACTTAGCATCACCATTAATTTCAAAAGGACCATGCTTTTTAATCAACTGGATCGTTTCACCTTTCACATTACCTGCAACCACAGCTGAAAATGCTCTTCTAAGATTTGCAGCCAGTTCTGGTTTATCCATATCAAATTCAAGTTTCAATTGTTTGACATTTTCATGATCGGGCACAAAAGGGTGTTGGAATGGAGAGTCGATTTTTAGAGACCAAGCATACTGATAGGAGTCGCCTACGGTGCGACGAAAAGCTTTACTGTCTTCCATATTCTTCGACATATAACGAGCAACTTGTTGAGGATCATCAATAATAATTTGATACTTGTCTTGGGCTTCTTTACCTAGAGTTTGACCAATAAATTTGTCGATTTCTTCAAAGTAATTAGCTGCTTCTTTAGGGCCTGTCAGTACAACAGGAATGTGATATTCGGCATTATCAGGGTTAAGTAAAATGCCTAACAAATAAAGGAGCTCTTCAGCTGTGCCTGCACCGCCAGGAAAAATGACAATGCCGTGTCCAATGCGTACAAAAGCTTCGAGTCGTTTTTCAATATCCGGCAAAATGACTAATTCGTTTACGATTTGGTTAGGTGGTTCTGCGGCAATGATGCTCGGCTCAGTTAAACCAATGTAGCGTGCATTTTTAATACGTTGTTTCGCATGCCCAATGGTTGCCCCTTTCATTGGTCCTTTCATCGCACCGGGGCCACAGCCTGTACAAATGTCTAGCTTTCTCAGCCCCATTCGATAGCCGACTTCTTTTGTATAAAGATATTCATTTTGACGAATACTGTGACCACCCCAACAGACCACGATATTTGGCGTCGCTGATTTTAGTAACTTCGCATTTCGAAGAATGTCGAAAACAACGTTAGTAATATGAGTGGAGTTATTAAGATCTAGATTTTTTAGGCTGTCATATTTATTACTGAGATAAACGATATCTCTAAGAACTGTAAACAGTAGCTCTTGTGTCCCTGCAATAATTTCGCCGTCAACGAAAGCTTGTTCTGGGGGATTTACAAGCTCTAACTTTACTCCTCTGGCTCGCTGAGCAACATGGATTTCGAAATCTTGATGTCCAGAAAATAAATCTTCATCACAGTCTGATTGAACTCCAGCACAAAGCACGGCAAGCGAACAACGACGGAATAATTGATATAACTCACTTGAAGCGCGTTTTTGTAGGCGTTGGACTTCAATTTGAGAAAGTTGCTCCATGCTACCGCGTGGACTAACAAATACATTCATATGTACCTCCCACTGTAAACTTGAAAGACCGTGACATATAAAAGATACAATTTAAGGCTATCACGGGGGCAGAACACCCCCTTAAAACGAAAGAAATGAGGGTGTTATTTGTTAACTATCAACAACCACCCTATCACGATTTTGATCTTTTGCTCTATAAAGTGCAGCATCTGCACGATCAAAAGTATCTTCAATACGTTCTTTTTTATGTACTTTTGCAGCGCCAATAGAAATAGTTACCGTAATACGTTTGTTTTTAAACTTAAACGGAATGGATTTAATTCTTTCTCTCACTCGGTTAAGTATGGCTTCAATATCAGGCTCTAACACATGAGGTAACAATAAGACGAATTCTTCTCCACCGTAGCGCGCAATAAACTCTGTATCACGAATTGAGCTTTTAAGTGCTTTAGCGATGACCTGTAGCGTTTTATCGCCAATACTGTGTCCAAAATTATCATTAATACTCTTGAAGTGATCGATATCGGCGACAACGACCCACAGTGAATTGTTATTTTTTTGCAGTTTTTGATGTTCGAATGCCATTCGATCTTCGAGAGCTGCTCTATTTGGCAATTGGGTTAATGAATCGGTAAGGTTTGATTTTTGTTGCTCAAAGAGCTTCTCTTTATAATCACCGACTTCTGACGTTAAGCTGCTCAGCTGTTGTTCCATCGTTTGTATCGAAAGATGTAACTGTTGTCTTTCTCGCTGCTCCAACTCTTCTTTTTGTGCCAAAGTTCTGCGCAACTCATGCAATTGGTGACGAACTTGTGATTTAAGTTCTTCAGCATCATTAAGTACGTGCAAAGAGAGATCGACATTATCTACGTGATTTTGAATGGTGCTATTGAGCCTTGCCTTATCGCTCTCATTTTTATCACTTTGTGTCTGCATGGTGGTGGTAATGTCACCAACCGCAGACAATGTTTCATTCAATGCCACTAAAAATTCTTGAGCAGAACTTTTTTCGTGTAAGAGGTTTTCAACCACTAAAGTCAAAATCGCTTGGTAAGCACTTAACAGAGAATTGACGCTTAAGTCATTACTCAGTACGGCTTGAACAGTACAAACTTTATCGTGGTTTTCTGGCAAGAATACGATGTCATCGATCAGTGACAGTAATTCATCAGCGAGTACTTTATGTTTTGATTCAAGTTCTAAATATTTTGCATCAGAAAATTGCAGTTCTAAAACTTGTTCATAATGTTCAATCAATTGCTTTATTTTGGGAATGTAGTCCCAGACGGTATGAAATGGTTTCGCAAGTTCTTGCTTAAAATAGCTCAATTCACGTTTGGTTTTTTCCGGTAACTCTTTTACTCGTTGCAATTGAGCCACAACACGGCTTAAACCATGACGACTTTCGTTAAGTTGAATCGTGATGTGACGATATTGAGATTTAAGAATTTTCTCAACTTCGCATATGCTTTGCACTGCATCAGAAAATGACTCGCTATGAGGCAGTAACCTTCGTAGTTTTGCGAGTTTATTATCAAGCTCAAGATTTTGCCCTTTACAGGCAAAGCTTAGCTGTGAAACAAAACCTAATAAGACTTTGAATTTTTCATCATGCTCTTGTTGAGCGTGTTTCAGTTCAGCTGTAGCCGTGTTTAGGTGTTTTTGTAGTTGCTGAACTTCTAAAGTTGAAGATGTAGATCCCTTCATTTTTGTATGTTTCCCTACCGAAAAATGCCCATAAGAATGCAAAAAAATTAAAACAAATAAACGGGAAAAATTTTTTTGATATGTTATCGCATAGTGAGTGTCTAGCCAAAGAACAATTTGTCATATTTGTTTATTTTTTGTTGGGTTATTTGTTTTGTGATCCCTGCTGTTGAAACTTAGTTGCGGTTGTTATAATGCGAATCGCACAATAAATAATAATTAGACAAAGGAAGCACAGTGAAAGCGAATAATCTTGCTTGGCTAACAGCAGCTACACTTTTTTCTGGCGCAGCATTGGCTGACGTTAACTACAAAATTGATCTTACCCAGTCTCCTGAGCATCACCTTGCGAATGTAGAAGTTGTATTTCCAAAAGCGGATTCAGATTCTCTAACAGTTAATTTACCAATCTGGCGTACTGGTAAATACACAGTTTTACCAATATCTGATGGCATTCGTAAGTTCACAGCGAAAGATTCAAAAGGTAACGAATTACCGTGGCAACGCACTGAAACCGGTGAATGGCAGGTTAAGTTATCAAAACCAACTCAAGTGTCTGTGAGCTACCAGTTATACGCTAACGAATTAGGCTCACGTACTCGACATATCAGCGCCACTCACGCTTATTTAGATGCGAGTGCTGTTTTCATGTATAGCCCTACGTTTCGTAATGATGATGTTAACGTTGAGTTAGAAGTGCCTAACGGATGGCGTAGCTTTTCTGGTATGGACTATGGTTCAAACAAGCACAGCTTTACTGCACCCAATTATGATGTATTAGTAGATTCGCCAATTGAAACCGGTATTAACAAGCACCGTGAATTTACAGCTGATGGTCGTAGTTATGAATTAGTGGTTTGGGGAGAAGGTAACTACGACGTTGATCAAATCGTTACTGACTTAAAGAAAATCAGTAGCCAAGCGGATCGTTTATGGGATGGTTACCCATTCAAACGTTATGTCTATATGGTACATGCAACCAGTGGCGCTCGTGGTGCTACTGAGCATTTAAACTCGACCATTATTCAGCTGCCACGTTTTATGTTCCGTGAGCGTAAAGATTATTTACGTTTTATCAGCACGGCTTCTCATGAATTCATTCATACATGGAATGTAAAAGCTTACCGCCCAGAACAGATTGCAACTTACAATTATCAAAAAGAAGTGGTCACGCCATTACTTTGGTTAGCAGAAGGCTCTACCAGTTATTTTCAAAACCAGCTGTTGTTGAGCGGCGGGGTGATGAAGCCAAAAGAATTCTTTGCTGACTTATCTAAACGTATTCAAGGCAATGAAAACAAACCGGGTAAAGAAACGCAATCTGCAGCAAGTACCAGTTTAGGTACTTGGGCAAGCACAGGTGGTGATTATGCCCATAACTTCAGTGTAAACATTTATTCTGAAGGTTATATGGTTTCAATGGCGCTTGATCATAAGATAATGGAGCAAACGGATTTAGCGAAAAGTTACCGTGATGTGCAACGAGAGTTATATCGTAACCATAAGGTACCAAAAGGATATACCTCTGAAGATGTAAAAGGCATTGCGGAACAGTTAACGGGTAAGTCTTATGATACTTGGTGGACTAAGCATATTGACTCTCCAGTATCTTTAGATTTTGACGCTTTACTTAAACACGCAGGTTTAAAGTTAGACCGTGGTGCTAAGACAGAAGTTTACACTGGTATTAAGCTTGGTCGTGGTGATAACGGGTTAGCGTTAAGTCGTGTTCAAAAAGACAGTCCAGCTTGGAAAGCAGGCATTGGTGCTGGTGACCAATTAGTTGCTATTAATGGTTTAAAAGTTACGGGTAAAGGTTTCCAAAAACGTTTGGATGACTTTAAAGCTGGTGATGTGGTTTCGGTGACACTTTTCCAAGATGACCAATTGAATACGGTTAAGCTTAAGTTAGCTGAAAAGGCAAAAGGTAAGTATTCGATTAAGTCTGTTGAGAAACCGACTAAGCATCAAAAAGCGTTTTTGAAAATGTGGCTAGGTATTGAGTGGCCATTCGATGAAAATGGCAAGTTCATTAAGTAATTGGTTGTTTTGATTGTTGATATTATAAGCCCAGTTTAGCTGGGCTTTTTATTAGCTTTTTTTGGACAAAAGCTGGATAGGGATAGATGTTATAAAAGGAGCAAATAGCTTTGTCATTGACGGTTAAGAGTTCAAAGTACGTTTCCTGTTTCCCACATACTTTTTGTATTGAGTAATAATTTCTTTAGAGTTACCAATAAGGTGTGTGTCAGCATTAGTGGCAATTTTCGTGTTTAGCTCGCCCACTATATGTTTATCAATAGTCTGTATTCCGTCTTTAAATCGCCCAGACTGACTTATAATATATCCAATTCAGGGTGAAATAGGGAAATAGTTATCACAATGAATAACTTGATCGTTTATGCTATCAAGAGTTAATGATGGATGTACGTTAATAGATGGATTATCAGATGTTATAAATGCTATATCTGTATCGTTGACCAATAAAGTGTGTGTATCTTCATGTCTAGTTGTAAAGAATGAATAGCCAATATTGATACCTATCATATAGCTTATAATCCAGGAACATTCGGCTAGAAGCTTTTTATACCAGTCAGGAACAGCACTGTTATTATTCGTGAATAAATTGCGGAAGCTTTTTGTTCTTGTTGTCTGATGTCCAATAAATAGCATGAATTTTTCCATGTTATCTTTGTCATTCAATACTGATATATCTTCATTAGCCAAAGAATCTATAATTGGTCTTACGGCGTTTTCTTGGTCGGTGTACATTTTTTCCATTGTCTTAGATTCAAGAGCAGCAAACACTTTGTTGATTAGCACGTCTTTTTTGTTGCTTTGGTGGTAGTGGTTTTTAAGAGTTTGAGTTTCTGGGAATACAGTAAGATCGTCTTTATGTTTTTCTTGAAGAAATTCAGGGCTACAACCGCTAAAATCTCTGATAATATTCATGTGAGCTTGGGTAAGAGTTACTGACTTATAAAAATCTTGTTCAACATTTATAGCTTTTGTACCAACTTGGTGTATAGCACCTCTTTGATCAAGATGCCAAACTTCTTTTGGTTTGTCTTTAGAGGCCCAAAACTTCATGTAATAAGACCATACATAATGATGATTTCTTTGAACCTCCAAATCTTTGTCACTGAATTTTGTCATAGTATCTCCATGTTATTGATCTTCTATTGTAACTAAAATGAGTTAGCGAAAAGAATTATTCTGGCTCATTAAAAAGTCACATATCCGACAGAATAAATTAATTTTCTAATTAACTTTAATTAGGCTACTAACCAACTTTGGGGCACTTATTGGAAAAGTGCTTCGCACTTTAAAAAGTCGTGGGCTTTCCGCCCACACCCGAGCAAGAAGGAATTCTCCAGCAAATCCCTTCTTGCATCATCCCGTGCCGCCCCACAAAGTTAAACGTAATTCCTCTTATTGCAAAAAATACCTAACGCTTCCGATGGTACATCCATGTACCTCGGAAGCTAGCGCAGCGTCCATGCTGCGCTTACGATATTTTTCACCAACGCTGAATTACAACTGTGCCATGGGGAACCGTTGTAACCTGAGAGGTTATCGGTTATTTCTAAATAAACTTAATGTTATGTTCGAATGCTTTATTCGAGCATCTATCGCCTTTGTTCGAATAATTAAAACAGGATAAAGACGATTTAGAGAGTCAAATATCGTTTAAGGGCTGATGGTTCCCATTGAAGCTGTTGAAGATATTATTGAATGTGAAATGACATGAGCCTGACATGGATGTCAGGCTAGGCTCAGTGGTACATGGATGTACCATCTGAGACGTTAGTCATTTATTCAATTATATCTGAAACGCTCAGCTTCGTTGGGGCGGCGTAGGGGATTCATAAGGGGAAATCGCTGTAGATTTCCTCTTGTGGCGGTGTGGAGTGCAACTCCACGATCTTTAAACTTCGTAGAAGTTTTCCCTAATCGAAAACACGATTAACCAAAAACCTGGTTAGACCTCTTCTATTCCCGACCAACCCTTGTTATAGTTTCAGCGAACATGTGTAAGCTGGAATTTTATATGATGTCACAAAGCGCAATAACTCAATCACAGGTCGATGGCTACAGTGTAAAAGAAGAAATACTTAACGCAGTTACTCATGCTGTTGGCGTCATTTTCAGTATCATTGGGCTGATTAGCCTTTTGGCAACAAATACTGTTGGTGAGTTTGGTAAACAGGTGTGTTACAGCATCTATGGTGCATCCATGATTGCGTTATTTACTGCTTCAACTCTATATCACGCAGTCACTCACCCAACAGCAAAATCTGTTCTGAAGATGGTCGATCACTGTGCCATTTATTTATTAATTGCAGGTTCTTATACACCATTACTGTTCGCTTTGCCGTCGAGTAAAGTGGGTAACATTATGTTGGTAATTATTTGGTCATTAGCGGCCATTGGTATTGCATTTAAGTTAGTGTTCAAAAGCCGATTTAAAGTCGTGTCATTAGCAACGTATTTAGGGATGGGGTTTGCAGCAGTATTTATCTTGCCTGATATTTATCAAATGCTACCTGCTGGTGGTTTATGGCTGTTAGGGCTTGGCGGTGCAGCCTACACCTTTGGGGTGTTCTTTTATGTACAAAAGAAAAAACAATATACCCATGCAATATGGCATCTATTTGTATTGGCAGGGGCAGGCTTTCACTACGGATTGATTTTTAACTATGCTTGACGACAGGCAGTAACTCCCGCTAAACGGGAGTTAGATGCCTGCTTTCTCTGGTGTGACTGGAAATATTAACCAGCTTGCTCATGCGGGTTACGGGTATCTTTTCCTTGAGGTAAATTTCTCAATAAAATAGCTTTATCTAAGTCTACTTCTTTCGGTATATCTAAATACACGATGTGACCGTTACCTTTACCGGATTCTACTGCTTCACCTTTGCGGTTCTCTAAACCGTCAATTTTAAGGTTCATGTTACCTTGAGGTGTCATCAGTTCTACGCTGTCACCCACTGAGAATTTATTTTTAACATCAATTTCTGCCAATCCAGCGTAGTTACGTTCGCCCGTTAATTCACCACAAAATTGTTGTGAGTCACTGACCGAATATCCATAGTCATAATTCTGATATTCATCATGGACGTGACGGCGTAAGAATCCTTCGGTGTAACCTCGGTGTGCAAGACCTTCGAGTTGACGCATTAGGCTTGGGTCAAACTCTTTGCCTGCAACGGCATCTTCAATTGCATTACGATAAAGCTGAGCAGTACGCGCTACGTAGTAGAACGATTTAGTTCGGCCTTCAATCTTTAATGAATCAACACCCATTTTCGTTAAACGCTCAACGTGTTGGATTGCACGAAGATCTTTTGAGTTCATGATGTAAGTACCATGCTCATCTTCGAACGCTGGCATGTACTCACCTGGACGGTTGTCTTCTTGCAGAAGGTAGATGTTATCTGTTGCAGCGCCTTTACCTAATGTTGGCTCAGGTGTCTGGATTTGAACGGTTGGGGCTTCTGGCTGAACGGCAACAACATCGCCTGTTTCATTTTCTTTTGCTTCATGTACGTCATATTTCCAACGACATGCGTTAGTGCAAGTGCCTTGGTTAGGATCTCGTTTGTTGATGTAGCCTGAAAGTAAGCAGCGACCTGAATACGCCATGCATAATGCACCGTGAACAAATACCTCGAGTTCGATATCTGGGCAGCGTTGACGAATTTCTTCAATTTCATCCAGTGATAATTCGCGAGAAAGGATGACACGCTTGATGCCTTGCTGCTCCCAGAATTTTACTGATGCCCAGTTGATGGCGTTAGCCTGAACAGATAAATGGACTTCTTGTTCAGGGAAAGCTTCACGCACCATCATAATCAAACCGGGATCCGACATGATTAAGGCATCAGGTTTCATGTCAATTACAGGTTGCATGTCCTTGATGTAAGTTTTTAATTTTGCGTTGTGTGGAGCAATGTTACTGACCACGTAGAGCTTCTTACCTAAGTCGTGTGCTTCTTGAATACCTTGGGCTAGGTTTTCAAGTTTAAAATCATTATTTCTTACACGGAGGCTATACCTTGGCTGGCCGGCATATACCGCATCTGCACCATAGGCAAACGCATAACGCATGTTTTTTAGGGTTCCGGCAGGAGACAGAAGCTCAGGCTTAAACATATTTACTCTCACATTTACTCAAAATAATCATTGCTGGGTATTGATCAACAATGAAGAAATATCGCTATCGAGTTTTAATCAATAACAACGCAATAGTTCGTTACTACTTTATGGGTAGTAATGGGCGGCGTATTTTACTGGTTGAGGTGAGCGATATGCAAATTAATTGAACAAACAAACCATGGTTAAGTCACGATTTGAAAATAAGAAAAATTATCGAAAGTGTCTTATCCTTAAATATCCACAACAAAAATTGATTGATAATAGGGATGTTTATCAATGGACGTTGAACGTATCGTTACCGAAGAGCTTTTTCGAAAGCTTCAAGAAGACTCACTTATTTTACCATCTTTGCCTGATGTGGCCATTGAGGTTGAAAACGTGATGAATCGACCAAGCTCTAACATTAAGCAAGTGGTTGAAGTGGTAAAAAAAGACACGGCCATTACGGCAAAAGTCATCCGTGTTGCTAACAGTGCAATGTATTGTCGTGGACGTCGGGCTGATAATTTACAGGCCGCCATCATTAGGATTGGTTTCGACCAAATTAAGTCAATTGTGACGTCATTGGCACTTGAGCAACTGTTTATCTCCAGTAATGAGATGGTCTGGAAGGTGATGGACGAGGTTTGGAACTGTTCCGTCGAGATTGCAGCCGCTTCATGCTCTCTATTAATCCAATATCAAAAAAATAACCAACAAAGTAAGTTGGATGTTGAAACGCTTACGCTTGCGGCATTAGTGCATAACATTGGTGCATTGCCTGTCTTGGCTGAGGCTGAAATTCACCCGGATTTATTTGAAGATGTTTCAGTACTCAGAAAAGTAATTCAGCATGTGCAAACACCAATCGGAACTGCGATTGTAAAATGCTGGGATTTCACAGATGAAATAATTGAAGTAATAGAACATTTGAGTGATTTTAGTTACATCACCGATGAAGTAACTTATTTAGACTTTATCAGAGCCGCAGCACTTTACTTAGGAATGATAAAGTCGCAACAATCCATTGCAAGTAAGATGGACTTCTACACCATAAAAGGTTTACCAACCAGTGGAGAAGAGCTTGCAAGCGATGCCTTTTTAGCTCAATATCGAGACATAAAGAAAAGTTATCAATAAGTTAACGGTAAGTTGCTGGTAAGTTTGTGTTAATATTTACATTAACGTAATCGTTTTATTATAAAATAATCATAAGCTACGAAAATGCAGTACATTTTTTAAGGTGCCGAAAAATAAGGATAATGGCATGCTTTTTTATGGGAGTATTTCAGCGTTAATTATCGTCTTGTTCAGTTATGTCGTCATTGCGTGGCGTATAAATCGAATAGCAAATGAGGAAGATGAATTTATTAATCGACTTTCTATGAAGGTCTCTTCTCAGATAGATAAACGCTCAAAATTAAATTTATATGATGTGCCTTTTCGCTTTAGAGGACTTTATAACTCTATCGATGGTTTACTGCGCGTGCTACCACCACCTACAGGCCTCGATAAATTGACTGGTGTTATGAATCGGTTAGGCCTTAAACGTCGATTGGCGATGTTGATGCCGATTCAAACGGGTGTTTTTATTTTAATTGATATCCATCGCTTTCGTTACGTGAATGACTTGTTTGGGTTTACACTCGGTGATCAACTGCTCAAGCGCATGTCAGAGCGTTTAAAGTGCCTACCTCAAAAACCAAAGTTATTAGCTCGAATGAGTGGTGCTGAGTTCTTTATGTATTTAGATTCAGGTACAACTTACGATGAACTTCAGTCTCTTCAACACCATCTGCAATCCCCGTTCGATATAAAAGGCACTCCCATCAGTGTTCGCCTTAAAATCGGTGTACTTGATGTAAATGAGCATTTTTCAGATGTGAGTGTAATGCTTAAAAGATTAGATTTAGCGATCAAAAAAGCCAGTGATCACCCAGAGCTTATCGCCAGCTATCGTGAAGGCGATGATAGTGTGCAACTGAGAGAACTTGAGATCATAGGTTCAATACCCAAAGCGCTAGAACGCAATGAACCCTATATTGTGTTTCAGCCCAAAGAAGAGCTAATTGATGGTAGTTTTAGACAAGTTGAAGCATTAATTCGTTGGGAACATAAAAAATTTGGCCCACTTTCTCCTTCTGAATTTATTCCATTAGCTGAAAGAGCAGGGATTATTGATCTCATCAGTCGTTGGACGCTTGAGCAGGTTTTTATTCAGCAACGAGAGTGGCGAGCTGCTGGACTCTACACTTGCGTAGCCGTTAATTTATCTTCTGAAGATTTATGCAGTGACACTTTAGTCGATGATATTAAATCTGGATTTGAACGTTATAAGCTACCCTCTGATTGTTTAATGATCGAAATAACGGAAAGTAGCTTGATGGAAGACACCGCTAAGGCGATTCAAATCTTAACCTCGCTTAGAAGTCTCGGGGTAAAAATTGCGATGGATGATTTTGGCACTGGTCATTCATCATTAGCGTATTTGAAAAACCTTCCTATTGATGAAGTCAAAATTGACCGTTCTTTTTTGTCGGGAATCTTTAATGAAAAGGCTTCACTCTTTATCCTTGAAGCAAGTATCAGCCTTCCTAAAAAATTAGGGCTAAATGTGACCGTTGAAGGTGTAGAAACGGCAAAGGTTCGTGAATTAATGATACGGCTTGACGTCGATAAGATTCAAGGCCAATTTTATGCTAAACCCATGCGTCCATTCGAGTTAGAGCTAAAGTGGAATGAACTTAATCGACAAACAGGCATAAATAACCCCGTTGTATTAGATTACGGATTTAATGGCTGATTGCTGTTGACAGTTCTTTTAGTAAAGCTTCAGGCATAACTGTTAATTGACGTTGCGTATTCATACACACCATTTCAATAACACTCGTTACAGCAGGCTTTTTAGCATGAAGGCGCCAAATCTCTTGATGCCAAACAGTGCGATACTGGCTTTCTATATAAAAGCGAGTTCTTACATCAATAATATCAGCAAACTCAACGCCTTCACTGCAAGTCATTTCTGTTTTATAGACTGCAAACCCTAACTTCTGTTCGAGCCAAAGCTCATTAAGCCTGTTTGCACCGATGACATGTTCACGAGCTCTTTCAAAGTATTTTAAAAAGTTAGGATGGTACACCACACCAGAAAAGTCCGTGTCTTCATAATAGATTTGGACAGGAAAGTGAAATGTGTTGCTGAAGACATGTTTGCTATTCATTATCTTAATAATTCGGGAGTAATTTCATGAAATCGGGTGGCTGAGTCTATGAGTGATTTTGCTGTGAGTGTTGGAACCCCGTAAACTTGAGTTTCTACCTGAAATTTCTCAGTTACTTTTTGCAGTAGCAAACTAAAATCGCCATCGCCGGATAACAAGATAACAGTATCAACTTCAGAGGCTGCTTCTAACACATCAATCGTGATGCCAACATCCCAATCACCTTTTGCGCTTCCATCAGCACGTTGAATAAAAGGTTTCAGTTTGACATTAAAACCTATATGCCTCAGCGCATCTTGAAACTTAATCTGGCCGTCGTCCTGTCTTGCAATTGCGTAGGCATTAGCATGAACGATATCACCTTCATAGCTCAAAAACTCCCAAAGTTTACGGTAGTTAAATTGGCGATTAAAAGCTTCTTTAGTCGTGTAATAGATGTTTTGTACATCTACGAATATCGCAATTTTTTTCAAAAGATACTTTGTGTTTGAATGTTAGGCACAATTCTGCCTTGTTCCTTTTCAAATCGCCATCTTATTTTGAATTCAGTAAGATAATTGCTCTGAGTCTACTGTCTGTATTTAAGGAGAAAGTTTAGATAGGACTGATAACCGTTTGGATCATAGTTTTCTGAGTGTTGATTCATAAAACCATGTAAATATGCTGCCTTAGTCATTTCAAGCTGCGGTTTTTGCTTGAGTGCATCCATTAATTCGTCAATATCAAAATGTGCTTCTTGTTTGGGAAAGATAAGGTGAGTTGGTATTGATGGCTCAATCTCAGTCGCTTTTCTAATTTGGGAACCATAAAACCCGATGAATTTATTACAACAAAGTTTATGAAGTTGCTCAGACAGTTTCCATACTGCACTGGCTCCCATGCTAAAGCCAATTAATACATAAGGTTCTTTTTGATTTTCAAGTTCTTTACGTAGATGCTCGACATACTTGTTTAAGCCAATGTTTGTTTGGAAGTAATTGTAAGCTTCCTGTTCTTGCTTAAACCTAAAATCTATTCCGGTGTAGGGGTCGATAATTCGCGCATTATTGAAGGATTGCGCTAGCTTTTCTGTAGCAGGCGTTCTCCCCCAGATATCAGTGATAATTATTCCTTTCATTAGCAATCCATGTATCGAATTTAAAATTTAGTCTAGAAAAAACTCTACTTAAAAGTTTACTGAGCCAATTTAAGAGTTGCTACACCAGCAACGATGAGCAATATCATAAGGTAGCGACGACAATACCTGTAATCCTTGTTTCATTTTCTTGAGCCATTTTTAGGTCGACTGGCTAACCTGTCTCGAATAATCTCACTAAAACATGATAAATCAAAAGCATGTCAATCTTCTAGATGTTTATTAATACGATATATAGCTTGAAAAGGCGGTTTATAAAATAGCATTTTTATGGTTGAGGATAGATTGTTGAATAACTAAAAGTTGATGAGTAGAGGAGGTTGAATTTGAAGAATAACAATAGGGTTTGAAGTCATTTAGAGGGAAAGGGCAGAGATGACTCTGCCCTTATTGCACAGGAGTTGTTATTTACTGATTCGCTTGTATTTAAGACGGTGCGGCTCAATTACGTCCGTACCTAGATGCTCTTTCAACCAAGCCGAGTATTCTGTGTAGTTACCTTCATAAAAGTTCACTTGTCCTTCATCACGGTAATCAAGAATATGAGTACAAATACGGTCTAAGAACCAACGGTCATGCGAGATCACCATGGCACAACCGGGGAACTCAACAATCGCTTCCTCTAGAGCTCTTAGCGTTTCAACGTCAAGGTCGTTGGTTGGCTCATCGAGAAGCAATACGTTGCCGCCAGACTGGAGCAGTTTTGCTAGGTGCACTCGGTTACGCTCACCACCTGAAAGTTGGCCAATGATCTTTTGTTGATCGCCACCTTTGAAGTTAAAACGGCCTACGTACGCACGACTTGGGATCTCGGTGTTGTTGATGTGAATGATATCTTGACCGCCTGAGATTTCTTCCCAAATGGTGTTTTTATCATTCATTGAATCACGGAACTGCTCAACAGAAGCTAATTGAACGCTATCACCCAGTTCAACCGTACCACTGTCTGGTGTTTCTGTACCTGAAAGCATACGGAATAAAGTCGATTTACCTGCACCGTTTGCACCAATAATGCCAACAATGGCACCTTTAGGTACACTAAAACTTAAGTTATCAATGAGCAATCGATCGCCATAAGATTTCGATAAGTTATTTACTTCAATAACTTTATCGCCTAAGCGAGGTCCTGGTGGAATGAACAACTCGTTGGTCTCGTTACGTTTTTGGTAATCGTTAGTATTCAGCTCTTCGAAGCGAGCCATACGTGCCTTACCTTTAGATTGACGTCCTTTACTGCCTTGGCGAACCCACTCTAATTCTTTAGCAATGGTTTTTTGACGAGCAGACTCGGTTGCCGACTCATGCTTTAAACGATCATCTTTTTGCTCAAGCCAAGACGAGTAATTGCCTTCCCATGGAATACCTTCACCACGGTCAAGTTCTAAAATCCAGCCAGCAGCGTTATCAAGGAAATAACGGTCATGAGTAATTGCCACAACAGTGCCGTTATATTCGTGAAGGAAGTTCTCAAGCCACGCAACAGATTCAGCATCTAAGTGGTTGGTTGGCTCATCAAGCAAAAGCATTTCTGGTTTTTCAAGCAGCAAACGGCAAATAGCGACACGACGACGCTCACCACCGGACAGAACTTCAATTTTTTGATCCCATTCAGGTAGGCGAAGTGCGTTAGCTGCACGTTCTAGAACAGTATCCAAATTATGAGCATCAGTTGCTTGGATAATGGCTTCGAGTTGGCCTTGCTCTTTAGCTAGAGCATCAAAGTCTGCACCTTCTTCAGCGTATTCTGCATAGACTTCATCAAGTCGTGTTAATGCATTTTTCGCTTCAGAAACCGCTTCTTCAATAGCTTCACGCACGGTTTGATTTTCATCAAGTTTTGGTTCTTGAGGTAGGTAACCGATCTTGAGACCGGGCATAGGTCTCGCTTCACCTTCGATCTCGGTATCCAATCCTGCCATGATTTTAAGCAGAGTGGACTTACCTGAACCATTTAAACCAAGTACACCAATCTTTGCACCGGGAAAAAAGCTTAAAGAAATGTCTTTAAGGATTTGCTTTTTTGGAGGGACAACTTTGCCCACTCTCAGCATGCTATATACAAATTGAGCCATAAGTAATCAATCTTGTGGTTAAGTTCTTGACGCAGATTGTACTTTAAGGGCGGAAGAACAAAAAGATTTATCCAGTAAAATTTTATGGTTAGATGCTTGGGTTGTAACCTATAACCAAGTAGAATACGCCCAGCTAAAAATACAAAGCCCTTAACCCTAGTAAGCTGCTCATTGATCTCATCACTGAGCAGACATGTATTGATAAAAATATCGGTTTACCGGAGTAAGCAATGCTAAAAAAAGATATGAATATCGCTGATTTTGATCCAGAACTGTTTGGCGCAATGGAAAAAGAATGTGTTCGTCAAGAAGAGCACATTGAATTAATTGCTTCGGAAAACTACACCAGCCCACGTGTAATGGAAGCGCAAGGTTCAATGCTTACCAATAAATACGCAGAAGGTTATCCAGCTAAGCGCTATTATGGTGGTTGTGAATACGTTGATATTGTTGAAACGTTAGCAATTGACCGTTTAAAAGAATTATTTGGCGCAACTTACGCTAACGTGCAGCCTCATTCTGGTTCTCAAGCAAACTCTGCAGTTTACATGGCATTGCTACAACCGGGTGATAAAGTGTTAGGTATGAACCTAGCGCATGGTGGTCACTTAACTCATGGCTCTCCAGTAAACTTCTCTGGTAAGTTATATGACATCGTGCCTTATGGTATCGATGAATCTGGCCAAATTGATTATGCTGAGCTTGAACAACTTGCATTAGAACATAAACCAAAAATGATCATTGGTGGGTTCTCTGCGTTCTCAGGCGTTGTAGATTGGGCCAAAATGCGTGAAATTGCAGACAAAATTGGCGCATACTTCTTTGTTGATATGGCACACGTTGCTGGTTTGATTGCAGCAGGCGTTTATCCAAACCCTGTTCCACATGCACACGTTGTAACGTCTACTACGCACAAAACATTAGCTGGCCCTCGTGGTGGTATCATCATTTCAGCTGCTGATGATGAAGCTTTATATAAAAAGCTTAACTCTGCAGTATTCCCAGGTGGCCAAGGCGGTCCGTTAATGCACGTTATTGCGGGTAAAGCCGTAGCATTTAAAGAAGCACTATCTCCTGAATTTAAAGCTTACCAAACTCAAGTGTTAGTTAACGCTAAAGCTATGGTTGAAGTATTCCAAGAGCGCGGTTACAAAATCGTTTCTGGTGGTACTGAAAACCATCTAATGCTCGTTGATCTCATCGACAAGGGCATTACAGGTAAAGAAGCTGACGCCGCATTAGGTCATGCAAACATCACCGTTAATAAAAACTCAGTACCTGATGATCCACGTTCACCATTTGTAACATCTGGTATTCGTATCGGTACGCCTGCAATTACTCGCCGTGGCTTTAAAGAAGCTGAAGCAAAGCAATTGACTCAGTGGGTTTGTGACGTGTTGGATGACGTAAACAACCAAGATACGATTCAAACTGTTAAGTCAAAAGTGCTTGAACTTTGTTCACGTTTCCCGGTTTATGCTTAATTCAGTGGGATTTAGGCTAAATCTAAGTTAAAATTTAATGGCTGCATTTGCAGCCATTTTTTTAGCAGGAGACGCTAGTGCATTGTCCATTTTGCAATACGACCGATACAAAAGTCATTGATTCTAGGCTGGTTGCGGACGGTCATCAGGTTCGCAGACGTCGTGAATGCCTCCAGTGCCATGAACGTTTTACCACTTTTGAAGGCGCAGAGTTAGTGATGCCTAGAGTGATAAAAAGTGATGGTTCTCGCCAGCCGTTTGACGAAGATAAATTACGCCGTGGTATATCAAAAGCAGTAGAAAAACGTCCGGTCTCGATGGATCAAATTGAACAAGCACTGACTAAAATTAAATCTACTTTACGTGCGACGGGTGAACGTGAAATCGGCTCTGAGATGATTGGTAATTTGATGATGGAACAACTGATCGAATTAGATAAAGTTGCTTATATTCGTTTTGCTTCGGTTTACCGTGCTTTTGAAGATGTTTCAGAGTTTGGTGACGCTATTGCGAAGCTAGAAAAGTAATTCTCTTTTAGTTAACGGAAATTTTATGTGGTCAACCTTTGATAGACAAATGATGACCCGAGCAATTCAACTTGCTCGCCAAGGCCAATATACCACCCGGCCTAACCCTAATGTGGGTTGTGTGTTCACAATAGATGAACAGATTATTGGTGAAGGTTATCATCAAAGAACAGGGCAACCTCATGCAGAAGTTAACGCTCTAATCGATGCAGATTATCGCGTTGAGGGTGCTACCGCTTACGTTACCCTTGAACCATGCAGTCATTTTGGTTTAACGCCTCCTTGCGCTCAAGCGCTGATTGATAACCAAGTTTCCCGTGTAGTTATCGCTTGCCAAGATCCGAATCCACAAGTATCTGGGCGTGGTATTTCCATGCTGAAAGACGCTGGAATCCAAGTAGATATTGGTTTATATGAGCAAGAAGCCGCAAGTCTCAACCTTGGTTTTTTAAAGAAAATGGCGACAGGTATACCATGGGTTACCGTTAAAATCGCAGCCAGCCTTGATGGTAAAACAGCGTTAGCGAATGGTGTTTCAAAATGGATTACGGGTGCTGAAGCTCGCCGTGATGTGCAGCGTTTGCGTCTTAAACATTGTGCTGTTATTACAGGTATTAATACTGTATTGGCCGATGATTGCAGTCTAAATGTTCGTAAATCGGAATTAGGTTCAATTGCAGAACATCTTGATGAAGTGCTACAACCATTGAGAGTCGTTTTGGATTCGAATTGTCGAATGCCTATCGACAGTAAAATGCTTGAAATTGAATCGCCAGTGCTTTTAGTGTCGACTCAACCTTATCCTGATGACTTCACGAAACAATTACCAAATTATGTGACGATGTTGACACTCAATGCGGTAAATAAGCGTATTGATTTAAACGCATTGCTCAGTTATCTAGGTAACGGTTGCAATTCAGTATTAGTTGAAGCTGGAGCGACACTTGCGGGTAGTATGATGGAGCATGATTTAGCCGATGAATTGGTGTTATATCAAGCGCCTAAAATATTAGGCAGCCATGGTCGTAATATGCTTGAATCGCCAAATTATACCTCAATGACTGAAATACCGAATTTAACCTTAATTGATGAACGCAAGTTAGGTGATGATACCCGCTTTCGTTTTCATTTGACCAAGTAAGAGAGTGAAGATGTTTACTGGAATTGTTGAAGCTGTAGGTCACATCGGTAAAATTGAACGCCAAAGTGATGATATTCGCTTAACGATAAGCAGCGACAAACTTGATTTAGCCGATGTGAAATTAGGTGACAGCATTGCAACCAACGGTGTTTGCCTAACCGTGGTGAAAATCAATGCTGATGGTTATGTTGCCGATGTTTCTGCTGAAACCGTAGCACTCACGGGTTTTGCAAATTATCAGGTTGGACAAAAAGTGAACCTAGAAAAGGCGGTAACACCGACAACTCGTTTAGGCGGGCATATGGTGTCAGGTCATGTTGACGGTATTGCGACCATTAATCAGCGTGAGTTAAGAGGCAAAGCCATAGAGTTTTGGTTAGAATCACCAGCAGAATTAAGTCGATATATTGCTCATAAAGGTTCAATCACTGTCGATGGCGTGAGTTTGACGGTCAATGAGGTTGATGGAAATCGTTTCCGTTTAACCATAGTACCGCACACTGCAGATGAAACCACACTAACCAGCTTACAAGCTGGTGATAAAGTGAATATTGAGGTGGATTTGATTGCTCGCTATTTAGAACGATTAATGCAAGCAAAGACTGAACCACAGCAGAGCAGCGGCGTAACCCTAGAAACGTTGGCGAAAGCCGGTTTCATGCGCTAATAAAGTATTAAGTGAATAACCGTCACTCCCATCTATTGTTAGAGGGTAATGGTAGTAACGACAATTTTTTTTGTCGATATTCCAGTGATTTTGTGTTGCACAAAAGTCATTAGACTCCCGCTTACGCAGGAGTGGCGATAAGAATTTAAGTAGTAAATAAGAAGGTCTGAAAATGGCGTTACACAGCATAGAAGAAATCATCGAAGATATTCGTCTGGGTAAAATGGTTATCTTGATGGATGATGAAGACAGAGAAAATGAAGGCGACCTGATAATGGCTGCCGAGCTGGTGACTCCAGAAGCCATTAACTTTATGGCAACACATGGTCGAGGCTTAATTTGTCAAACCATGACTCGTGAGCGTTGTGAGCAACTGAACTTGCCTTTAATGGTCAGTAATAATAATGCGCAGTTCACGACGAACTTTACTGTGTCGATTGAAGCTGCTGAAGGTGTGACTACAGGAATTTCTGCGCATGACCGTGCAGTAACAGTGCAAGCGGCTGTTAAAAAAGACGCCAAGGCAGCAGATTTAGTTCAGCCAGGTCATATTTTCCCGTTGATGGCACAAGAAGGCGGTGTATTAGTTCGTGCAGGCCATACCGAAGCGGGTTGTGACTTAGCACGCTTAGCAGGCCTAGAATCATCTGGTGTGATTGTTGAAATTCTAAACGAAGATGGCACCATGGCGCGCCGTCCAGATTTAGAAGTTTTTTCAGAAAAGCATGGCGTTAAAATTGGTACCATTGCAGATCTTATTGAGTATCGTAACACCAAAGAAACGACAGTGGTGCGTGAGTCTGAATGCAAATTACCAACTCGTTTTGGTGATTTCCAAATGATTACCTTCCGTGACACCATTGATAACCAAGTGCATTTTGCATTGGTCAAAGGTGAAATTACAGAAGATGTACTTGTACGTGTTCACCTTCAAAATGTAATCAATGATTCATTATTCTCTGAACGTAACCAACAACGTAGTTGGCCATTAGATCTTGCTATGGAGCGTATTGCCGATGACGGTGGTGTGCTTGTGTTATTAAGTAGCCATGAAACTGCTGACGAGCTATTGGCAAAAGTCAGAGCATTTGCCGCTGAGGATGAAGGCCAACCCGCTGCTGCAAAATGGCAAGGTACATCTCGTCGAGTTGGTGTAGGCTCACAAATTTTAGCTCAGTTAGGCGTGACTAAAATGCGTTTATTGAGCTCTCCGAAACGTTATCACTCTTTGTCAGGATTTGGCCTAGAAGTGACAGATTACATTTCTGAGTAAAGATTTTGAGGATGTTTCTCTTGTTAATAAACAAAGAGAGACAGAGCACAAATTATTAATTAAATTGCCGAAGACTGGCTGAATAATTATGGTATCATTGCGCCAAATTTTCAGCCCTGTCGTGGCACAACGTAACTTCGTAGGTAAAAACATGAACGTAGTTCAAGGTAATATCGAAGCCAAAAACGCTAAAGTGGCTATCGTTGTTTCTCGTTTTAACAGTTTCTTAGTTGAAAGCTTGTTAGAAGGAGCTATCGATACGTTAAAGCGCTTTGGTAATGTCAGTGAAGACAATATCACAGTTGTACGTGTTCCCGGCGCATTTGAGTTGCCATTAGCTGCACGTCGTGTAGCTGCAAGTGGTAAATTCGACGGTATCATCGCACTCGGTGCTGTGATCCGTGGTGGCACACCACACTTTGATTTCGTTGCCGGTGAATGCAACAAAGGATTAGCTCAAGTAATGTTAGAGTTTGATACGCCAGTTTCGTTTGGTGTGTTAACAACAGATACTATTGAGCAAGCAATTGAACGCTCAGGAACTAAAGCGGGTAATAAAGGTGGTGAGGCTGCTTTAGGAATGCTGGAAATGGTTAACGTCTTAGACGAACTTGAGCAACAGTTGTAAAGGACAAAGCATGAAGCCTTCAGAGCGCCGCAAAGCACGCCGTCTTGCGGTACAAGCCATCTATTCTTGGCAAATAAGTGGCAATAACACTGCCGATGTAGAACACGAGTTCTTAACCGAGCAAGAAGTTAAAGGTGTTGATATCGCTTATTTCAGAGAGTTATTCTCTGGTGTAGCGACTCGTGCAGCACAGTTAGATGAAGCCTATGCTCCGTTTTTAGACCGAAAAGTAGAAGATGTATCTCCGGTCGAAAAAGCGATTGTACGTTTGGCTTCATTTGAATTGACTTATCGAAAAGATGTTCCATTTAAGGTTGCAATTAACGAAGCAATCGAATTGGCGAAAGCCTTTGGAGCAGATGATAGTCATAAATTTGTGAATGGTGTGTTAGATAAACTGGCCGCCAGTCAGAAAAAATGAATAGAAAAAACGGTATCCTAGGATACCGTTTTTTTATGCAAGAATATTGTATACACAAGATTTTAATTTTTGGATTTATCGGCAAAAATTTAAATCTCGTCTATATTGTTGTTTTCCGAATTTTCTCTGTATGTAACGGACTTCGTAGTGAAAGAGTTTCAAATAATCGAAAAATATTTTTCTGAGCTTGGGCCAAAGCGCAAGGATGTAGAGCTTGGAATTGGGGATGACTGTGCACTCGTTAACCCTGTAGATATTAAAGCTATAGCGATCTCCTGTGACACTTTAGTGGAAGGTACTCACTTTCTGCCACAAATGCCGGTTGAAGATCTTGGTTATAAAGCGCTGGCAGTAAACTTATCTGATCTTGCTGCAATGGGTGCAGAACCTGCTTGGATGACGTTAGCATTGACCTTACCAGAAGTTGATGAACAATGGCTTGAAGCCTTTACCAAAGGCTTATACGAAATCGCTGAGTATTATAGTATTGCTTTGATTGGCGGAGATACGACAAAAGGCCATCGAAGCCTTACTATCACCGTGAATGGCCAAGTGCCGCCTAAACTGGCATTACGTCGAAGTGGGGCACAAAATGGTGACTGGATTTACGTTACAGGTACTTTAGGTGATTCGGCGTTAGGTTTGGATGTTCTGCTTGATAATCGAGATGTACCACCTGAGCATAGAGATTACTTGGTCAAGCGTCATTATCGACCTACACCAAGAGTATTTGCTGGGCAGTCGATTAGAGGTTTAGCGACCAGTGCAATCGATTTATCTGACGGTTTAGTGTCAGATATTAATCATGTTCTGAAAGCGTCTGGCGTTGGTGCAAATATTGCCGTGAATGCGTTACCGTTATCTGATGAATTGATCGATTCAGTGGGTAAAGAGCATGCCATTGAATATGCGTTAGCGGGTGGTGAAGATTACGAGTTACTGTTTACCGTGCCTGATGATAATACGGGCGCTTTAGATACGGCTTTGAAGCAAACTGGTGTAAGTTATACCAAAATTGGTCAAATTACTGCAGATGGTAAGTTGACATTAAGGCAGGGAAAGAAAGAATACATACATCATAAACAAGGGTTTAAACATTTTTGATGTCATTTATCTCTCAAGATCCAAACCTTAAAAAGCTTTCTTTATCCAATCCAGTGCATTTTCTGGCACTGGGTTTTGGCAGTGGGTTAGCAGCTAAAGCTCCAGGTACATTCGGAACAGTGGCAGCATTGCCAGTGTTTTGGTTAGTAAGTCAGTTATCACTTACTGGATATCTAATCTTTACGCTTATCGCTTGTGTTATTGGTATTTATATTTGTGATAAAGCGTCGAAAGACATGGGTGTTCATGATCATGGTGCCATTGTTTGGGATGAAGTTGCAGGTTTACTGATTACTTTAATCGCCGTTCCTGCTGGATTACTATGGGTATTACTAGGGGTTGTATTATTTCGCTTTTTCGACATTGTCAAGCCTTGGCCAATCAGGTGGCTAGATACAAAAGTATCAGGTGGTTTTGGTATTATGATTGATGATGTCGTTGCGGGGATCTTTTCGTTTATCTGTCTTCAAGCAGTGTACTACTTGACGCTCTAAACTGCGAAACAGACTGACTTTAGTCCTCTAGAATAAAAGCGAGAGCAACAGCTCTCGTTTTTTTTGTTACTGTTTCGATTCAATCGGTTCAAAACTCGGCTTGTTCTTATAAAAATAAAGCACATTCACCACCCAAATGATCGGGCTTAAACTGCAAATTGTTCCAACAAACCAAGCCGTTTTATTTCTTTGTAATATTAGAAATGAGCAAGCGAATAGAACAACATTCACTACTAACATAAATATTGCTCTCTCTAGGCTTTGATACATACTCTCAGCTATGGTGATTTCTCTTGCTTCTAACGCCAAGAAGAAGACTGACTGCAGACGAATGCTGAAGGCAAACCAAGTTAACCAGATTTGCGAGTATTGATTGGTTTGCTGCTCTTGTTCGAGTTTATCTAGGTAATTACAAGTAAAGAAATAAGCGAAAAAAAAGCAGGCGATTGAGATATATGCGTGAACCATTTTTGACTCCATCCTTGAGATATCAAAACAATACTTATCTCAAAATAGTGTAGTCTGCATGTCATTAGCCTACCACTTACATGGTGTTGAAAGTACTATCTCATAATGTTCATATTGGTATTAACAGTAAACCAATTTATCACCTTTTTACTGAAAGAAAACCAAAGCTGCAGTGCGCAAAAAACACTTGCTATAGATATTGCTAAAACATCGTAACTTGAATTAAATGCGATAGAGGGTGGTAGTTTTAACAACTGACTAATGGATTCGCTATCCTGGCTAAGGATAAAAGGAAATAGGGATAATGTGATACCTTGTAAGATAGCAAAAGCACGCAACATATTCAGTGCCGCTTTTTGCTTGCCGATCATTGCAACAGTTAAAATGATCAGCAGTACGCCTGCAATGACGCCGATTTTTAATACGAACAGGCTAATAGCAGTAATTAGGTAAATAGAAATCAAAAAGAGTAATCGTTTGGGCATTTTTAGTTTTTTCATTAGAAATATTGCTGCCGATGCTATCCATTTTAATCTTTAGATTCAACCGTTCTATACTGCCTTTGCACTTTCCACGGGTCACTGTGTGCTGGCATCGTGATAAACGTTTCGTCAGTTAAGGTTTTTAAAAAGGTGATGAGTTGTTGTTTTTCTTTATTGGTTATTTCAAAGCCTTTCACAAATTGGCTTTTTAATGGGTTTTTTCGGCCGTCACCTTGATGAAGGCCTTGAGTTACATTTCTTCCACCTGCAGCATAAATATCTATCACTTCTTCTAGGGTAGTTACACTGCCATCGTGCATATATGGCGCCGTAAGTTCGATGTTTCTTAGTGTGGGTGCACGGAAGCGACCATCATCAAGAAAGTTGCCAGTGATACCGGCAAGACCAATGTCTTTTTCTGGGTAACCCATACTGACTTCTCCTTGGTCGAGCTTGGTTAATGTTAACTTCTTACGCTCAGTGAAATACAGCCCTGTATTGTGAAACGGTCTTCGATCTAAAGGCTGCTTTTCATGGCTGGTTGATTGAGTGAAGTTAAACCCACCATGGCAATGATGGCATTCAAGTTTTTCAGAAAAAAATAAGTTCATGCCGGCTAAAGCATCTTCTGATATTGCATCGTCGATTCCTTGATAAGCGTACTCATCAAAAGGTGTGTTTAATGAAATTAAGCTACGAGTGAAGCTTGAAAGGGCTTGAACAATCTTATTGAAATCTGGCTCTGAATCACCAAACGCTTTTTTGAATAATATAGGGTAAGGCGCTCGCCCAAATCGATGAAGGATTTTGCTCTCATTTCCTGTTGCACCAAGCTCTAATGGGCGCTCACCAAAAATCGGAAGCAGTAATTGCCTTTCTAATTCAGTAAGGCCGTCGTGCGCCCAAGTGAGTGTTTTATTGTAAGCAATGTTTACTAAAGCGGGTGAGTTTCTATGGTGTGCTTCACCTGTACTACCGATGGAAACTTTTAAAGGCTCAGCAAAAGCATGTTTTTGTATATGGCAACTTGAGCAGCTTTGTGACTGATTGCTTGAAAGAGCTTTGTCATAAAAAATGTGACGGCCAAGCTCTATTTTAGCTTGCGTCATGGGGTTCCTTTCAGGAACAAAAGGTTTTGGAAAACCCGTTGGTACATCCCACGAATACTCTTGCTCTTGAGTACGTTCTTGCTGATTGAAGCACGACGTAACCAATATTGATGACAAGAGAAGGATGACACCTTTAATTACGTTCATTTCTGCTCCCCTCGCCAAATCGAATTTGTTCCAAGCGTGTTAAATAACATCTGACAAACGTGGTTTTGAGATTCGGACATGCAGGATTGAGAATAAAATGCTTGGTTACTCAGCACAGTATCGAGAAGCGGTTTTAAATCAAGAATCAGTGTATTACTTGTTAAATTTACGTCATAAGCAAAACGGTTGGGTTGTGTACACCTTTGTGAAGGACTTCTCATAACACTTGCAGATTTACATCCGGTTGAACCTAAGTGGAAGTGCCAACCTGTTTGTCGATTTGCTGGGTTATTATTTTTTAGATCTAATCGAAGAAACTTGTGGCCCAGTTGCCAATTCCAAAACATATCACTTTGATTCAAAGGACTGTCTTGAGTCAGCGGGTTTTTATGGTTTTCAGTAAAAGGAACGCCCAAATCAAAGCGTAATTTACCCTTACTAATTTTGTTTGATAACAAGAGCGTTAAATTATCTGGTGACTCGCTATGACAGAGTTTACTCAACAAAGCTGTCGTTGAACTTTGATTTTTCGTCTTTTTGAGGTTTAAGGGGGCACCATTAACACTAAAGTTCGATAGAAAAAACTGAAGCTGTTCAAGTTGGAAGTCAGAATGTTCGTTTATTGGGACATTGCATTCAAGTTTTGTTGAGCCATATTTTAGAATGATATTAATTTGTTGATCTTGCTCTGAACTTCCACAGCTAGACATGAGAAGAGCAGCTCCAACTAACAAACATTTTTTGATCTTGTGTTTTATTGCAACAGCATCTTTAACTAAAAATGAAAATGGCATCATTGTTATTATTTTGTTTGTTATTTGTTATATTGCCGATTCTACAAATAAAAACTAAGAAATGCACGAGCCTAAATGTCGTGGGGAGTAATTTAAGTTCGAAGCAGCTAGGAGCTACAAATGAAATTACGGAATGCAGTTATATTCTCTATTGCTGCAACGGCGGCAATGGCACCTCTCGATAGAGTTTTGGCTCATGCAGAGCATGATAAAGCTCGATTTGTTTCCACATCGGGCAAAAATATCGGACGTTGTGATAATCCTCTAAGACCTTGTGAAACCATAGCGTATGCGGTCAAACATGCCAATAAAGGCGATAGAGTATTAGTGTCTGGTGGGCAGTACGATTTTAAAAATTCAGAAGATGTCTTTCTTCTGACTAGCGATTTGGTCCCCGTTTTAGGAGGCTACAATAAATTTGACCATTTTTTAGCTCAAGCACCGCAGCATAATCCGACTTTATTGACAGGCATACCGCAAGCATTCGTTTCAGGTTTAGAGTCAAGAGGATTTAAAATTCTCAATGATGGTATTGCTCAGTATGGAATTGAGTTGTCTCAAAAACTTGAACAAAATATGGCGCTAGAGCGAAGCCAACCGGCAACTGAATGTACCAACGGTACAGCAGGTAACTTCAGCTGTAACAATATTGATTTAGTAGCTCATATGGCATTGGGCGACTTTTCAAAATCACCTAGTTCGGGCAATGATATTTGGGGGCATGTAGATCTTAATACTGGTACTGAATACGCCATTATGGGGTTCAATAATGGTACATCTGTCATTAATCTATCTGATCCTGAAAATCCCGCTGAGGTAGGGTTCATCGGCGGAACAAGAACGACGTGGCGAGACATAAAAGTCTATCAGTGGTTTGATTCCGAAGCGTTGCGTTGGAAAGCACACGCATATGTCACCTCAGAGGGGGCCGATAATGTTCATATTATTGATTTGAGTGATTTACCAGATGCTATTTCAAAAGTCGCTACGGATAATGCAAGCACAAGTGCTCATAATGTTTATATTAGTAACGTGGATTACACGACCAACTCAGCACTGACAGGATTAGCTCCGTCTTTGCATTTGGTCGGTCAGAATGTTGGGGGTGGTGCATTTCGTAGTTACCACTTAACAAATCCTGCCGCCCTAGGGGCCGAGTTTAATCATACTGGATCTGCACGTTCTGATTATGCTCATGATGTTTCATCTATGGTTGTAACTGACAGTAGGGCACAGAGTAGTTGTCAAACGTCAATCTGTACCGTGTTGCTTGATTTTAATGAAGATGAAATGCGCTTATGGAATATCTCTGATCAAGCTGTTCCCGATGAACTGTCTAATACGACTTATACCAATGCAGAGTACGTGCATTCGGGTTGGTGGAGTGAAGATAAACGATACGTATTTGTCCATGATGAGCTTGATGAACAAAGCCATGGTTTAAATACAACATTACGAGTATTCAACGTCGATAACTTGCAGGCTCCTCAACTAGTTAAAACATGGTCTGGACCAACAAAAGCTATTGATCATAATGGCTTTGTTCGTGGTAATCGATATTATATGTCAAACTACCAACGTGGAGTTACGATTTTAGACATTACTGATCCTTCTTCACCTTCAGAGCTGGGATATTTTGATACGTTTCCTGCCTCTGATGGCAATGCATTTAACGGTGTATGGGGTGTCTATCCTTATTTACCATCAGGGCTGATTTTAGCGAGTGATATCAATAGTGGTTTGTATATTCTACGTGATAAAACTCATACCCAAATTCAAGGTTCTATCTCTTTCAGTGAATCAGAAAGCCGAGGGAATCCAGGAGATACAATCTCTATTTCTGTTCAGCGTCCACAAGGTTCAGGCGAAGTCAGCGTTGCTTATGAAGTGGTAGACGGGAATACCGAGCTCGGCATTGATTATCAGCCAATCTCTGGTCGTTTGACATGGACATCTAATGACAATGCAGTTAAAACGATAGAGTTGGTTACGTTAAATGCAGATAAGGATATAGAACGCCAAGCATTTGTGAAGCTACATGACCCAAGAGGAGGAGCTTCAATAGTCTCACCAACTTATCATGTGGTGAAGTTTGGCGAAAATGCACCGAGACCCGGTACGTTGGCTTTCGAGGAAACCTCAGTAACTTTCATAGAGAATGTGCAGGATGCTTCAGTAAATGTTTTACGCTCAGGTGGAACATCTGGGACAGTCAAAGTGAATTACCAAGTTGCTAGTGGGACGGCTGAAGTCGGAAATGATGTAGAAGATATTTCCGGTGAATTGGTCTGGCAAGATGGTGATTCGGACGCTAAACCAATTCAAATTAAGTTAATTGATGACAGTGAAGTTGAAGAGAATGAGAACTTCACTGTTCAATTAATGAGCGTGGATGGTAGTGTTCTCGCTGCAAATGAGTTAGTTGTCACAATATCTGATAATGACAGCGTGAACAAAGCTCCAGTAGTTTCGGCCGGTGACAATCGTGATGTTAATGCTTCAGAGACAGTAACATTAACTGCCACAGCGACTGATGCAGATGGTGATAGTGTTTCTTATCAATGGAAGCAAGTTAGCGGTACCAGTGTAACGCTGAATAATGCGAGTACTCAGGAAGCACAATTTGTCGCACCAAATCAAAATGGTGTACTTGTGTTTTCAGTTGTTGCTACGGATGCAAAAGGTGAAAGCAGTGAAGCCGAAGTTTCAATCAATGTAGTCGTTCAGCAAGTGCCGGAGGATGATGATTTTGAGGAATCTGGTAGTTCTGGAGGAGGAAGCTTAAGTTTTATCAGTTTGGTATTAATTCTTTTGATTCGAAGAAAACGAATTTAAAATGATATAGGGCAGTATCCACTGCCCTATATACCCATGATACCTGAAGATGCATGTTTCAGGACTTTTTCAGCGCCAATTCTTTGAGGCGCATTAGCGAAGGAATATCGGGATTCTTTCGAGCTAATGTAACAAAGAAGAATTGGTGCTGAGAAGTCCACGCAGTGCGAGTTGCACAGCGTGTTACTCTGTGTTGCCAGTGCTAACAATAGCTCACTATTGCCGCACACTGTCGCCTTGATTAACAAGCTGTGCATTCTCGCTGAAATCGAGCATCTTCAGGTATCATGGGTATAGATACATTTATTTCGCAGGAAATCGAGCACCTAAAATGGCTTCTCGGCTCGCTCCTGTTACTTCAGGTAAGTTTGCTGGTAAATGATGTTCAAAGCGATAAGCAAGCCAAGCAAAAGCAATCGCTTCAACCCATTGTGGGTCAACACCTAATAAACTCGTAGTCTCAACTGTATAAGTTGGGAGTAATGCCTTTAAACGTTTCATCAATTCTGTATTTTTGGCACCGCCACCACAAACAAAAAGCTCTCCTGATTGAGATAGTTTCAAAATATCATTGGCAATACTGTGGCAAGATAAATCAAGTAATGTCGATTGAATATCTGCAACCGATAAGTGTGAATATTCACTTATCTGCTGTTCTAACCAATTTTGACTGAATAGTTCTTTACCTGTGCTTTTAGGGTAGGGCTGAGAAAAATAAGTATGAGACAGTAAGTGCTTCAATAGCTTTTCGTCAGAAGCGCCTGACGCTGCTAGTTGGCCATTGTTGTCATAAGGTTCTTCTTGTGACTGTTGAATCCAAGCATCCACAAGTGCATTCCCAGGGCCAGTGTCGAAGCCTAAAACAGGTTGTTCATCTTGCGGTAAATAAGTGATATTTGCGATACCACCAATGTTCAAGATGACTCGATCAGCTGTTGGTTTAGAGAACACTTGCTGGTGAAAGGCTGGAACAAGAGGAGCACCTTGACCGCCAAGGGCAACATCTTTGCGACGAAAGTCAGCGATAACATCAATGTCCGTCTCAACGGCAATGGTATTCGGATCACCTATTTGGGTTGTAAAAGCTACTTCGAGGTTCGGCATATGTCGCACGGTTTGGCCGTGGCTGCCAATCGAAATGATATCTGATGTCGAAACGCCTGCCTTTTTTAAAAGCCCATTTACTGACTTTGCAAAGGCTTGCCCAACTTGACGGTCTAAACGTCCTAGTCGATTAATTTCGTCATTACTCGGCTGGCTGAGTCGTTGTAGACCTTTAAAGAGGTGAGACGGAATTTCTTCAGTGTAGGTTTCAATTAATTGTGGATTTCCAGAGGAAAAATCAACAAGCACAGAGTCGATACCATCCATGCTTGTTCCTGACATTACGCCGATATAATAATTCTTGGACATAATTGTTAAATTACTGCCTTTAGATTGTGCCTGCTAAGTGTAGTTGTTTTTTGTGCTCAAGTTCTGCCATGATGTTTGAACTATGAGCTAAAAACACTTGTTTTTGTTTCTTAGCAATAGGGTTAGATTTTGGCAGCTTAACAGTCCTAGGGTTTCTGTGCACTCCATTTACAATGAACTCATAATGAAGATGCGGTCCAGTAACACGGCCAGTACTTCCCAATGTTCCAACTATTTGACCCTGTTTAACAGATTGCCCTTTTCTTACTTTACGTTTCTTAAGGTGTAAATACTTAGTCGTATAAGTATCATTATGTTTGATGAATACGTAATGACCATTGTATTTATTGTAACTTGAGGCAATCACTTTTCCACGGCCAGCGGCTTTAATTGGGGTACCGACTTTTGCAACATAATCCACGCCACGGTGAGGTTTTACGCGACCTGTAACAGGGTGCAGACGTCGAGGGTTAAAGTTAGAGCTTACACGGTTAAAGTCTACTGGTGAGCGCAAAAATGCTTTACGCATACTGCGGCCTTCATCTGAGTAATACTCACCGTCTGAGTGACGAATTGCAGTGTAACGATCTCCCTGGTTCGTAAACTCTGCGGCAAGAATATTACCGTTTTCTAAGAATTCACCGTCAGTAAATTTTTGTTCGAAAATGAGTGCGAAATTATCACCTTCACGAATGTCGAGGGCGAAGTCGACATCCCAACCAAATAAGGTTGCTAGCTGCATAATTTGGTTAGCGGTTAAATCTGCATCTACACCAGCATTCCAAAAGTTACTGGTGATTGTGGCCGCAGTGAAGCTTTTACGAACATTTACCCGTTTCTTATGAACCTGTTCTTTATAGTCATCACCATTATGAGAAATCTCAAGTGATGTAATTGGGTCCATTTGATAAAAGAGATTGATGAAGTTGCCTTGTGAATCCTTGGTAAGCCCAATGGTTTCACCAGGAATTAATTTTAATAAATTCTTCTTGGCGAGCGGCAACCTTGACACTTCATAAACATCACGTGAGGTTAAGCCTGCACGATGGAACAATTTTGCAAGCGTGTCGCCAGAACGAACCTTAAAGGTTTCTATGTTCGCAATTTCTTGTTTCTTTTCAGGCTTAGGCGCAGTAATGCTTTCAATATTTTTTGTTGTTGAGGGTTGAGCATTTAATGATGCTCCATTGAGCTGAGGTGGCTCTGGCGTACGAAATGCCAAAGGTACCGTATAGCGTTTATTCGGTTGGTACTGATTTTCCACAGTCTGTCTAGACGCTTGTGCATCTTCAGAAGGCAACATCACAATAATAAGAGAGACGACAGTCAATACACTTAGAATAATTTTGTGTGTTTTTGGTAATAATTTAAATAATGTGACAACTCTTAACATCGACCCTGATACCAAATTGCAATATCTCTATTACAACCAAGTTTACACGCTTTCAATTGTTCTGGCTAACAAGTAACATTACAACCTTCAAATTTTGAGATTTAGGCACAGTTCCTAATTATAACGAGGTCGCATAGGCAATGGCTGATTTAGATAAAGCTTTAGCTGAAATAAAACGTGGTACAGATGAGATATTGCTAGAAGCTGATTTAATTGAAAAATTAAAATTAGGACGTCCACTTAAAATAAAATTAGGGGCAGATCCTACCGCACCTGATATTCACTTAGGTCATACGGTAATTTTAAATAAGCTGCGTGCATTTCAAGAGCTTGGTCATGAAGTGATCTTCTTAATTGGTGATTTCACCGGCATGGTTGGAGATCCAACCGGTAAAAACAGCACACGTCCACCATTAACCAAAGATGATGTGATGCGCAATGCTGAGACCTATAAAGAACAAGTTTTCAAAATTTTAGATCCTGCTCGAACTCGTATCGAATTTAACTCTAGCTGGTTAGAGCCGCTAGGTGCGGCTGGTATGATTAAGTTAGCGTCAAACCAGACTGTGGCGCGTATGCTAGAACGTGATGACTTTAAAAAGCGTTACGGTTCTGGTCAACCTATTGCTATTCATGAATTCATGTACCCACTGTTACAAGGTTGGGATTCAGTAGCATTGGAAGCGGATGTTGAGCTTGGTGGTACAGATCAAAAGTTCAACCTATTAATGGGGCGTGAGTTACAAAAATCTGAAGGTCAAACGCCTCAAACCGTTGTTATGATGCCACTGCTTGAAGGTTTGGACGGTGTTAAGAAAATGTCTAAGTCAGCTAATAACTATATTGGTATTAGCGAGCCTGCGGGTGAGATGTTCGGCAAGATTATGTCTATTTCTGATGAGTTAATGTGGCGCTATTTTGAATTGTTATCTTTCCGTCCATTAGAAGAAATCGAAGCGTTTGAGCAACAAGTTGCTGAAGGTGCAAACCCTAGAGATATTAAAATTGCCTTGGCAAAAGAGATTATTGCTCGCTTCCATGATGAAGCAGCTGCTGAAGCGGCTCATCAAGAGTTCATCAATCGCTTCCAAAAAGGTGCAATTCCAGATGATGTACCAGAAATGGATATTGATGCAGCTGAGGGGATAGGTTTAGCTAACTTGTTAAAAGAAGCTGGTCTAGTTGCATCGACATCTGAAGCCATGCGAATGGTTAAGCAAGGCGCAGCAAAATTAGATGGTGAAAAACTGGCTGATGCTAAGCAAGTTTTTGAAGCTGGTACAGTTGGTGTTTTCCAAGTAGGTAAGCGTAAATTTGCTAAAGTAACACTTAAGTAAAATCATTCTCCTACGAATAAAAATGGCGCTCAATCATGAGCGCCATTTTTATATATTCATTAAAACAACACTGAGTACTATCGAACTTTGCTTAAGTAGAGCAGAGGCTCAATATTAATCTTGAATTTCTGCGTTGTGATAAACATTTTGTACGTCGTCACAATCTTCAAGTGCTGCAATTAATTTATCAAATTGCTCAACTTCTTCCGCATCTGTAATCTCTGTCATGGTTTGTGGTAACCAAGAGATATGATCAACTTTAAAGTCAATATCTGGGTATGCGTCTGTTAATGCAGTTCGAGTGTTGTTGAATTCAGTATGAGGTGCATAAACACTGATTAGCCCATCTTCCAACTCAACATCAGTTACATCAACATCAGCCATCATTAATATTTCTAATACTGCATCTTCATCGTCACCTTCAAATACAAATGCTGCAGCATGATCGAACATGTGGGCACAAGTACCTGGACCACCTAATTTTGCATCATTTTTAATGAAAGCCTGTCGCACTTCAGTGTATGTACGTTTAACGTTGTCAGTTAAGCAGTCAACAATTAGCATGCAATTGTTTGGACCAAAGCCTTCGTAGCGAGCGACTTCATAATCTTCACCACCACCACCTCTGGCTTTATCAAGAGCTTTTTCAATAACGTGAGCTGGAACTTGGTCTTTTTTTGCTTTTGCAATCAAGTGACGCAGGGCTAAGTTACCATCAGGTTCTACACCACCATTTTTCGCACAAACGTAGATTTCTTTACCGTAACGAGAATAAATCCGAGTTTTCATACCAGCTGTTTTAGCCATTGACTCTTTACGGTTTTGATACGCTCTTCCCATCTTAATCTCTAATCTTGTGACAAAAATTCTGATTGATTTTAACAGGATTAGATGAAAACCCAAGAGCCTGTTTAAATTGATATTAGGGAATTTGAAGTATTTCCCAACATTGTTTCTTAAATGGGGGGACTCGTCATTTCACAAATTGTGCTTATATCCATGTGAATTTAGCGATATAAAATCAATATCGGGCTGATTTATTGTTACAAAAATAAAAGATTTTAATTACAACTGCTCAAAACTTTCTGAGTGAGCTATAACTAGTTATGAAGGTTAACAATTTATCGAGAAATTAAGATGAAATCTCAAGTAGCTACTGTAATTAGTACTAAAACAGTAACAGTACTCTTCTATGATGCACCAGTAGGTCTATTAATGCGAAGTGAAGTGCTTCGTGATTTGTCTGTTGGAAGTAATGGTCGTGTAATTATCCCTCAATGCTTTAGACAACATAAGTCAATCGTTGCTATTTTAGAGGGCGATTGCAAAGTCTTAAATGCACTAGGTGATAGAGCAGCAGAAACGGCAGCGAATGAGTAACTAAACGAAATTACTCATTCACTACACTATTTTTTAGGGCGACTACTGAGCGTCCTTTTCATGTTCTTTTCTGAGTTTATCTAGCTTAACTCTAGCGGATTCGTAAATTGAACCTCGTGTGAATTTATCATTTTTAAGGGTTCCAGCTTTCTTTTCAGATAACAATTCTATGGCATCTGAAACATGAGTAATCGCCCAGATATGGAACTTCCCTTGTTTGACATCTTCAACAATGTCTTTTCTCAACATTAAGTTGCAGACATTACTGTTCGGAATAATCACACCTTGAGATTCTGATTGCCCTTTTATTTTACAAATATCATAAAACCCTTCGATTTTTTCATTAACACCACCGATTGGTTGAGCAACACCAAATTGATCCATCGAGCCAGTAATCCCGATATCTTGTTTGAGTGGAACTTCACTGATAGCAGATAACACAGCACAATACTCCGCCATTGAAGCGCTATCACCATCAACACCCGAATACGATTGTTCGAACGTGATGTAAGTAGTCAGCGGTATCTCTGCTGACTTTCCTAATACAGAAGCCAGGTATGAGGTAAGTATGAGTACTCCCTTAGAGTGAATTTGCCCACCGAGTTGTACTTTATGCTCAACATCTAACACTTCGCCTTGTCCGAAAGCCGTATTGGCTGTGAAACGACTTGGCAAACCAAAACGATGATCCGCAGTGGAGACGACAGTTAGTGCATTAACTTGTCCAACTTTTGCTCCTGAAACATCAATGATTGTTTTTCCAAACTGAAAATCTTCTTTCATCAAATCCTGCAATTTAGAGACTCGATGAATTTGATTGCTAAGCGCTTGTTCGACATGCTCTGAACGAATTGTTTTTGCTTGCTCTTGTTGGGCAACGAAGTTTGTTTCACGCAATAAGTTAGCGACGTCAGCGGAGTAAAGCGATAGCTTATTTTGATCATCGGCTTGTCTAGAACTGTATTCAACAATGCGTTCAACAGCAGATATATCACACTCGAGCATATTTTTTTCGCTGACAATACAAGAAATAAAACGAGCGTACTGCTCTTCACTTTCAGAGGTTCTAGGCATGCTGGTTTCAAAATCAGCGGTTACTCGGAAAAGCTCACTAAAGTCAGGGTCATAATGTTGCAATAGTTGATATGTTTGATGATCGCCAAACATGACGATTTTTACGTCCAGTGGGATAGGTTCAGGCTCCAGCGATATAACGCCTGATAGCGAAACCTCACGTTCCAATGAACTCAAATCTAACTGTCGTGAACGCAGGGCTCTTTTTAACCCGTCCCATACATAAGGGCGCTCCAGTACTTTCGTTGCATCAATCAGTAAAACACCGCCATTGGCTTTGTGAAGATTGCCAGCACGAATAAGAGAGAAGTCAGTGAACACCGTGCCTTTAAACGTTGCATTTTCGATGTAGCCGAATAAGCTGTGATAACTTGGGCTCTCTTCTACTCGAATTGGAAAATGGTCATCAGATTGTGGAACGAGCACATTAACTAAATATCGCCTTGGCAGCTTTTTGTCTAACGTGGCATAAGCGAGCCCGAGTTGCTCTTCTGTTTGCTCTAAAAAGATATCAACATTGGTGATCATATCTTTTTGCATTGCCTTTAAATGCTCTACAACTTCGAGATCTTTTTTATATTTTCTAGTCAGTGGCCTTATAAAGTGGCCAATAACGTCTTTCGCTGTTTTTTCCGTATGTTGTTGCAGCTTGTCGCTATATTCCTCTTCCCACTTAGTGAAAGTGCGTACGACTTTTCGAAGATCTGACTCAAGATCACGAATTATTTTTTCTATTTCGGCTCGTTCTTCTTCTTGCAGAGCGTCGTAGGATTCTTCTGTGTGCTGCTCTTCACCATTCATTGCGATGAGTTGATAATCACCTTGAGTAGTGACTGCTAGTTGCACATGCTGCTCTTTGGCCTTTGCAGAAATATCGGCTAACTCAGCCTCTTGTTTTTCAGCCAATTGCTTTTTTAGTTGTTCAGTGCGGCTGTAATAAATTTCATTTTCAAAAGTCAGAGGAAGTGATTTAACCAGTTTGACGACCAGTTTTTCGATATCCTGGCTAAATGGCTCTCCTTTACCGCACTCAAGTTTGAGTACTTTTGGTCGCCGTGGGTTTTCAAAGTTGCTGACGTAACACCAGTCATATAGTTCTGATTGGGTTTCCAGCTTTTTGAGATAACGCAGCATCATGGTGCGTTTACCTAGGCCATTTTGGCCAATCGCATATATGTTGTAGCCCTTTTCTTTAATGCCCATGGCAAACTCAACCGCTTTTTGGGCGCGAGTTTGTCCAACAATTTCAGTGATAGGTTGTAAGTCAGCAGTGGTTTTACAATTTTTTAATGAGTCAGAAAGCGAGCAAGAACGGTAGATATCACTTTCGGTTAATTTAGTCGTTTTGTTATTTAATGATGCATCTAAGGCGGTCATAATCCTTCCTGAAAAATTGACGAAAAATGAATGATGTCGTCGAGTTCGCCATTCCTTTTAGCGCCGGGCATTGACTGATGATTAGAGGGTTCCTAAATATTTTTATACCATAGAGTTTAGTAATCTCCCATTACTTTTGAGAGATTACTTTCATGGCTTCGAGTGCTCTACTTCTTGCAAGTTTGTGCTCGACAATAGCGACACAGTAATTGTTTGAGATGGCATGGTCTTCAGGTTCTTGAACTACTAAATTAGCTTGATGCAGTGCTTTAGTTGAGACCGACGATAATTCGGGAACAAAGTGATAGATGAATGCACCTTCGTTATCAAACTTTTTACTTTGCTCTATTGGATTAAAAATTCGAAAATAAGGTTGTGCATCACACCCTGTGCCAGCAGACCATTGCCAGCCACCATTGTTGGCGGCCAGATCACCATCGATTAAATGTTGCTTGAAATATCGCTCCCCCCAACGCCAATCTATCAGCAGGTGTTTACTCAAAAATGAAGCTGTAACCATTCTCATGCGGTTATGCATCCAGCCTGTTTGATTCAGCTGGCGCATTGCAGCATCAACAACAGGATAGCCAGTTTTACCCTCACACCAAGCTTTAAATTCGGCTTGGTCATTTCGCCATTGAATCGCATCAGCATTGCTTTTGAAGTTTTGGTTCTTACAGAGCTTTGGAAAAGCAACAATAAGATGGCGATAAAATTCTCGCCAAATTAATTCGCTTAGCCAAGTTTCAGCTGGTGTTGTGGCCTCAACTAGGGCTTGCGGGAAGTAATGCAAAATTGCATAAAGGCATTGTTTAGGGCTGAGCACACCCATCGCCAAATAAGGCGAAAGTTGACTAGTACCTTTTAATGAAGGGAAATCTCTTTGCTCTTTGTAACTTGTTAGCTGAGATTCACAAAAACGCTTCAGAAGACTGAGCGCCGCTTTTTCTCCTGCTGGCCAATCGGAACTCTTTACCTTAGCAGCATCGATTTGAATCTTCTCTGGAACAATCTCTTTTTGATTTAATTCAACCAGTTCAGCCTTTTGAAGGTGGTGTTGACTAACCATCTCACGCCATTTTTTTTTGAATGGTGTGAACACCTTGAACATCTGCCCTTGTTGATTGAGCACTGTACCAGGAGCCAAAATACAATGCTCATCAGTAAATTCTATCGGAAGGCCATGAGATATTAATTGAGCGTCACGTTGTTTTTCATTCCATTCAGGTTCTTTGCCAGCGAATATTTGAATCACTTTATTTTTTTGACAGAATTCAGTTAGGAACTCAATTTGATCTTGAAATGTAGGCGTTTGAAAGTGTTTAAGTGGAACGCCGAGTTGAGCTAACTCAACGGCAAGATGGTTTAAATTACGTTCTATAAAGTCAATCTGAATAGGCGCTACATCATGACTTTGCCATTGCTCTGGTGATGACAAATATAGAGCAATAAGCCGACATTGCTTTTCGGCGGCAAACCGAAAAGCGCTAGTAACACTTTCATTCTCTCTGATTCTTAGGTCTTGGCGGAACCAAATGACAACAATGTTATTAGAATCCATATCTTAATTTCAGCTCTTGAGGGTGAGGGTTCAAGTAAACTTGATCTTGGATGTATTCTTTCGGGTGTTCTCGCAAGTAATGATTGATCAATGTTATGGGAACCAACAGTGGTGTGAGGCCTTGATTAAAATTTAAAATACTTTCTGTCAACTCGGCTTTTTGCTCTTTGTTGAGTTCGTTTTTAAAATAGCCCTGAATATGCTGGAGTGTGTTGGTATGAGAGCGTTTTGTTGCTGAGCATTTTAGCGCAGTCATAAATCCATCAAAATATTCATTTGCTCTGGATTCCAAGTCTGATAAATCAGCAAGAATAGGTCCTAATTTTCGATACCATTCAGTGCTGTGTGCCATGATTAAATACTTATAACGTGAGTGAAACCGAATTAACTCATGTCTGGTTAATCCTGTTTGTTTCATGCTCATCCAGTCATGATACGCATAGACCCGTGTAAAAAAGTTCTCTTTGAGGTTTGGGTCGTGTAATCGACCTTCTTCTTCAACAGGTAACAATGGATAACGCTCCATCAGAGCCTTAGCAAAAATACCAACACCAGATTTTGTTGCGTTGTTGGTACCAATTTTATATTCGAGCACTCTTTCCATACCGCATGTTGGAGATTTTGCGCAAAAAATATAACCACCAAGTGCTGAGAGCTGTTTTACTTTTTCATTACTAAAGTTTACTAGGGGTTCTGTAACATCGAAGCTTTCGTCTGAAGTGAGTACCCGTATTTGATTTTCATCTCTTACAAGGCGTATTGTTTTTCTCGGGGTACCAAGCCCGATTGCCATTTCAGGGCAAACGGGTACAAATTTAAATAATTCACTTAAATCCCGTGAACAATATTTAGAGTTTTTATGCCCGCCATCGTAACGAACTTTTTCACCAAGTAAACAGGAGCTTATCCCAATTTGAATTTTGTCTTTGTTAAAAGGCATCATGCCAATAAATCCTCTTAAGGGGTATTCATTAATAGTACGACAAAAATAACAAAGTAGATCTTAAAGTGAGTGAAAATAAAATCTTTCGATGAAATCGAGAAGATCAATGCACGAATTGAAACGGTTAAATTTTCTGAAATTGGTTGTTTTGTCGGCAATGAGTGCAGGCGAGGCCGGTTTTGTTTAGGTGTTTGTTTATATTATGGGTGAGGGCTACTTGATATTATGAACGACTTACTTTAGGTAAATAAATCGTTCATAGAGTCAAATTCTAATTAGAATTTACGCAGCATAGTGCGGCTTAGTTATTTTCTAATTGATTTGAGCTAGGTAAGTGATCTGTGTTGGCTCAGGGTTTCCTTCTTTCTCTACAATATGAGAAACAATCATTTGATTGTTCTTGGCATCAAATGCTTGAGGAGCCCACCCTGAAATAAAACCATCATCTAGTTTAGTATCGCTGTTGAGTTTGATATCTTCTACATTTGGGCTAATTATATCTCCACCTGTCACTTTAAATTTACCGATGTCCAGAAAAAGTAAATTCTTCCCTTTATTGATGACGTAAACGGGTGATGTGAAGTGAGTGTGGGGGGTTGTATCATCATAACTACATGCTTCCCAAGTCTTTCCATAATCTCGGCTGTACCAGAGTAAAGAGGACGTTTTTGAGTCAATATCAGCTTCTGTGTCTACAGCATAAACTTTACTATTATCGTTCGGGTCAAAGCTTATACTTAATGTATCATAGCTACTAGGTAACGTTTTAGGATCTAAAAATTCTGCACGTTGCCAACTTTTTCCATGATCATTTGACCGCTCAATTTTCCCGTTTGAAGCAGCAAGGATAACGTCACCATTATTCGAACTTGTGATTTCCCAATTCCCTAAGCCATTATTAAGAGTACTTGGTTGGCACGTTTTACCTTGGTCAGTCGAGACGTACATTTTATCTTGACTGCCCGTTGTATGCTCTAAAAACATCATACTCGATGAGCCTGGGATAAAGGTGATTCTGCCCCAGTTTTTCTTTAAATTAACATCCATATTGCATGTCGAGTCAATGTAAGGGCTCCATGAAACTCCAGCATCAGTGCTTTTTGAGAGTCGATTTTTTATTAGAGCAACAGCGACGTCAGGTTCCCCTTTTTGTTGCTCAAAAGCGATTTGATCCCAACCTGTTTTTTGATTCTTAACGACTTCGCTCCAAGATTCTCCATTATCTGTAGATTGCCAAACACCTTGTCTTGGTGCCCCAGTGTTATCAGAGTCGTAAGCTAAAAGCACATTAGACAGAGACCTTTGGTAAAGCATTAAAGTGGATACTTTGTCATTAATTTTTAATGGCGTTAAGGTGAGTGAATGTTCAGTTGTTGCAGCTGAAACATTGGACATTATGAGTAGTGGCGTAATAAGTGACACGGCTATTTTTATGCGCATTATCTTTACCTTATATTAAATAAAACGGTAATAAGAGCAGGTCTAATACTGTCCTTGTAAGTAATGATGCAAGATGGAGCTACTTATTATTTTTCACTAACATCAAGGTTAGTGCTTGTTTTTATGACAACTAATTTTAAAGATGGTCTTTATATTGAGCATTTTTTGAGAGATAAATAGAATTTATAATTATTCTAAGAGTGGCAAATAACATACTCTGAAAATATAAAATGAGTATGTTATTTGCGCATTATACTAGACTGTTTTGCATTAAATCATTAATTCTTTCTAGCAAACTTCTCCAGTCCCCAAACCAAAGCTATTGCAGCAAACATACAGGCAATAGCTAGCCAAAGTTGGTGTGGTTGCCCCGTAATTTGTTCGTAAGCAAAAGGCGATAACGGTTTTTCAAGCAGTGGCACTTTGTCACCGTGTGAATTGATGCGCCAATTTTCAGCAATTTTCCAAGGCCAAATTTTTCCGAGTGTTCCAAGCATTAACCCTGTTAAAAAAGTGAGCGTTTCGTTGTGCCATTTTTTTAACAACGCACTGAGTAAACGGCTAAAGGTTAACAAACCAGTGAGTGCACCAGCAGCAAAAATGGCAAGGATACTAATATCAAAGCCTTTCGCTGCGCCAAGCACAGTAGAGTAGAGACCTAATAAAAGTAAAAGAAAACTACCGGAAATTCCCGGAAGAACCATGGCGCAAATCGCAATTGCACCACCAATGAATAAGGACAATGTATTCACTTCTGTTGGCGCAGGAGAAAGCTGGGTTATCGCATAAGCTACAAACATACCCGCTAAGAAGGTAACCCCTCTAACAGCAGTAAACCCTTTAACTTGCTTAAGTACGTGAACCACTGAAATTAAAATTAAGCCAAAGAAAAAAGACCAAATGGGAACTGGGTGAGCAACGAGTAACCACGAGATCAGTTTAGCTAATGAAAATATGCTGGTTAATATGCCGGCGAATAAGCTGATTAAGAAACCACCATTAATGTGATTAAACGCAGTTTTAAACCCTTTTTCTTTAATCAACTTAAATAATGAAGGTTTAATTTTATTAATGCTTTCGAGCAAGGTATCTAATATACCTGTGATAAAGGCTATTGTTCCACCAGAAACACCAGGTACAACATCGGCTGCTCCCATAGCAATTCCCTTTAAATACGTTTTAAATAAACTCACATGGATTTCCATAAATTACTTTCACATGAGTATATCGAAAAAATGTTCCAAAGTGCTTTGATTATTTCCATTGTTCAAAAATACTGCTAGTCTCATCTGACCAGTATATGGATATGATGATAAGAGACGTTAAGCTAATGAACCAACGTGAAAACTATGCCCTCAAGATGTTCAATAAACTCAAGAAATACCCACTAGGGAAGTGGCTATTCTCTGTTTATATCAGTTTTAAAGCACCATACTTTGGTACCATTCGACCAATGATCCGAGTATTACGTAAAGATTATTGCGAATGCTTTTTAAGAAAACGTTGGCGTGTGCAAAACCATATTGGCACTGTTCATGTTATTGCGATATGTAATGGATTAGAGATGGCGATGGGTGTACTTGCAGAGGCATCGATTCCAAAACATTTAAGATGGATCCCAAAAGGAATGACGCTCGACTATACCGCTAAAGCGGGCAGTAATATTCGCTGCGTGGCTGAGGTAACGCAACCATGGCAGCCTGGCGATTTGATGGTAGAAGTTACAGCGTATGATAAAGATGACGTTGTTGTGGTGAAAGGTCAGATAAAACTCTGGATTTCTGAAAAGAAAAATAAACAAAATTAAACCGTTTTAGGTAAAAACTTGATATAAAGAGGTATTGATTGTTGATGTTTGTCAGTACCTTATAAATTTGATGTTGGAGTAGTAATGAAGTATTTTATTGGCGGAATAAAGAAGTATGCTGATTTCACGGGAAGAGCAAGACGTGAAGAGTTTTGGATGTATACCCTTATTTATTTTGTATTTAACATAGTTATTGGTACGTATGAGTACGTATCAGGTTCCAGTTGGTTAGGTTTTGTTTTTGCTATTTTTATGTTTTTACCAAGTATCGCAATGGGTGCGAGAAGGTTGCATGATACAGGTAGAACCGGCTGGTGGCAGTTAATTGGTATTATTCCTTTAATTGGTCTAATTGTACTGATTATCTTCTATTGCCAAGATAGTCATGACGATAATGATTACGGCCCTAATCCAAAAGCTTGAGATAAGTGATCACTATACAGTATTGAAAACCCGTATTAATAACTTGAATACGGGTAAAATAAATCTTAAGAACATTATCGTTAGATACTCATGCGCCGTTAAAGGCTCTAATAACCTGTCCATTTTCTATACCCAAGACTGATCTTTTGTAATACTCAGCGACGCACTTCCCGTCGATGGGAATGAAACCAGGAAAGAAGTCTTCATACTTGTTCACGGATTCCGTAAGCATTGTTGGGCTAACAATGTTTATTCGTTGTTTGTTTGGTAGTTCCAATGAGGCTGCTTGAACAAAATGTTCTAATGCGCCATTGACTGTGGCTGCTGCAAGGCCATATGCGATGGGACGCTCAGAAATAATCCCGCTCGTAAGTGTTATGCTGCCACTGCTATTAAGGTAGTTGCTGCCGACTTGTGCAATATTGATTTGACCCAACAATTTATTTTTGAAACCTAATTCCCAGTCGTCGTCAGTTAATGCATCAAATGTTTTAAATGCGACCTTGCCTGTTGCTGAGACAATAGCATCTACCATTCCTATTTTTTCGAACACTTCCCTAATCGCTGATTTGGAACCAATGTCTACTTTATAATCACCACTCGAATTACCGATTTTTATAATTTCATGTTGTTCTGAGAGCAGTGTCGTAACTGCTTGACCAATAGTTCCTGTCGCACCAAATATCACTATTTTCATTTATTACCTCAAGGAGTTTGCTTACCCGATAAAGTTAGTCGTCGGGTAAGCAAAATGGCAATTAATTATTGTTTAAGGTCTTAGATAATGAAAAACGCTCAAATTTCATTGAAGAGCTATCTTTCATTGAAAAGTGCATAAGCATGGCTATACCAGCTTGATTTTCATAGGAGAAATTATTAATGCTCCACACGTTATATGCATCATCGTTGGACGTATCGCTTCCTAAAGGCGTTGGAGCAAATGTAAGGTTACTTAAATCACCACTGGCTTGCCAAATCCCTTTATTTCCGTTGGTAAAAAGGAAGTAATTGATAGAGTTAGGGACCGTTACTCCTAAGCTGAAGTCCATATTTTTGTGTGGGGCAGACTGCCAAGATTTACCAGCATCCAAGGAGTACCATAACCATGAGTCATGGTGACCATCGTCGTATATTGCGAGTACATTATTTGTGTTAGTCGGGGAGAAACTAATAGAGAAAGTGGTATTTCCATGCAGACCATCATCTGATTTTGTTGTATCTAAATTTACAGAAGTCCACGATTTACCGCCATCAATTGAACGTTCGACTTTACCGCTAAAACTAGAAGCTAAAATTACGCTTCCATCTTTTGATGGAGAAAGTACCCAATCTTCTGAAGTGATGTTTGTTTGATGACAAGTTTGGCCATTATCTGCTGAATAATAAATGCCAGTTCCGCCTAAATTGCTTAATACGAGTTGATTATCGGAGTTAGGTATATAGGTAAATACATCTTCAACCCCACCAGAATCTTTACTTATTGGACAGGTTGTGGATATTTCGCTCCAGTGTGAGCCTGCGTCAGAAGTTTGATATAAATGAGGGGTATTTTTTTCTGAACTGGATGCTGGACCGAATTGTAAACCTAAGGCTTGCGCTGGATTTTTAGGTGAAAACTTAATATTCGCCCATTGTTTTTTGGACGATGAAAGTAATGACCAGGTAGCGCCTTTGTCTACTGATTGCCAAAGTGATACACCTTCTTGATCATTGGCTTGGTAATTGAACGCCAGCATCGTGTTGCCATTATTGTTCACGGCAAAATTCATTAGATGATCATCAAACTTAGAGTTATTAAGAGGAGAGTGTGAAAACGTTGGTGTTGCAGCAAAAGCAACGGTACTTAATGAAGCGGTTAAAAGAAAACATCCTGTTACTAATACTTTCCCTGAAAACGTTGAGTTATTCATGATGTTCCCAAGAGAGCTAATAAAGATATGAAAAATATCATTTCGTGGCTTGTTTCACACTTTTTATGCTATTAATGTTCAGTAAAACTTAAGCAATAGATTTGTAGATGTTCAAAACTTTTTTAGAGCAGGTTTTCTTTATTAAGCTTATGAATGTATTGTTTTATAAATAAATCCGTTCATCGAAAAATAAAGGATTATTGATGCCTTCAAAATTTAATATTTTGTTAATTTCTTGTTTGTTAACATCGTTTTCTTCATTTGCGACTCAACATTTTGCTATCGCCATTCACGGTGGTGCAGGAACCATTTCGCCGAGTACTGTATCAGCTGATAAAATCAAACTTTACGAAGCAAAACTTAAACAAGCTACAGATGCTGGCTATGCCATTCTAGAGCGGGGGGGATCAAGTCTAGATGCTGTCAACACCGCAGTGAATATCCTTGAAAACTCAGAGCTGTTTAATGCAGGTAAAGGCGCTGTGTATACGTTTGATGGTATGCATGAATTAGATGCTTCTATTATGGATGGCCGTACTCGTGAAGCTGGAGCAGTTGCGAGTGTTAAACATATAAAAAACCCAATTAATCTTGCACGTTTAGTAATGACTGACTCTGTTCATGTAATGTTGTCAGGTAGCGGAGCAGAGGAGTTTGCCTTACAAAAAGGCATGGAGCTGGTTCCTAATCGCTATTTTGACACGATTTCGCGCTACCAATCACTTCAAAAAGCAAAAGAAAAAATCAGAAAGTTAGAGAGTGCCTCATCCACCGCCAGTGCTTTTCGTGCGAATTATGTTGAGCTCGACAATGAATATAAAATGGGAACCGTAGGTGCTGTTGCTTTAGATAAACAGGGTAACCTTGCGGCAGCAACGAGCACCGGAGGCATGACGGCGAAGCGTTACGGACGAATTGGTGATTCACCTGTTATTGGTGCTGGAACGTGGGCAGACAATGAGTCATGTGCCGTATCTGCGACTGGGCATGGGGAATTTTTTATTCGATATAACGTTGCAGCAGATATTTGTGCCAAAGTGAAATACCAAAAAAAGAGCATCGAAAAAGCCAGCAATGAAGTTATTTTTGGGCCAATGCATAAAGCGGGTGGTACAGGTGGGGTTATCGTCATTGATAATAAAGGAAATATTGCGCTAACCTATAATACCGTTGGCATGTATAGAGCCTCACGAAAGCAAGGTGAAGATGCTAAAGTCGCTATCTTTGCAGATTGATTAGTTTTCTTAACAATCTTCCAGTGCACCTAAAGATTTAGGTAAGGTTTGCCCTCCGTTTACAACGATAGATTGCCCTGTTATGTAGGTGGCTTCTTTAGAGGCTAAAAACAGGGCTGTGTTTCCGATATCTTCAACGTCACCGATTCTTTTTAAAGGAATCGCTGCTGTCATTGCATCAAAATAATCAGGGCCTAAACCTTTTAACCTAGAAAAAGCAGTTGGTGGCGCTCTTAAACGCAGATAGAATTTCCGATAACAAGGCTTAAATAACAGTTAGTAGTTGTTCTACTTACTGTTATTCATAACGCAGTTAGCGGTGATTTTAGCCAGTTTACGAGAGCTAAGCATTCACTTTATTGGTGAATCAAGTCATCTTCTTTTTCCTTGGAACATTATGCAGTTATTAACATTTCTATGCGTCAAACTGCTTTTTTTAGGTTTAAAACCTTCAGTGTATATATTTCCGGGTAGAATAGTATTTACAGTAATCTTATGTCGTGCTAATTCCATTGCCGCTGTGCGCATAAAACCTAATTGACCAGCTTTAGATGCACCATAATGAGAAAAGCCTGGAACTCCAGTCATCGCACCGGTTATCGACGACGTTAGAATCACTCGTCCATGGCCCGATTGTGCTAAGTGAGGCATCGCCGCCTTCACGCACATGAAGCTGCTCTTTAAATTATTTTCGAGGATGTTATCCCAATCGTCAGGTGACATTTGTTCAATGGGGTTCATTGGATAAGAACCAGCATTTGCACACATGACATCTAACTGGCCAAACGTTTTTATGGTGTGGTTAATGAGGTCTGATACCGATTGCCAATCAGAAACGTCACATGGGTAAAATTCAATTTTCCCCTTTAATTTTTCAAACTCTTTGATGGTATTTTTTGCTGCAATTTCATCTCTGGCAGCAATCATTACATTTGCACCCGTTTGGTAAAGGCATTCGCAATGCCTTTACCTATACTTTTGCTACCATCTGTTACGAAGATTGAATAATCTTTTATTATTGAAAACATATACCTTCATACTCCTTCTTTTTCATATCAGACTTTTAAAAAAGATTGGCTAAAGCCTCAGGTTCAGGTCGAGGTAATTTAAATGTTTTTATTCTGGAGGCTGTCGGGGCTGACATATTTTTAAGCATTTCAGTTAAAGTGTAGGCGACTTGTCTAACACAGGATGAACGATCCTTGCGAGTTTGAAACTTAGTAACTTGTACATTTGGTGCATCGTAATTTGGTTTTTTGGAGTCAATGATTGTTGATCTTTTAGGCGTGATAATCGCAATCACTGCATGCTGACTATTTCGGCCAAAACGAGAACTACTTTTTATGCATAAAGGGCAAATTAACATTCTCTTATGTTGCTGGGCCAGGCGTTTTGATTCTGACTCTAAAAATATTTTGATGTTTTTTTCTGCTACGATGCTTGATGTTTCAAATTCAATATTATTTTTTTCTAAAAAACCTATGTTCTCACCTTTAAGTGTTCGCATAAATTCATCGAGTGTCCCTATATTATCTTGCCATCCACTATCTGAGTCTATCATTTTCTTTTCAATATATTGTCGAATTTTGGCTTCGCTCTTTAATGCAATACCTTTCGCTTTTGTTCTAGTATTGGGTAATAAGGGGTTATTTTTTTGTGAAATGTTTAATTGTACAAATGTTTCATTGTCATCATCGTCCTCTGATTCCTCAATAGAAATTCCACTTATATCTGCTGGTTTAAAAATCTTGGACTGAAGAAAGTGGGTGGCTGGCCTTGATGGATCAAAATCTTGTGGAAGTTCGATGGATTTCTTTTCTGCTTTTGTTACTAGTAATTGATTCCATCGCTGCTGTAACAAGAAAGAAGGAACCTGACCAATTTCACATTTTGTTGCTTCATCACAGTGAATGAGAAAAGGCAGTGAATCGACTTCTTTAACTTTATATGTCAAAGCCCAAGACTTGCTGCCATCGGACAAGCGACATTCCATTCTTAATACTTTGTCTTCTTTTGAGCCTGAAAGGTGTGCAAATTTAGCTGCTTGACTCTGATCGGGGGGACTGAATTTTCCTGTACTTTTATCCCACATAACCTGATTATAAGGTTCTGTATTCGGATGATTGTATGATGGTTCTATAGAAGGTTTTAATGATGCCATTACAGTCAGCTCTGCTAGTTTAATGAATGTCAAATTAATAATCTAATTCAAATTACGATTGAATAAACCTATACAGTACCGCACATCAGTCGCTTCGATATTAGTGATTGAGTTCAGCGTTCTATCGAGGTGTTATTGATTTTTGTTTGTTTTTTTTATAACTAACGTTAAAGCTTACTAGGTTGGTTATTCCAATTAGTTATAGGTGGAAGTGATTCTCGTATCAATGTTTATTAATATAATTTAATTTACGGTTTAGCTAGAGGCTATTCTTATAACTTAGAATCGTTTGATTTTACCTGTCTATTACTCGATGATGTACAACATCAATAGAAGCTTTGTGAAGAAAAATTAATGATAGACCTAAGAAGTGATACCGTTACTCAACCAACTAACGCTATGAGAAAAGCGATGGCAGAAGCACCTGTTGGTGATGATGTTTTTGGTGATGATCCAACCGTGAATGAACTTCAGGATTTTGCTGCTGATCGCTTTGGTTTTGAATCTGCATTGTTCACTTCGTCTGGGACACAGGCGAACTTATTGGCATTAATGAGCCATTGTGAACGTGGTGATGAATATATTTGTGGTCAGCAAGCTCATAATTATAAATTTGAAGGTGGTGGCGCCGCTGTTTTAGGGAGTATTCAGCCGCAGCCGATTCAAAATTTGGTTGATGGTACAATTGATTTAACTGAAGTAAAAACAGCGATAAAACCCGATGACTTTCATTTTGCCCGTACAAAACTTCTGAGCCTAGAAAATACCATTGGTGGTAAAGTCTTACCGCAAAATTATTTAGCAGAAGCGCAAGCTTTTGCTTTTAATAACAACCTTAAAATTCATCTTGATGGTGCTCGTGTAGCTAATGCTGCTGTGGCTCAGAATATTCAGATTTCTGACATTACAGATCATTTTGACTCAGTTTCTATTTGTCTATCAAAAGGATTAGCTGCGCCAGTCGGCTCGCTATTACTTGGTAGTGAATTATTTATTAATAAAGCTCGTCGCTGGCGTAAAATGCTCGGTGGTGGGATGAGACAGGCTGGTATTTTAGCCGCTGCAGCAAAACTGGCTTTAACGGAACAAGTTGAACGATTAGTTGAAGATCATGATAACGCAAAATATCTCGGTCAACGCCTGACAGAGATAGACGAATTACACGTTAATTTAGCCGCTATTCAGACCAATATGGCGTTTGCTGTACTTGATGAAAAGTACGATGTTAAGCTTTTAACAAGAGAGTTGAAGGCACAAGATATTCTGATTTATCCTACTCAAAATCTAAGATTTGTGACGCATAAAGACATTTCAAAAGCTGATATTGATACTTTTGTAGAAGTATTAAAAAACACAGTAAAAGGTCTTTAGAATGCAAATACGCTCGCTACTGGAAGAGGATTTTGATGTTGTCATCAAGCTCGGTAATGCCATTCATGGTAAAGGCTATTTAACTAGACAGTCTTTGCTTGAAATGTTCAACAAAGGCATTAAACACGGCATTAATGCTCATGCAATAGCAACAACAGGTGAAAAAGTGATCGGTTTTAGACTGACTTATTCGCCAGGGAATTGGAATTCAGATGAGTGGTGCTCACCAAAGCATTGGGCTGTTTCAGCACAAAAAGTTTGCTACTTTAAGACCAACAATGTTTTACCTGAGTGGCGTGGGAATGGAGTCGGACACCTTTTACTTGAACATTCTATCAATGCGGTAAAACAACAAGGCGCTAAAGCTGGAATTGCCCACATTTGGAAAGAAAGTCCAAATAATTCGTCTATTCGTTACTTCTCAAAAGCAGGTGCAAAATTAATAAAAGAACATCCTAAACGTTGGAGTTGGGAAAATTATGACGAAAATTACGATTGCGCTCATTGTGGCGGCAATTGCCATTGCACTGCGTGCGAGATGCTACTGGAATTCTAATAACTCGAACACTAAGCCGATAAAAGAACAATAATAAATCTATGTACGATCCTCTGATTAATGCTTCACCTAAAAATCAGCCTTTAGCTGAAAGCTATTGGCTGGATAATATTCCTCTGGGCCATACTGCTCCAGCTCTCATTAATGCTCAATCAACAGATGTCGCAATTATTGGCGGTGGTTACACTGGGTTACTGACAGCTTATTACTTAGCCACTGAATTTAATATTGATTGCCACGTACTTGAGGCAAACCAAATCGGTTTTGGTGCCAGTGCACGTAATGCGGGCTTTGTATTAAAAGGTTCTGGTCGTTTAAGTTATTCCCAAATGGCAAAAAGGTGGGATATCGATACCGCTAAGGGGATCTACAATGAGTTTACTCAAGCCGTCGCCAGAGTCGATGACTTAATCACTTCAAATGGAATTAATTGTGATAGGCAAGAGAAAGGGTATCTAAAAATTGCTCATAATCAGCCAGCGATGCAGTTTATGCAAAATGCCGCCGCCTTCATTGAAAGTAATTTTGGAGATTCGGCTGAATTCATTCAACCTGATGAGTTTAAGCAACGCTACATGAATCATCATCAAGCCTTTGGTGCGCTGAGAATGAATGATGGCTTTGGTATTAACCCTGTAAAACTACTGCTGGGTTATAAACAACTCATTCAAGATGCAGGCGTGATGCTTTCGGAACACTCTTGCGTAGTCGATTGGGTTGAAGAGAGCGGGATACACCGACTTATTACAGATAAAGATGAACTGCGTGCTAAGCGAGTCATTTGTGCAGGTAACGGTTATACGCCTAAACAGTTTAATCAGAGAATAGACAACAAGTATTTACCTATTCTTAGCAATGTTATTGTCACAGAGCCCATTTCTGTGGAATTGCTTCAACAAGCTGGCATTTTTACTCATCAAGTCGCAATGGATACTCGAATTCTTAAATATTACTATCGTTTGTTACCCGACAATCGGCTGTTATTTGGTGGACGAGGAGCTGTGTGGGGTAAAGATGCTACAAATCCAAAGTACGGTTATCGTTTAAAACAAGCGTTGAATAAGTGCTTTCCTGCTCTGGTAGCTTGTAAAGTCGACTTTAACTGGACTGGATGGATAGCTGCAGCTTTTGATGATATGCCTCATGTCTTTGAACAAAACGGCGTTGGTTATAGCTTAGGTTATTGTGGTGCAGGAGTATCATTCAGTTCGCAGGCTGCGTATCGTTTAGCGCAATCGCTTACGGGAGAGAAAATACCAAATTTACCTTTGTATCGCTCTCCATTACCCCAAATGCCTTTTGCACAACTCAGACGTTGGGGGCAGTGGGGGTATTACCATTATGGCTTTATAAAAGATAAATTTACTTTTTAGATTCAGCATCTGGTGGGATTACATTGAGTACGCCGTAGATATTAAAGTTATGCTCATCAACACCTTTCTTATCCATGTCCTTCATTTTTGGATAGATAGCGACTCTATCAATTCCAAATATTTTTCCATGATTACTTTCAAAGTGGAAGGTTTGAGGTGATTTTCGCTTTCCTTGCAGGCTAGCTGGGTAAATCACTTTTACGCTATCAGAGGCACCTTTTAAAAAAATACAGGTAAGATCTCGTTCGGGTTGTTGACCAATAACGGTCAATGAACATTTTAATGGTTGATTATCGAGCTTTATTCCCTGAAATGTGGTTGCTAGAGAAGTGTTCGTAAAAGCTAGAATAGTGACTATAAGTGCACCAATCCTTTTCATTGTCTACCTCAAGTTAACGCTGTGCTTCGAGAAAAGAATTTTGAATCATAACGGGTGTACGAGGGAAATTCGAATTAAATATTATTTATATAATTTGTGAATTTAGAGTAAAAATTATTCGACTTTACATTGTTTACCATTATTACTAAAAAAGCGGTAATAATCTGGGAATTGAGAGCTATATACTGCAACCTCGTCTGGGCGTTTACTATCAAACTTACAGATTAAGTTTTCTGTTGTTTGTGAGCTACTAAATATAAACATTGAACATAATAATTGTTTATCATCAATGCTTTGACCTTCATGGGTCGCAGCGTTAGCAATACAATGAAAAAGGCTAAATATGATTATAAATTTCGATATAAGATTCATGAGGTTACCTAAATACCTGTCACTTAATTGAATAAGTGTAGCAAGTATTTAGGTGGTGGTTACTTATGCAATTTGCGTTTCAGGGTTTAATGGTTCTAGTTTAAATTTGAAGTAAGCGTAAGAGCAACTCACCAGTGGGCAAATTAAATTGAAAAAGGCAAAGGGCAAATAAGCAAGAGTTGCCACACCCAGTGTGCTGGCCATAAAGGCACCACATGTGTTCCATGGTACAAGCGGACTGGTTATGGTGGCTGAATCCTCAAGAGAACGGCTTAAGTTAACAGACGCTAAGTTTTGCTTAGCATACTCAAGTTTAAGCATTCTTCCAGGTAATAAAATCGCAATGTACTGGTCACCACAAACAATATTGGCACCAATACCACAACCTAAAGTCGCGATGATTAAGCTTGAACCACTACGTACCATTTTTAAGACACCTTCGAGCAATTTAGCAAGAAGGCCAGTAATTTCCATTACACCACCAAATGCCATAGCACACAGAATTAACCAAACTGTAGTAACCATGCTGCTCATTCCACCTCGGCTAAGTAAACTATCTAAAACTGAATCACCAGTATTGGCGGTATAGCCATCGAAGGTTGCGATCCAAATACCTTTCAATAGCGCTACAGCTGGATATAAAGACTGATCATTAATTGAAGCAATAATTGCGTCGTATTGAAAAATAGCAGCCATAATTGCACCAACGATAGCACCCATAATAACAGTAGGAAATGCAGGCGTTTTTTTGTAAGCAAGCCACAAAACAAAAAGTAACGGCGTTAATAAAACTGGGCTTGGTTCAAACTGCTCTTGAATTAAATTCAAGCTTGACGTGAGGTTGGTATTTAAATTTGCAGTGTCTGTATTTAAACCTAAGAAGAAGAATATAACTAGAGCTATCAAAATACTCGGAACGGTTGTCCAAGCCATATAGCGTATATGGCTGAATATATCAGCACCTGCTACAGCTGGAGCTAAGTTAGTGGTATCTGATAAAGGGGACATCTTGTCGCCAAAATATGCACCACTGATAATTGCACCAGCAGTGATCTCAATGCTTAATCCCATTGCGCCCGCAATACCGACTAAGGCTATACCGAGTGTGCCTGCTACTGTCCATGAGCTGCCAATACTAAGTGCGACTAAAGCACATAACACGCAGCATGCTGCGTAAAAGTATTCAGGGTTAAGAACCTGCATACCATAATAAATCATCGTCGGAACGGTGCCTGATAAAATCCAAGTTCCAATGAGTGAACCTACGGCGAAAAGAATTAGAAGTGCAGGAGTGGCGACACCGATGCCTTCGATAATCCCTTTTTCCATTTCCTTCCATGTATAGCCATTTTTTACGCCTATGACTAAAGCGACACAGGCTGCAAGAATTAATGCAATTTGGTTAGCGCCGGATGAGCTGTCTGATGAAAAGAGATAAACGGAAGTCATAAGCATAGTGATTAATGCAATGACTGGCAGCAGTGCATCCAGCAAGCTGGCAGGTTTATGTTGTGACATAGTTTTACCCAAAAACTTTTTGCTCAAATCGTTGAATTATTTTTGAGCTTATTATTATTTCCTGAGTGAATCGTGACATAGATCACTGTGCTTTGTCGAGTTTAGTAAAGGTCTGTTGATCTTTCGTGATTATTTTTGCAGCGATAAATTGGTTATTTTATGCAAGGCAGAGCTTGTGCTGTTTGGTTATTACCGACATACAAAACTGTCGTTACTTCGTTTCCAAATAAGCAAGCGATAACGTAGCACTTTTTATTTTGAAAGAGCGACCAATTTACGCTCTCTCTTTTTTCGATGCTTTTGAGTGTTCATTGTCCTGTGTTGTGAGCTGTTCACGCCTTGAACAGATAACCGCTAAAAAAGCACAAAATATAACCCTGAAAGATCAACAGGCCCTAGTTATCAATTACTGTTTGTTTATTTATAAAATTACTTAGACTGCTTATGTAATTGATAATGCTCATCACTCATTTTATAAAGTTAATTTGTAATCTACTAGCTTCAATATAGTTTCAGAAAGCTCGATAGCTAGCTTTTTATAATCTTGTGTGCTCATACTTTTTTTAGCCAACATTAATGGACTCTGACCTTCTGAGGTTTTTACTTCGATATCAATTTTTTCATGTTGTAAAAGTTCTAGGGCTAAATCCAAATCTCCTTCTCTGCATGCTAGTAGAAGTGGAGAGTAGTTTTCTGTGTTGGGATAATTAATTGGAGCCCAATCAACACAAGTTACCATTTTTATGAGTGCCAATGATGTGTCGTCTTTTACTTTTATTCGTTGTTTTATATAAGTAATTAAAAGAGATTCATTGTTTTCAGATAAAAAACACTCCGCACATTCGTTAAGTGCCTGCTCAGGGACTATATATTCCGTCGTGCAACTTGAATCGCTTAAAACTGCAAAGGCAAACATTAGGTCATCCTCAGTAAGTGAAGCGTCAACGTTGTTTAAAGCTGTAATTGTTTCAATAATGAGCTGTTGATTACACTCATTTACTGAGTTGTTTTTGATGGCATAATCCAAGGCGCGAACCACCCTGACAGTTAGAATAGCCGTATCAAGGCATTTAAACGGTAGTTCAAGTTTAGATTTAAGGCCATGTTTTAGGACAGAGCCATTAGGAAGTGAGTCTAAATATTTAAAGATAGCGGGCGTTAAACGAGTGATATGTAGCCTTGCTTTATCATTAATTAGTTCTGTACCCGAGCTCCCTTCGAAATAATCAATAGGTATAGGTGTTGGCCAATTCGTTTCAGTGTGGTCGTCTAAGTGATTAAGCTCTGGTGCACTCTGACACCTCTGAAGGTTGATATTTGAAGTGGCCATAGTTAGGTAGTCTAATTTTCAATTAATTGAAGTAGACTACCATAAAGCGCAATAGAGATTGATTAAATAAACTTAGTGAGCTTTGGTCAAATCACTTTTCTTCAGGAACATAACCTTCAACGTGTACGTCTTTACCTTCAAATAAAAACTCAACCATATTTTTTTCGATGAACTGACGGTCTTCAGCATTCATCATGTTTAATTTGTTTTCATTGATCAGCATGGTTTGTTTCTTTTGCCATAATCCCCAAGCTTCTTTGCTGATTGAGTCAAAAATTCTTTTTCCAATTTCACCTGGATACAGTTGAAAGTCTAATCCGTCTGCTTCTTTATTTAGATATACGCAATTTACGGTACGTGCCATTTTCTCATCCTCGTGAAATTTTTACTTCTGCTAATACTTTTTCAGTTGCAGCGGCTAGCCCAACTTTTTCAGGATTATCCAAGCTATACCATAATCCAGAATACTCGCAATCAGGTTCAGTAAGTTGGTTGGTTTTATTGCTCAAGTTTATCAGAGTTGCTGAAATATCTAAATGAAAGTGGCTGAAGGTATGCCGAAAACCTGAAAGCTCTGAAACTGTGCTTAAATCTATGTTTCTGCTGAGTAGATACTCATCAAGTTCTGTGTTCGTTGAAAATTCAGGAAAGCACCATAAGCCGCCCCAGATCCCTTGTTGAGGTCGTTGTTTGAGCAGAACCTTTCCATTTGAGACAATTACAGCGAAAAAAGTGGTACGAACAGGCTTTTCTACTTTCGGTTTCTTGCCTGGAAACTCAGTTTGTCTACCTTGAAGCTGTGCTTTGCAGTCTTGGTTGACGGGGCAGTCTTCGCATCTTGGTTTCGAGCGAGTACAAATCGTTGCACCAATATCCATCATGGCTTGATTGTATTTTTGGATATCATCTTCAGGTGATAAATTTTCAGCCAATGCCCAAAGTCGATTCTCAACGGTCTTCTTCCCCGGCCAGCCTTCAATTGCCCCATGTCTTGCAAGTACGCGTTTTACGTTACCATCAAGAATTGCAAAATGTTTTCCTAATGAGAGTGATAAGATTGCACCTGCAGTTGAGCGACCAATGCCAGGTAATTCGATGACATCAGAAAACTGAACAGGAAATTTGCCATTGAATCTATCTCTAATCAATTGAGCCGCTTTATGTAAATTTCTTGCTCTTGCGTAGTAACCAAGTCCCGTCCAATGGTGCAGGACCTCATCTTGTTTAGCATTTGCTAATGCAACTACGTTTGGAAAGCTCGTCATAAACTTTTCAAAATAAGGAATAACAGTAGCAACTTGAGTTTGCTGTAGCATTATTTCTGAAACCCATACTTTATATGGGGTTTTGTTCAGTTGCCATGGGAGCGTTTTGCGGCCAAAAAGATCGTACCAAGTCGTGATGCGATGGGAAAACGTTTTTATTTTTTTCATGGCCGCAAGTGTAGCGATCCACAAAATTTTAAACAAGTGCCTCTGAAACTTGTACTTTGAAAATAAATCTCGAACAAAAAATATCATCGTAGTCCATCAATTTTTCTTCATAACCTTGGCTTTTTCATTTTATTTAAAAATTTATGGGCTATTAGGGCGCGCCCTAGTAACAGTGAATACCTCCTGAGTACCAGTCGATAAGTTCTTTGAAACTTCTTGTTTCAGGTTTAATGCTATACAAGGCGCAATGTAGGGCACTGTAGCTATGTAACCGAGATTGCAACGCAGTAGAGTGCTGAAGTTGGGCACTAAAAACCTTAAGAAACTTATGGTCAGGTACTTACGCCTGAGGTCTAGGTAAGCCCTTTCTAGAGATTGCCACTAACTCTTTTTGATCAGGAGTTGTTTTGAATACTATTTTTGCCCAATGTGATTTGTCATTGCTTGGTTCAAAGTAAAATTGTGTATGGACGGTTTTAGCGGGGGCTGCACGTTGCCTAGATCGCTGAATAACATATTTACCAGATTGATCCGCTACAAACTGTTGTAAATAACTATTGTGTACAGATTTGTGAGGTGAGAGAACCCCTTTATACAAACTGTGAAAAACACCTAGAGGATCGAACAGACAATGTTCTTGAATCCTTCCCTGTTTATAAAACGTTTCTGTTAAAACTTGGGCATGTGAATCGCTAAACATCAGTAATTGTTTAATTTTATCTGCACACTCTGAAGAGACCTCACGTTCTTTTGCCATGGTTTGGGTTTGTTTTAGAACGGTTTGAGCATAACGGTTATTGTATTTGAAGCCAAACTGATCCCATTCGTAAATTTGAGAGTGTAGTGACGTAAAGTTCTTAGGAAAACTATCACCTTTTCGCTCATAAACCATATATTCTATAACTTGGTCACAAAACTCGAAACCTTGTACTTCTTCACTCGCTGAGGCTTGGTCACGTGGTGCACCTTTCAACTTGGTTTGAGATGAAGTTTGTTTAACAGCATTTTTAGGCATAGTCCGCTCGATAGGGTTTTCTGGCCAACGAGCGTGTAATCGTCTAACACCTCCGTTTCTTCTTAAGCTGTATTCGCGGCCTGTAACTTCAACGACACTGTGATTATAACTACTGGCACTAAGTTGGCGTACAGTTTCAGCAAATCCTGCTTCATCTCTAAATTCGAAATAGCCACAGTGAGTTGGTAGATGAGATGTAACCGATACCTTCCATTTAGTTTGTATTTCGTCAGATGAAGCAAAATGTTTAGAGCTGATTTCGAGTGTTGCAACTATAGACTTATCTGGAGCGAACACATCGTAAACAGAATCAAAAGGGATAACGGGCTGCTTCCTTTCGGTCACTTTTATGGGGGCTGTTAAAGAGTGCTGTACCTGTACTTTATTTAGAATATCACGAGCAGTTTGCTGCAATTCATCCCTTTTTGACTCTGACAAACGGCATAATAAATTGTATTGCAATTCAATATCAAAGCAACTTAATATTTGAGCTGCTTGCTCAGGACTTGAATGCTCAATAAGAGTAGTGATTAAATTTAGCCCGTACTCACCCTGTACTTTTAGGGGATTAACGATGCATGCAAAATCTCTACTATCAACTGGTTGTAGTTGTGCACTTGCCCACTTAACACAAGGCTCATTGACTTGTTTTTTTAACTCATGCAAAACAAACTCTGTTTTGCTTGTTTCATCCTCAACTCTCTCCCATTCTGTTGGAGAAAACAAATGCCAGAGGTGGAAGCATAATTCACGCTTAAAAGTGATTTCAGTTTCATCATCATTGGGTTCTGTTTCGTTTTCGGTTATTTCAGTTTTAAGTCCTAAGCAAACTGCATCTTTTTTAAATGAGTAAGAAAATGTTGATAATACAGGTGCATATTTTTTTAAGTCAGAAAATCCTACTTCTACGCAAAATGGTAATATTTTTTTTGTTTCATCTTCAGTGAATGATTGCTCATACTCAGTTAATTTTTGTAAAATTAATAAGTTAAGTGTTTTACTGTTGCCTTTATGCTTCTTTAATAGAATAAAAAGAACGCCTAAGACTTTTTCTTTAGGTGTATTATCAATAAGGGCATGAATATCGTTTGCATCTAATTTCTTTTGCTCAATGGCTTGCCTGAAGTGGCTCGCAATGACACAAGGGTATGTGAAGTTTGCGTATTTTTGAATTAGTTCACATTTGTTAAAGGTCACATTTTCAGCCATGAAACGGGTATGGAGAGGGATCGCCTCAGAAGGTTTTACTCCGAATTGAGCTAATTGCTGTTCGTTCGGTAAGGAGATTAATTCATGTGATAAAGAAGTCGTTATTGCTGAAGTAGATGTTGATAAATTTTCTGTGGACATTGATTACCCAATCAATCATCAAAATGATGTCAATGATAACATTTTGAATCTGAATAAAGCCTTTATGTTTAAAGAGTCTGAAGGTGCTGCAAGCGTCCAGTGAAGTACCGCATTTATTATTGACACTACCAATGATTAGCACGGTTCTGGGGAAGGTGGCTTAATGCCGTGTATTGTTCAGAGCCAAAAGTATCTAGAACTCAGGATTGATAGTTAAATTGCAACTTGAATCGGTAAAGGTATAATGCAGCCCTTTTCTTGATAGCAATACTTGTTGGGGCAAACATGAGCGAAGTTACAACGGCTGAATTTAATGAAGAAGGCAAATACCTGAGAAAGGTAAGAAGCTTCGTTTTACGTGAAGGTCGTTTGACCAAAGGTCAGGCTCAGGCAATTGAAAAAAATTGGTCGACAATAGGGATGGAATACAGCCATGAAGCACTTGATTTATCACGGGTTTTTGCTAGAGGTGCGGATACCGTTCTTGAGATTGGTTTTGGCATGGGTGCATCGCTTGTGGAAATGGCTGCAGCTGCGCCAGAGAAAAACTTTATTGGTATTGAAGTGCATAAGCCCGGTGTTGGTACCTGCTTAATGGCGGCTGAAGAAGCTGGTTTGACTAATCTCCGTGTATATCATCACGATGCTGTTGAAGTGCTAGAGCACGCCATTGCTGATGGTTCTCTTGCTAGAGTTCAACTGTTTTTCCCGGATCCGTGGCATAAAAAACGTCACCATAAGCGCCGTATTGTGCAATCTGAATTTGTGCAATTACTTCGTAAGAAGTTAAAAGTTGGTGGTGTGTTCCATATGGCTACTGATTGGGAAAATTATGCAGAGCATATGCTTGAAGTAATGAATGCAGCGGAAGGCTATAGCAATCAATCGAAAACTTTAGATTATGTCGAGCGTCCAGATTATCGTCCTTTAACGAAGTTCGAAGCCCGTGGTCAACGTTTGGGCCATGGTGTTTGGGATATTATTTTCGAAAAAGCAAAGTAGTTTCCTGAAAATTTTTCATACTAAGAGTTAGTCGATTTCACTAACTCTTAGTTTTTATTCAAATCCCCCCCATCATCCCTATCTAATCAAAGTTGATTTAAACCTTTTAAATTAGTTGCTTATCATGTTTGGCATGTTTCCTGATAAGTTTCAATTAACAAAATGGAACTTAAGGAATTGAATCATGAACTTGACTAAAACAGCTACTGCATTGGTAATCACTTCAGCGTTAACAACAAGTGCCGTAATGGCACATGACAATAAAGATTGTAATGTTTCGTTGAATTACGATTTAGCCATCAAACCGAATATGATGGTTGTCAGTGATAATGGTACTGAAAAATATCGCATCGAACAAAGTAAGCTGTTTGTTCAAGGAAAGAAAATCAGTTTAGATAGTAAGCAAACGCAATTACTGAATCAGTACTCTGATGAAATGTATGCTCAAGTTCCAGAAGTGATTGATCTGGTTAATGATGCGATGGAAATGGCGTCTGGCGCAGTCACGATTTCAATGAATACGCTTTTAGGCGATGACGCCAGCGGTAAAATCGAAGAGTTAATGGAAGGTTTACAAGCGCGAGTAGCTAAAATTGCATACCAAGATGGAAGTGAGTTTTACTTAGGTGCGACAGACTCAACGATTGACAGCGCGTTTGATGAAGAATTTGAAAAAGAAATCGAAGATGCAGTTAAAAACTCGATTGGTAGCATCATGATTTCTTTGGGGAGTCAGCTGATTTCTTCTGATGGCGGTAGCTTTGATGAAAAAATGGCTTCATTTGAGCAAAAAATGGAGAAAATGGGCAATGACATCGAAACGCAAGTTGAAGCTAAAGCGCAGCAGCTTGAATATAAAGCAGATGCAATGTGTGATAACTTTAAAGAGCTTGCTAAATTGGAAGTTCGAGTTCGTAAAGCGATTCCTGCAATTTCAGAATTTCCTGTAGCCGTAACTGAAAAAAATGGCCACGGAATCTCATTTTAAACTTCAATTGAGACAAATTGTTCTATCCCAACTTTTGGCGCGCTATGCGCCATTTTTTTTGTCAATTTACGAATTCCAAGTTATCCCATCGACTTTTTATTCTAATGACATTGCTTGAGTTCAAAAACACAGTCTTAATCCAACATAATTACTGCAAATAAAGGCGATTTGAATAATCCGTCAGTTTGTTTTAAGTTTCCATTAGTCATTTTAAGTAAAAACGTAAGCAATAAAATTACGCGTCAAATACAGTGGTGCACAGAGAACGGGAAGTTCTAAAAATGATAAAGGGGAAATTTAATGTTGCGCACGACCTTTCTAAAAAACATAAGCAATGATCAAACAAAAAAGAATACGTCTCTTAATTTGGTGACGAAAGCTATTTTAGCTTCGATGTTAGCATCACCTTTATCCGTTTTAGCTGAAGAAGATAACAAAGACAACGAAATCGAAGTATTAACAGTAACAGCTCAAAAACGTTCTCAAAGTATTTTGGATGTACCAGTAACCGTAAGTGCAGTAAGTGAAAAGACAATTGATGATGCCAAAGCTATAGGTTTAAGCGGAATTGATAAGTTTATCCCAGGTTTCAAGTTTTATGATGCCAATGCCACTCAGTCAGTAGTTGAAATACGAGGTATTTCTAGCCCGAATATTAGTGTTGGTGGCGATCCTTCTTCAGCAATTTTTTATGATGATGTATATATGCCGAGCGCTGCCCAAAATGTCATTTTTTCTGATACAGCTCGTGTTGAAGTGCTGAAAGGCCCACAAGGGACATTATTTGGCAGAAATGCTGCCATGGGTGTTGTAAACATCGTGCCTAACTCACCGAGTGCAGAATTTGAAAGCTTTTTACAAGGAAGCTGGGGAACCGATAATCTACAGCGTTATGAGGGAATGGTTAATGTTCCTATAAGTGATAACGTTTATATGAGAGCAAATTGGATTACCAACAAACAAGATGGTTTTGTCGAAAACGTCCAAGATGCAGAATGGAATCAGAGTCAAAAAGTTTGGGATTTAGGTGCTCGTAACCATGATGCTGCTCGAATCGCCTTTTTATGGGATATCTCTGAGAGTACCGATTTTCAGTTTTCGTTTGATTGGGATGATTTAGACCAAGCACCACCGGTTGCAGTGGGCTTGAGCGAATTTGCATACGGTGGTGGCAAAGACCCATTTGCGAGTAAAGCTGCAAACGATGTGTTTAATGGCAAAGAGTCACGGGATATGTACGGGTTAATTGCTAAATTGAATCATGATTTTAATGATGAATGGTCAATGAAGTACATCGTAAGCTATCGTGATTGGGATACAAATAACATCGAAGATTCAGATGGGACTGGAGATAGAACACGTTATTTCGATACGAATACGGCCTATGATTCTGATATTTTTTATACTGAACTCCAAGTTAACTATACATCCGATAGAGTGAATTTAGTCACTGGCTTTTCTTTCTCAAAAGAAAATGTAAAACAAAGAACAGATTTAAATTTAACCGCAGATACTGCCGCAAGATTGACTACGGGCGAGCTCAATAATGTTATTCAAGGAATGATGGCGCAGCAATTGGCGGCTCAATTGGGTGGTAATACAGACGCGCATGCAGCGGCAGCATTTGGCGAAGGTGCAACATTCTCTGGCGCTGTGCAACAAATATACTCCGACAGCGGTTTCCCTTTAGATCACATTTGGAACCCCGCTGAATGGGCTGGAGCATTAACTGCTTTAGGATTTGCTGATGATATAATGACAGCTATCGGCATGCCTGGGCAGCCTTTAACCGCTGAGATTGTTCAATTTTCAGGTGACATAACTTACGACGCTGTTTCACAAGCGTTAGGAATAGCAGAAGTCTTCGGCCCGAGTCACACTGGTAGCTGGTGGCAAGAATCGGTTCATAACCAAGGTAGCTTCACTAACTGGGGAGTGTTCGCCGACGTAGATTTTTCAATTACTGATAATTGGAACGTTATCGCAGGTTTACGATACTCTAATGATGATAAAGATTTCAGTTGGTTTATTCCTGAGACATCATTTGCAGCCATTCGCCCTGGTGTATCAAATATCATTTTTCCTGTTGTTGACTTAAAAGCATCGGACAGTTGGGATAAAGTCACAGGAAGATTGGTTACCAGCTATCATTTTTCGAATACGGATATGATATTCGCTTCTTACTCTACAGGATATAAATCGGGTGGTTTTGACTCGTTATCTCCGAGGGTTGAAGCCTTTCAGCCAGAAGATACTACAAACTATGAAATCGGATATAAAGGCATTTTGTTTGACAAGTTAGTAGCCAACATTAGTGGTTACTATCTTGAATTGGATAACTTTCAACAGACAGTAGAGTCAAGAGCACCTGGTGCTAATCAAGCTGTGCCGATAATCGTTAATGAAGACAGAACGATAAAAGGTATTGAACTTGAACTTAGGTGGAATGTTACTGACAACCTGACATTAGGAGCCGTATCTGAATATCGTAAAACAGAAATCAATTCACCAGAGTTTTACAATGCTAAAAGCGAACTTATTTCAGCTCAAACGACGAATTTAGATCCGCAAACAAACTATACACTAACGTTAGATTGGATGCCTGATTTTGGTATGGGTCACACTAATCTGCATGTCGATTATGCCTTCGTTGAAAACACTAATATGGACATTCCAGGGTTGGAGGATTACAAAAAAGCAGTGCCTGAATTCTTTAGAGACACTAAGAATTTAAGTGCAAGACTGAGCTGGGCCATTGAGGACGAGAGTTTAGAGCTAGGTCTTTGGGGGAAAAATATCACAGACGAGCGCCGAGTGTTGGATGTCGTCGGTCTCACCGCAGGCGTGTTAGGTACCCCGTTTGCGAAAATTAATCGTGGTGCAGAGTTTGGCTTTGATGTTAAATTTAGTTTTTAACAAAAAAGGAACCCATCAAACATGGGTAACAAATTAAGAAGAAAAATCTGAGGAGAAAAGCTTTATTTTTGAGATAATAAGTCAACCACGACAACTATCAAAATAAAATGGCGATTCTGAACAAAACACC
>NZ_JAFEUN010000080.1 GCF_016900895.1 Parashewanella hymeniacidonis
AAGTAGAACTTGAGATACTCTTGAACAAGAGATGAGCTTTCCGAATTATTAATTTACTGCGACAGCGGTAAAGAGCAGAATTTTGTCTGGTGACAATAGAGCTGTGGAACCACCTGAATCCATTCCGAACTCAGTAGTGAAACGCAGCATCGCCGATGGTAGTGTGGGGTCTCCCCATGTGAGAGTAGGTCATCGCCAGACGCCAAATAAGCAAAAAGCCCTAGCTATTTAGCTAGGGTTTTTTGCTTTGGGGCAGTGGCCTACGCTCACATGCAGCCCGTAGCTGCTGCGCAGTGTGGGCCCCTCAGTTCGCAGCACAGCTGCTCTCGCTACGCCAATGCAAAAAGCGTTGCTTTTAAATGCACATTGGCTTCGCCCCCATGTGATAATTTATGTAAGCGTGCGGTAAACCGCATATTCTCAGAGTAAAAGCATCCCCTTAAAATCTTTACCACTTTTCAATCATTGAGATGTGGCATGACAAATCGAAGAACACCAGAGCAATGGCAAGCGCTGATAAAGCAGCAAAGCGAAAGTGAGTTAACCGTCACAGCTTTTTGCCGTAAACACAAATTGGCCATCAGTTGTTTTTATGTACTTCGCCACACGTTTACGTTTTTGTTGTTTATTTCGCCATCAGTAACCGATTGCGTAGTGAGGCTCAATTCCCAATGGATCATTTTTAGGAACCCAGATGTCTTTTTCAATCCAAAAATAGATAGTTTGATTTGAAGTATTGAATATTGGCATACAGGTATCACCCTTGCCAGTAAAATTGAGTGCTTTGCAATTGGTTTGACCCGACGGGAAAATATGAGGCTTAGGATCTTGAGCATAATTGCTTGCATTTGAGCGGGTAAAATTTTGAACGACTGGTGCTGCTAAAGTCACTCCTGAAAATATTAGATATAGAGATAGTGGAAGGTTTACGGCTAGACTACGTAAGCACATAACAACGCCTTCTTAACGATTGCTTGAGCTTTTATATATAAAGCAGGTAATGGCTTGTGCAAAATAAATGAAAGATATAACCAGAGCGTACTGATATAGTCGCTGGTAAATGTTCAGTAGACTCAAGTTTTTATGAGTCTACTGTTTTTCATTTACTTTTGAATTCTTAATGAAAGATCTAATGCTTTAACGTGTTTGGTGAGAGCACCAACAGAGATAAAGTCGATACCTGTTTTGGCAAAGTCGGCGATGGTTTCTAAGGTCACATTTCCTGATACTTCTAGTTTAGTTTCGCCGCCTTTGGCTTTGTATTCGTTATTTAGGTTTACTGCGTCGAGCATCATATTGATGTCGAAGTTATCGAGCATGACGATATCGGCTTGAGTCTCAAGAGCTTGGGTTAACTCAGCAATAGATTCAACTTCGACTTCCACTTTTTTATCAGCATGCATCTCACGAGCAGTGTCTACCGCTTGTTTGATACTGCCGCACGCCATGATGTGATTTTCTTTAATTAAGAAAGCATCGAACAAGCCAATACGATGATTATGACCACCGCCACATGTTACCGCATATTTTTGAGCTAAACGTAGGCCTGGAAGTGTTTTACGAGTATCAAGCAGTTTAGTTTGAGTATCACCAATTCTATCGACATAAATTTTGGTTAAACTTGCTACGCCAGATAGAGTTTGGATAAAGTTCATCGCTGTACGTTCACCAGTTAGAATGTCTCTTGCTGGGCCTGATAGTTCGCAAAGCATCTGATTTGGTAAAACTAAATCACCATCGTCTACTAACCAGTGTAAAGCAACTTCACCACCTAATTGATTGAACACCTGTTCTGCCCAAGCTTTGCCACAGAACACACCTTCTTCTCGGGTAATTAAAATAGCTTCTACTTGTTTGTCAGCTGGGATCAGTTGAGCCGTAATATCATTTTGCAGTAATTTTTCTGCACGTGATACATCTGGGGTGCCTTCTTGTGTGGCGGCGGGAGTAAGACCAAGGTCTTCGTTTAGAGCTGCGGTAACAGCGAGTCGAATATCATTTTCTAACATGAAGCACTTTCCTGATATGTATAGTACAGGTAGGTATAAATTTTGAGTCGAAGATTACCATAACTGCTTATTTCATAATAGCAGTGGGGTTCACTTATGACGGATATTTATGGTTGATGTATTTTGTTAAGAGACTCATTAAGTCTCTTAACTATTGAAATGGAGCTTACGCAACCCAGCCAAAAATAGTGAACAGTGAAAGTAAGGTCACTAAGAAAATGAAAGTGCGCTTGGTGAGTGTTAATAACGCCAGAGTAGATTGAATACAAATTGGAGCGTCTGATTTTTCTGGTAGCACTTCTGATGAAACGGCTGTCTCTGAAATAATGCGCTTTGCATTACTTGTTGGACGACTGACTATCGGGAGCCAAGTTGAAAACCCTTTGGAGAAGTGACCACTCATTAGATACCCAAATGAGAATATGCGGCTAGGCACCCAGTCCATTATGAATAATAGGGTAGAGGCTAGAGGAGTACTACGGTCTTGTTTAGCACTGAGGTCAAAGTAAAAGCGGATAGTGCTATAGAGCACGGCACCAATCGGTCCAAATGCAATGAGGTAAATCGCAATTGCACCATAGTTTCGATAATTGATCCAAGCGATGGACTCACCGACTTTATGCCCAAGGTCATCTTCCGATATTGCATCATTGCAAGTTTTACAATCCAGCTCATTACTTAGGTGATAACACGCTTGTACGTCACCTTTAAGTGCGGATTTAATAAAATGCTTAAAGGTTTGCCTTATTTTAGTGTGACTGAAACAAGCTGTAGCAACGAAAACCCAAACGACTAACGTTACCAGTCCCCATAGCATTCCTTCGACAAACCACAATAAACTGCCAACGAGTAATGAAGGCAAGACAACGGTAATGACAAGGAAGGTATTGGACGAAAGTGCACTCTGACCAACAAAAGTTTGATGGTATTTAGAAAGTAGTTGATTAATTTGCCAATCAGTTGGAAGGGCTTTTAATCGCTCTGCAAATATTGCAATTAATAATGAAAAAAGTGCCATCTCACTTCACCGTCGTCCTTTTTTATTGTTCGAATCTAGCTTAATGCACTGAGGTAATATTGCCAATCAAAATAAGGGCCTGGATCGGTTTTTCTTACTGGTGCAATATGGCAATGTCCTATAATACGCTCAGTTGTGATTGCTGGGTAAGCCTTTATTATTGCTTGTGTAAGTATTAAGAGGCTTTGATATTGCGTATCTTCATAATTACAGGTATCTGCGCCTTCAAGTTCAATTCCAATCGAAAAGTCATTACAACCAGAACGTCCTTCAAACTCAGACACACCCGCATGCCACGCACGTTCATCACAGTTGACGAACTGAGTAATTTCACCGTTTCTTCTAATAAGAAAGTGAGCTGAAACCTCTAATCCTTCTAACTCTTTAAAAGTTTGGTGTGCATCACAATCAAGGTTTCCTAAGAACAAGTCATCAATATAAGTATGACCAAACTCGCCAGCAGGTAAACTGATATTGTGGATGACCAGTAGCGAAACATCATTCGTAGGTCGTTGATTATAAAAAGGGGATGGTTTTTTTTGAGCCTTGTCTAACCAACCGTTTTCTATTGTAAGAGTCATTATAGACGCTTCAAAATCATCAAGTTAATAGCACTATAGCAATTCAAGATTACAGTTTCTAGCGTCATCAATGTTAATTGGTCTGACCCCTTTGCCAGAAAAATCGTCTATGCTCAGACATTCGAGTGAGCGAGATCACAGTCCGCAAAAGGCAACTTTGTGGACATTAACAAATCAATTTGATAAAGTGCCGCCACTCAAAAAAATTGGTAAGACCAATTTACAGGGAACCAAAAAGCTTTATGGCATATAGTAAAGTTAGCCAACCAAAAATTTCTGACGTGATTATGGAACAGTTGGAACGGATGATCCTTGAGGGCAGTTTACAGCCCGGTCAGAAGTTACCTCCAGAACGAGAACTTGCATCACAATTTGATGTGTCTCGTCCTTCCTTGCGTGAAGCGATTCAGAAACTAGAAGTAAAAGGGTTGCTAATGCGCCGCCAAGGAGGTGGCACCTATGTTAAACAACAGCTTTGGCAAAGCATGGCTGATCCCATTGTAGAGCTGATGCAAAATGACTCCGAAAGTCAGTACGACTTATTGGAGTTTCGTCATGCTACTGAAGGCATGATGGCCTATTTTGCAGCACTTCGTGGCACGGATGCAGATATGCAGACGATAAAACGCCGAATCATCGAAGTAGAACAAGCTGAAGCGATTGAAGATAAAGCGGGGGCAATTGTCCGTTTTTATCGCTCAATTGCTGAAGCGTCGCACAATGTGGCGATGCTGCATTTAGTATTAAGTTTAGAGCAGGTTCTCCATCAGAATGTGGCTCAAAACTTAGTGTTATTAAGTCGTCGCGAAGAGGCGGCAACAATGGCAAATAAACATCGACAAGCATTGTTGGCGGCCATTGTAGAACGAAATCCCCACGCAGCTCGTGAGGCTTCTAATGAGCATTTAAGCTACATTGAAGAAGTCATGTTATCGATGCGGGAAGAGGACAGTCGGTTGCAGCGAAGCTTGCGCCGTTTGAAGAGTAATGACTAAAGCATTCATTATGTCGTTGCTTGAAATTAAATCTGTATATAGAGAAGGACAGTGTCATGTCTGAAGATATGCTACAAGACGTAGATCCGTTAGAAACTCAAGAATGGCTTGATGCTATGCAAGCCGTATTGGAAGAAGAAGGCCCAGAGCGCGCTCATTATCTTTTAGAGAAGATGATTGATAAGGCACGTCGTAACGGTACTTATTTACCATACAAATCGACCACAGCTTACCTAAACACCATTCCTGTTGGCCAAGAGCCACACATGCCAGGTAATCAAGAAATTGAACGCCGTATTCGCGCGTTAGTGCGTTGGAATGCATTGGCAATGGTGCTTCGTGGTTCAATGAAAGACCTTGAGCTTGGTGGCCACATTTCAAGTTTCGCTTCAAGCGCAACCATTTATGATGTGTGCTTTAACCACTTTTTCCGTGCACCAAACGAGAAAGACGGCGGTGACTTGGTGTATTTCCAAGGTCACATTGCACCGGGCATATACTCGCGCTCATTCTTAGAAGGTCGTTTAACGGAAGATCAGCTAGCCAACTTCCGTCAAGAAGTGGATGGTAAAGGTCTATCTTCATACCCACACCCGAAATTAATGGGTGATTACTGGCAGTTTCCGACAGTATCTATGGGTCTTGGTCCTATCCAAGCGATTTATCAAGCACGTTTCCTTAAGTATCTAACAGACCGTGGCATCAAAGATTGCTCTGAGCAAACAGTATACTGCTTCTTAGGTGATGGTGAGTGTGATGAGCCAGAAGCATTAGGTGCGATTGGTCTTGCAGCACGTGAAGAGCTAGACAACTTAGTCTTCATCATCAACTGTAACTTACAGCGTCTTGATGGTCCGGTACGTGGTAACGGTAAAATCATCCAAGAGCTTGAAGGCACATTTGCTGGCGCTGGCTGGGAAGTGACGAAAGTGATTTGGGGTCGCTACTGGGATGCGTTATTAGCGCGTGATACCAGCGGTAAACTACTGCAGTTGATGGAAGAAACCGTAGACGGTGAATACCAAAATTGTAAAGCTAAAGGCGGCGCTTATACTCGTGAGCACTTCTTTGGTAAGTACCCTGAAACCGCAGAAATGGTTGCGAACATGTCTGACGAAGACATTTGGCGTCTAAACCGTGGTGGTCATGATCCAGTTAAAGTTTATGCAGCATTAGACAAAGCGAAGAAGACCAAAGGTCGCCCTACGGTGATTCTTGCTAAAACCGTTAAAGGTTATGGTCTAGGTGATGCGGGGGAAGGTAAAAACATCGCCCATAACGTGAAGAAAATGGCGATGGATTCAGTTCGTCACTTCCGTGACCGTTTTGATATTCCAGTACCGGATGACAAATTGGAAGAGATTCCATTTTATCACCCAGGTCCAGACTCTCCAGAAATCAAATACATGATGGAGCGTCGTGATGCACTGCACGGCAGCATGCCTCGTCGCCTTGAGAAGTTCTCTAAGAAGTTGGAAACGCCTGCGCTTTCAATCTTTGACAGCATTCTTAAAGGTTCGAACGGTCGTGAAATTTCTTCGACCATGGCATTTGTTCGTATTCTTACTGCATTGCTTAAAGATAAGAAGATTGGTAACAACATCGTACCAATCATTCCAGATGAAGCACGTACTTTTGGTATGGAAGGTCTGTTCCGTCAAGTGGGCATTTATGCACACGAAGGCCAAAAATACGTTCCTCAAGATAAAGACCAAGTGGCTTACTATCGTGAAGATAAATCAGGTCAGGTTCTTCAAGAAGGGATTAACGAACTAGGTGCTATGTCATCTTGGGTTTCTGCGGCAACAAGTTACTCAGTGAACGACACGCCAATGATCCCATTCTACATCTACTACTCAATGTTCGGTTTCCAACGTATTGGTGACTTAGCTTGGGCTGCGGGTGATATGAAGGCACGTGGCTTCTTAGTGGGTGGTACATCAGGTCGTACAACGCTGAATGGCGAAGGTCTACAGCACCAAGATGGTCACAGCCATGTAATGGCGAACACCATTCCTAACTGTATTACTTATGATCCAACGTATGGTTATGAAATTGCGGTTATCGTTCAAGATGGTGTTGAGCGCATGTACGGTGATAATCAAGAAGATGTGTTCTATTACCTAACGACCATGAACGAAAACTACGTTCAGCCAGAAATGCCAGCAGGTGCCGAAGAAGGCATTAAGAAAGGTATTTACAAGCTTGAAACTGTTGAAGGCAGCGGTAAAGGTAAAGTTCAGCTTATGGGTTGTGGTACGATTCTTGAGCAGGTACGTGCAGCAGCACAAGCACTTGCAAAAGACTTCGGTATCTCTGCAGACGTATTCTCAGTAACCAGCTTCAACGAGTTGACTCGTGACGGTCAAGCGGCTGAGCGTTGGAACATGTTGCACCCAACCGAGACAGCGAAGAAGCCATTTATCAGTAGCGTTATTTCGAGCGATAGCCCTGCGATTGCCGCAACCGATTACATGAAAGTGTACGGTGAGCAATTACGCGCTTACATGCCAACAGACTATAAAGTACTGGGTACAGATGGTTTTGGACGCAGTGATAGCCGTGACAACCTACGTCATCACTTTGAAGTTGATGCTAAGTTCATTGTGGTTGCTGCGCTTAAGAGCCTAGTTGACCGTAACGAGCTGCCTGTTGATGTGCTGACTAAAGCCATCAAAGAATATGGCATCGATGCGGACAAAGTGAACCCACAATACGCATAAGAGGGAAAACTAATGGCTGAATTAAAAGAAGTTTTAGTTCCCGATATTGGTGGGGACGAAGTACAAGTCATCGAATTGTGTGCAGCAGTTGGTGAAACACTGGCTGAAGACGCATCAATTGTGACAGTAGAAAGCGATAAAGCGACTATGGACATTCCAGTGCCATTCGCGGGTGTCTTAAAAGAACTTAAAGTTGCAGTGGGTGATACCGTATCTGAAGGTAAACTCATCGCGCTTATGCAGACTGCGACATCAGAGCAAGCTGGCGCAGCCGCTGCTCCAGCTCCAGCCGTTGAAACTGAAGCACCTAAGGCTAAAGCTGAGGCTGCACCTGTGGCAGCAGCTGCGGCTGCTGGTTCACAAGTTGTCGATATTAAAGTACCTGATATCGGTGGTGACACCGATGTTCCAGTTATCGAGATCTTAGTAAAAGTTGGCGACAGCATTGCAGAAGATGCAGGTCTGGTTACGCTAGAGACGGACAAAGCGACCATGGATGTACCAGCACCTCAAGCGGGTGTGGTTAAGTCTGTTGAGCTAAAAGAAGGTGACAAAGTGTCTGAAGGCACTTTGGTGATCACGCTTGAAGTGTCTGGTGGCGAAGCTGCAGCGCCTGCAGTTGAATCAGCACCTGTTGTTGAAACGGCTCCAGCTGCACCCGCAGTGGCGCAAGTTATCGACATTAACGTGCCAGATATCGGTGGTGACACTGATGTACCTGTAATCGAAATTCTAGTCAAAGCTGGCGACAGCATTGCAGAAGATGCCGGTCTGGTTACGCTTGAAACGGATAAAGCGACCATGGACGTGCCATCACCAAAAGCCGGTGTGGTTAAGTCTGTTGAGCTGAAAGAAGGCGACAAGGTCTCTGAAGGCACATTAGTGATTACGCTAGAAGTAGCAGGTGAAGTTCCTGCTGCTCCAGCTAAAGCGCCTGAAGCGCCAAAGGCAGCTCCTGCACCTGCGGCTAAGCCATCACAACCACCTGTACCGCATCACCCAAGTGCTAAAGCACCAGTGGCAAGCGGTAAAACTGTACACGCTTCACCCGCAGTACGTCGTTTAGCACGTGAGTTTGGTGTTGTTCTAACTCAAGTGACGGGCAGTGGTCGTAAAGGTCGTATCGTTAAAGAAGACGTGCAAGCTTATGTGAAGTACGAGTTGTCTCGTCCTAAAGCAACAGCAGCATCGTCAACGGGCGGCAACGCTGGCGGCTTGAATGTAATCGATGCACCGAAAGTAGACTTCAGCAAATTTGGTGAAGTTGAAGAAGTGCCATTAAGCCGTATTCAGAAGATTTCAGGCCCGAACTTGCACCGTAACTGGGTAACCATCCCACACGTAACGCAATTTGACGAAGCCGACATCACTGAGCTTGAAGCTTTTCGTAAGCAGCAAAATGAACTTGCGGCTAAGCAAAAGCTGGGCGTAAAGATCACGCCACTCGTATTTATGATGAAAGCGGCAGCGAAAGCATTGCGTCAGTTCCCGGTGTTTAACTCAAGCTTGAGTCCAGACGGAGAATCGCTGATCAAGAAGAAATACGTTCATATTGGTATTGCGGTAGATACGCCAAATGGCTTGGTTGTGCCAGTAATTCGTGATGTAGACAAGAAAGGCGTAATGGAGCTATCACAAGAGCTGACAGAGGTTTCTGTTAAAGCCCGTGATGGCAAACTGAAAGCGGCTGACATGCAAGGCAGTTGTTTCACCATCTCAAGCCTTGGTGGTATTGGTGGTACGGCATTTACGCCAATCGTGAATTACCCAGACGTGGCGATTCTTGGTGTATCTAAGTCAGAAATCAAACCTAAGTGGAATGGCAAAGAGTTTGAGCCTAAGCTTATGCTGCCACTGTCACTTTCTTACGATCACCGTGTGATTGATGGTGCCATGGCGGCGCGCTTCTCAGTCACGTTATCGAGCATTTTGTCCGATATTCGTAAGTTAGTACTGTAAGCTTTACAAAGAGACTGTGATTACAGTCTCTTTTTGTTTGTGCTGAGTCACAAACACACGTTAAAATTAGCGATAGATAACTGAATAATGATTTATGTTGTGCTTTATTAAGCTAAAACATAAACAAAGACATCTTTGCGGACATCTTCAGTTGGCTGGAGCAAGCGAATTTCCTACCATTCGCAAGTATTTACTGAGTAAATATTAACGCTCCCAACGGAATGAATGAAAATTAGAGGAAAACATGAGTAAAGAAATCAAAACTCAGGTCGTAGTATTAGGTGCAGGTCCTGCTGGTTATTCTGCTGCATTCCGTGCAGCCGACTTAGGTCTAGAAACTATCATCATCGAACGTTTCAGCACCCTTGGTGGTGTTTGTCTAAACGTAGGTTGTATCCCTTCAAAAGCACTTCTTCATGTTGTGAAAGTAATTGAAGAAGCAAAAGAAGTAAGCAACCACGGTGTTGTGTTTGGCGAGCCACAAATCGACTTAGATAAGCTTCGCAGCTACAAAGAGCAAGTGATCGGTCAATTGACTGGCGGTTTAGGCGGAATGTCTAAAATGCGTAAAGTGAACGTAGTTAACGGCTACGGTAAGTTCACAGGCCCTAACACGATTGAAGTTGAAGGCGAAGACGGTATTACCGTTGTTAACTTTGATAACGCTATCATTGCTGCGGGTTCTAAGCCAATCCAACTGCCATTCATTCCACATGAAGATCCACGTATCTGGGATTCAACTGACGCACTAGAGCTGAAAGAAGTTCCAGGTAAGTTGCTTGTTATGGGCGGCGGCATCATTGGCCTAGAAATGGGTACCGTGTACGAAGCATTAGGCAGTGAAATTGACGTTGTTGAAATGCTCGATCAAGTTATCCCAGCAGCCGATAAAGACGTTGCTCGCGTGTTCACTAAGCAAATCAAGAAGAAGTTTAACTTGATGATGCAAACTAAAGTGACAGCAGTTGAAGCGAAAGAAGACGGCATTTACGTATCAATGGAAGGCAAAAAAGCGCCTTCTGAGCCAGTACGTTATGATGCCGTACTTGTTGCAATTGGTCGTACACCAAACGGCAAACTTATTGATGCTGAAAAAGCAGGTGTTGCGATTGATGAACGTGGTTTCATCAATGTTGATAAGCAAATGCGTACTAACGTACCGCACATTCACGCTATCGGCGACATCGTTGGTCAACCAATGTTGGCGCACAAAGGTGTGCATGAAGGTCACGTAGCGGCTGAAGTGATTTCTGGTATGAAGCACTACTTCGACCCGAAAGTTATTCCTTCTATTGCTTACACGGCACCAGAAGTAGCATGGGTTGGTCTGACTGAGAAAGAAGCGAAAGAGCAAGGTGTTAACTTTGAGTCTGCGACTTTCCCATGGGCGGCAAGTGGTCGTGCAATCGCATCTGATTGTGCCGACGGCATGACGAAGCTTATCTTCGACAAAGACACTCACCGCGTGATTGGTGGTGCAATTGTTGGTGTTAACGGTGGTGAATTGCTAGGTGAAATCGGTCTTGCAATCGAAATGGGTTGTGATGCTGAAGATATCGCTCTGACTATCCACGCTCACCCAACATTGCATGAATCAGTGGGTTTAGCCGCTGAAATCTATGAAGGTTCTATTACTGATTTGCCTAACCCTAAGGCGAAGAAGAAAAAGTAATTTGTTGAATTACTTGTAAAGAATCGGAGCCCTAGCAGAGATGCTGGGGCTTTTTTGTTATTGATATTGGGCATATCAAACTTGCTCGTTTGTCATAACTCTTCCTATTTCGTCATTCTCACGAAAGTGGGAATCCAGTGACTTTTTCTTTTTATATTAATGAGAAGTGAAACTTCTGCGAAGTTTATAAAGTCGTGGTGTTGCACACCACACCGCCCAAAGAGGAGTTCTCCAGCAAACTCCCCTTTGGAAACCCCAATGCCGCCCCGACGAAGCTGAGCGTTTCAAATAGAATTGAATAAATGCCTAACGGCTCTGATGGTACATCCTGTACCTCAGATCCTAGCCCGACGTCCATGCCGGGCTTACGTCATTTTCCATTCAATCCTATTTTCCACAGCTTCAATGGGGAACCATCAGCCCTTAAACGGTATTTGTTTTTTCTATGCCGTCATTACTCTTTTTATTCTATTCAGATACAACCAATAACCTTGCAGGCTACAACGTTTCCCCATGACAAAGTTGCAATTCCTCGTTGGTGAAAAATAACGTAAGCGCAGCATGGATGCGGCGCTAGATTCGGAGGTACATGGATGTACCATCCGAAGCGTTAGATATTTTTCATCATAAGAGGAATTGTGTTTAACTTTGTGGGGCGGCATGGGGAGATGGAAGAGGGGAGTTTGCTGGTGAACTCCCTTCTTCCTCGGGTGTGGGCAGAAAGCCCACGACTTTGATTTTGGCTTTGTAAAAAACATTCTAAACTGATCGTCAAAACATCTTTGACAGCCAAATTAGATATTGTTTTAGGTATGATGTATTGTTTCACAAAAATGGACTTAGGGTTAGATGACAATAAGCCATTAAAGCTACTTGAATTTTGTTGTTTTTATCAAGGGAATATGTATGAAAGTATTTTTGAGTTGGTCTGGTGAGCTTAGTCATAAAGTAGCACTTACTTTAAGGGATTGGCTTCCCTCGGTTATTCAGTCAATTGAACCATATGTTTCATCAGAAGATATAGATAAAGGTGCTCGTTGGAGTACAGATATAGCTTCTGAACTTGCAAACTCAAGCTATGGTATTTTGTGTGTTACAAAAGAGAACTTGCATGCACCTTGGTTAACTTTTGAAGCTGGTGCCCTATCAAAAACTATGGATAAGTCATTCGTAAGCCCATTTCTTTTTGATATTAAGCGTGCTGAAGTGGATGGGCCAATTCTTCAATTTCAATCTACTGTTTTTGAGAAAGATGACGTTAAAAAACTGCTATTATCACTTAATAAAGCTGATAGTGGTGAACAGCTTGCAGCTGAGAGACTAGAAAAGGCTTTCGATGTTTGGTATCCAGATTTAGAAAATAAATTAAGGCAGTTGGTAAATCAACATTCTGAACACGAAAGTACTAATGAGCAGGATCAAGAGATACAATCAAGCAAGATTTTAGAAGAAATATTAGATTTATCACGTGATAACCAAAAACTGTTGAGAAGCCCAAACCCAAATATTCAAGAAGCCATTTACCATCTTAAAGATACGGTCGGAAAAGTGGTAATGCATTATGAAAATGAAGCCTTTCCAAATATTCGTAAAAGAAAGAGCTTTCATCCTTCAGTACTAGAGGAGCTTTTTCATTTATCTCCGATATTTCATAAAAACTTAACTGGTTTTCAGGTTGCTTTAAGTTTATTCAAAGATGAATTTCCATGGATATATGATTCAGGAGTTGAGTTAGTAAAAATTCTAAAAAGTGGCTCTAGCCAAGAAGAAAAGCGACAAACTGTGGAAGAGTTTCAGGAGCTGATAGAAATTTCCTTTGAACACCCTCTAATGCGTGAAATGTACTCGACAGACAAACAAATGCATATTATGGCTAGAGAATTAAGTCATATTTTAAGAAGAAACCTTGAACAATATCTATGATGTTCAAAATAAAAAGCCCCAGCAATCGCTAGGGCTTCAAAACTAAATCAAACTAAATTTGCAATCAAAAATTACAAGCTGTAGTACAATTCAAACTCAACTGGATGAGTGGTACGGCTTACTTTCTCAGCTTCAAGCGTCTTCAAATCAATATAAGACTGAATGTAATCATCGCTAAATACACCGCCAGCGGTTAAGAAGTCATGGTCATTTTGTAATGACTCAAGTGCATCTTCTAAAGACGTTGCCACTTGTGGAATACCTGCTGCGACTTCAGCTGGTAGGTCATACAAATCTTGATCCATGGCATCACCAGGGTGGATCTTGTTTTGAATACCGTCAAGACCTGCCATTAATAATGCAGAATACGCTAAGTAAGGGTTTGCCATTGGGTCTGGGAAGCGAGTCTCAATACGACGACCTTTCGGGCTAGGTACCACTGGAATACGAATCGACGCACTGCGGTTACGGGCAGAATATGCCAGCATAACTGGTGCTTCAAAATGTGGAACCAAACGCTTGTATGAGTTGGTGCTTGGGTTGGTGAACGCATTCAATGCTTTAGCGTGCTTGATGATGCCGCCAATGTAATACAGTGCGATGTCACTTAACCCTGCATACTTATCACCCGCAAACAAGTTTACGCCGTCTTTTGATAATGACTGGTGAACGTGCATGCCGCTACCGTTATCACCAACAACAGGCTTAGGCATAAAGGTTGCTGTTTTACCAAAAGCGTGTGCGGTATTGTGAACCACATACTTAAGAATTTGGGTTTCATCCGCTTTAGTCGTTAGCGTATTAAAGCGAGTTGCGATCTCGTTTTGACCACAGGTTGCCACTTCATGGTGATGCGCTTCAACCACTAAGCCCATTTCTTCCATGATTAAGCACATGGCGCTACGAAGATCTTGTGACGAATCCACTGGCGCAACTGGGAAGTAACCCCCTTTCACAAATGGGCGGTGACCTGTGTTACCTTCTTCGTACTCTTTACCTGAGTTCCAAGCGGCTTCTTTATCATCAATTTTGAAAAAGTTACCTGACATGTCGTTACCAAAACGCACATCGTCAAATAAGAAAAATTCTGGCTCAGGGCCAATTAATACCGTATCTGCAATGCCCGTAGAACGAAGATAGTCTTCAGAACGTTTTGCGATTGAGCGTGGATCACGGTCGTAACCTTGCATGGTGCTTGGCTCAAGGATGTCACAACGAATAAGCGCTGTGGTGTCTTCTGTGAAAGGATCCAAAACGAAAGTTGATGGGTCAGGCATTAATACCATGTCAGATTCGTTAATGCCTTTCCAACCTGCGATAGATGAACCATCGAACATTTTTCCGTCTTCGAAGAAGTCTTCGTCAACTTGGTGTGCTGGAATTGATACGTGCTGTTCTTTACCTTTGGTGTCGGTAAAGCGAAGGTCAACAAATTTTACGTCAAGTTCTTCTAACTGTTCTAGAACTGATTCAACAGACATTCTTACTCTCTCCAGTAGGGTTTGGATGGTTCATTTTAAATATTATGTAGCGACTTATTAGTTAGTAGCAAGTAGCAGTAACTCTTCGGTTACTGCGTTGAATTATAGCACGCTTACATTAGATATATTTTTTATAGCTAGACCTATGCCATATATACAATTGCTTGATAATTATAAAAAACACACCTTTGTGCACCAAATTAAACAATGTTTTTGCACCAGTGTGATTGTTGTGTTGCACCATTGTGGTGCGTTTTGAGCTTTTGGTAATAACTCATAAGTTTATTGAACAATTGTTAACGAGCCGTGTTTGGATAAAAGAGGTAAAATAATGAGCAATAAATGAAGTACGGTGCAGTTATGAGTAGCAACACTGCTTATTATAGTTTTAGAGTCGATTACCATGTTCAGGCCTGCGTTTTATCAACTAAGCTCAGTGATCAATTTAAATCATCAAGTCGATTAGATGAGTTACAAGTTTATCTCGGGCAAAATGCCTGGAAAGTCGAAGAAAGAATAGAGGAAGATCACCCACATAGGCCGATAAAAGCGGGGTTTCATACCGCTGAAGCTCAGAGTACAAAGATGACAGAGTCAAGGCTAGGTAGTTCTACAGATGTATACACTGAAACTCAGCAATTACATCAACAAAATTCAAGTTCTGCTAAACCAGTTTCTGCGGTGAAATTAGATGAGCAGCTCATTTTCTCAGATGCTCAGATCCATAAGATCGCTTCATTGCTCGTAACACATGGTTTGGATATTCAAGCAACCTCTATTCGTCGTGCTATAACTCGTTTAAAAAGTAAAAACTATGAAGTAAGAAAGAAAAGTATATTTGAATTATATGCTCTAATTAAGGCCTCAAGAGCCACTACTTCGGCTGTAAGAGAAGGAGACGTAAAGGAAAACAGAAAGCGCATAATAGCCAAAAGGAGTAAAGCGCTAGTCAGACGAAGTATGCGCATTAAAGCCATGCAAGCGGCTCGTGAAAAGGCTAAAAAAAGTCAAATCAAGAGAGTAAGAATCGATGAACCCCCCACGATTATTGACACGCCAATTATCCCGTCCGCTGAGATGGAAGCTTTTAAAGCAAAGATGCGTGAGTACTCTGAAAGACCTCCGATATTAACGCCTGAACAACGCACAGCAAAAGAAAAGCTATTAAGTGAAAAGAAAGAGCAAATATCAGCTAAATTTGAGCACGAAGGAGTGTTAACTGTTGATCCGGAGGTGCATTACGCTGAGGTCACAACATTGTACTTTGAAAAGGAGTTGCTCAAAGTAGAGTTAGGCTATATCGATGCATCCGAAAATGATAATTCATAAAAAATAAACACTTTCCATAAAAAGCGATGAATAAATACAACTGAACAAAAAATAATCCTATCGCTAAATCTTAAGCTAGAGTAGAATAGCACGCTTTTTGGGATGCCCTGTCTAAATGACATGGTGTCTGCTTTAGAAATTTCCCGTGAAATAACACGGATATTTGATGGTATGAGGCTTATTCAGTGCTAGATAAATTACGAAACATCGCCATTATTGCTCACGTTGACCATGGTAAAACGACTTTGGTTGACAAATTGCTGGCGCAGTCAGGAACACTAGAAACACGCGGTGAAGCGACTGAAAGGGTGATGGACTCGAACGATCTCGAAAAAGAACGTGGGATCACAATTCTGGCGAAAAATACTGCCATCAAGTGGAATGACTACCGTATTAACATCGTAGACACTCCAGGACACGCTGACTTCGGTGGTGAAGTAGAACGTGTTCTTTCTATGGTTGATTCAGTATTGCTTCTTGTTGATGCGGTTGATGGCCCTATGCCACAAACTCGCTTTGTAACTAAGAAAGCATTCGCTCAAGGTCTAAAACCAATTGTTGTTATCAACAAAGTTGACCGTCCAGGTGCTCGTCCTGATTGGGTAATGGATCAAGTATTTGACTTATTTGATAACTTAGGTGCAACTGACGAACAGTTAGACTTCCCTGTGGTATACGCTTCGGCATTGAATGGATTTGCAACATTAGATCCAGATGTACAAAGCGAAGATATGACGCCACTGTTTGAAGCCATCGTTGAAAAAGTACCTACACCAGATGCGAATGCTGAAGGTGACTTCCAAATGCAGATCTCGCAGCTTGATTACAACTCGTACGTGGGTGTTATCGGTGTTGGTCGTATTAAGCGTGGTAGCGTTAAAGTTAACCAGCAAGTGACAGTGGTTAATGCTGAAGGCAAAACTCGTAACGGTAAAGTGGGTCAGGTTCTGGGTTATATGGGTCTTGACCGTCACGAAGTGACTGAAGCGAATGCCGGTGACATCGTTGCGATTACCGGTCTTGGTGAGCTGAAGATTTCAGATACCATTTGTCCACAAGGTGCACCAGATGCATTGCCTGAGTTATCAGTTGATGAGCCAACGCTAACGATGACGTTCCAAGTGAACACATCACCGTTTGCAGGTAAAGAAGGTAAGTATGTTACTTCACGTAATATTCTTGAGCGTCTAGAACAAGAATTAGTACACAACGTAGCATTACGCGTTGAAGAAACAGACAGCCCAGATCGTTTCCGTGTTTCAGGTCGTGGTGAACTTCATCTTTCAATCTTGATTGAAAACATGCGTCGTGAAGGCTATGAGTTAGCTGTATCTCGTCCAGAAGTTATCGTTAAAGAAATTGACGGTGAAATGTGTGAGCCATACGAAAACGTGACAGTTGATGTTGAAGAAGATCATCAAGGTGCGGTTATTGAGCGCCTAGGTGCTCGTAAAGGTGATATGCGCGACATGCAGCCAGATGGCAAAGGTCGTGTACGTATTGACTTTATGATCCCAAGCCGTGGCTTAATTGGCTTCCAAACTGAGTTCTTAACTGCGACTTCAGGAACAGGTCTTATCTATCACACGTTTGATCACTATGGTCCAGCGTTAGGTGGTGACATCGGTCAACGCCAAAACGGTGTATTGATCTCAAATGGTACGGGTAAAGCGTTAACGTTCGCACTCTTCGGTCTTCAGGATCGTGGTCGCCTGTTCCTTGGACACGGTGTTGAAGTGTATGAAGGTCAAGTCATTGGTATTCATGCTCGTTCAAACGACTTAACGGTTAACTGCTTGAAAGGTAAGCAGCTGACGAACATGCGTGCATCAGGTACTGATGAAGCACAGGTTCTGACTCCACCAATCGTATTGACTCTAGAGCGTGCGCTTGAATTTATCGATGATGATGAGCTAGTGGAAGTAACCCCTGAGAGCATCCGTGTTCGTAAGAAGAATCTTACAGAAAACGATCGTAAGCGTGCTGCTCGCAGCATGTAATCTGAACGATAATAGTTTTCAGCCTTTTCAAAGCCTGCTTTCGCGGGCTTTTTTGTATTTTTAAGTTGCCAATTTACGGCCAATAATAAGTAAGTAAATTAAAATTCATATTATACAAATACCGGATTAATCAGGATTGTCTTATACTTAATGTTGAAGTCTTGAGGGTGAATTATGACCGGGGCAACCAACGATACACAAATACAGCATCGCTATAACGTCGATTTTCGAAGCGGATGTGTAGAGAATCTTAATGCTAAAAAGCTGGTGGATGAACTCGGCTCAAGTGAAGGTTGGAAAAATGTTACCTTTGTATTCAACAAGCAAGGTCGAGAAGTAGAAAAAAAATACCAAGTTAAGGTCGTAAAAACCAACGAAGGCACTGCAAGTTTTATGCTGAGAGAACAAAGTTGGGTAGAAAGAACGTTTTCCTTCAGAGGAAAATATCGGAAGCCTCTAGATGCCATATTACCTGTTTATAATCTGGAGCAAAAACAGCTTTTAAGTTCTTTCGCATACACAGGCAAAACGGTATCATCGAGCGAAGTAGCTAATTCCTCAGTCACTATGCCAGTCAGTGAGCTTGCTGCTCATCCACATGGTTATGCTGCAATTGGTCAGCCTAGACAACACCCTCAAAATCCTTTTCGCTGCAAAACATCATTTAAAGTACCAGACCAAGAAGTATCGTTTGAAGTAAAGACGTTGAAAAATACGTTAGTTGCTGAAGCAGATTTGAAAATAGAAGATAAAAGTGTAAGAGGTAAATGTCACACCATTAAAGCAACGTCATCGGTTGCATCATTGCCACAAGCTATCACGGGCGAAAACCCTATCATTGTGCTTGATGTAGACGAAACCTTGGTCAGAGCCATTAAACATCACGATGGTCAACAAAGATTTGAAGCTTTAGAGCCAATTACGGCTGAAGTATTAGCTCAAATAAAACAGGAGCATCCAACGGCAAAATTTGTATTGCTATCTCAAGGTACTAAGTCTAATTATAAGTGTCGACAAGCTGAATTACCAGAATTACAGTGTAAGGTGATGGATGACCCAATGAATGGAGGTAACTTTAGTGGGAACAAGGGTAAAAGGTTGAATGACTATTTAAATAGATTGGAGAAAGGCTCCTTTGATCAAGTGGTGTTTATGGATGACTCAGTGAGAGAGCATCAACTAATTGCCAGTAAATGTTCGAAACACCCAATGACACAACTGCTGCAATTACACGGTCCACTTGATCGAATGACAAGGTATATAGAAAAAGAATCGGGGAAAAGGTCTGGCTCCGGAATAGAAGATAAAATGCAAGACATCATATTGGAGAATGAAGAAGACTTTTTACTAGAATATAACCTTCATCATAAACTGATGACACAAAAAGCACAAAAAGCACAAAAAGCACAAAAAGCACGAGAAGTGCGAAGACAGTTTTTGCAGATACATAAACAAGAGCTAAGGGGAAAACCAGCGAATACAGAACGTTGGAAATCAGCTGAGAGTTTTTGTCAGTTTTTAAGTAATTGGATGAAGTAAATGGGACAAGTACCGCCTGAATATTTCTAATTTAGACTTTTTGATGATTTAATAAACGCGAAGGCATCACCGTAGAAGTGGGCTTCATCAACGCTTTATCCTCTGAACAAGTCATTCATTACTAATAATTAACTTTTATAAGATGCTATTCTCCATTAAGATCTGCTTAATAAATCTCCAGTTATCCGTTTATGGCATATCAAGCAATAACTCCCACACCATTTCAAATAGAGGTTGATTGGCACTCAAGTTCCAGAGAAATTCAAGATGTTAATTATCCCGATGAACGAGATATTTTTGTTGAAATATCAGGAGAGTGGCAGCCATTAAAAGTCAGATTCAACCAAGTTGATGGCACTCAAACAGAGAAAATGTTCCAGATTAGACAAGTTGAGGCTGAGCAATTAAAAGGTTTTCTTCTACGAGAAAATAGCCAGTTAAAAAGGCATCTCCTTGCTTGTCTGTATTTTTCACATGAACTTTATGAGTTGAGAGAATGGTTACCAGTAAAAAGCGACGAGAATAAGCTTGAGACATACAAATTCGACATGAATACTGACAAATTAGTGAAACATCCGAATTCAGGGCTAAACATTGGAGAAGGTGGTCAAAAACAAGTATGGATGTATTTTGATCAGCAGGTATCGGAAGATGGAAAAATTACTGTTTGTCATCAGTCAAATTCGGTTTGGGCTGCAGTTAATATTCGTGTTCGAAATGCAGAAGATACAAAAACATGCGGACTTACTGCCACAGATTCATTAAGGCAAATTTCAGCATCTATATCAGGTAAAAAACCATTAATCATCTTAGATGTGGATAGCACTTTAACTCTAGAATGTTTAGATGAGAATGGAGAGCGGGTTAAAGGGGGGAAGTATAGGCAGTCTGAACATGATGCAGCACAAATAATATCGGGACTTATTACTGAACATCCTAAAGCAATGATTATTATTGTGACGGATGGTCGTTGCACGTTGAAAAAATTAGGCGAAGCTGGTTATCGAAATACAGGTTTAATTTCAACAAATATTGAAATTCTAGAAGCTAAAGACAGTGATCAAAAAGGTTTGAAAGGTCATAGAGTTTTGGAGCACCTGAAAAAGAAACATTTACTCTACCGACCAGATAATAGAGTAGAATTTGAGACAACGTTCGATCAAATTGTGGTTGTTGATGACGCTTTTTATAGTCATCAAAGCATTGCTGATGCTTTTGCTTTTGATAAACGCACTCACCTACTTTATATGGGAACCATTGAGTCGGATATCGAATTTGAACTCGCGATGGAACAAGGCTGTAGTAATCCAATTAAAACTCGTAATGAGTTACTTAATACTAGAGAAGATTTATTGCTTTGGTCTAATCTACGGCAACAAATGGAAGCGTGTAAAATTAAAGCAAACTTTCGTCACACAAGAGAGTTGCACGTAAAATTTGCAAGGCTTATAGAGCAAAGAGGGTAGTCGCTTATTTCAAGATTCAGAAATAGCGGGCTGTGAATAACATCAATTAATTAGTGTAATTGGTATAACAACCCGCAAAACGTTATTATTTGATAAACGCAAACGCATCACCAAATAGGTGATCTTCATTAACTTCTAGTTCTCTGAACATATCACGTGCTGCACCCGCCATGTCAAAACGACCGGCCACATAAATATCAAATTCAGATACATTCGTATGATCAGCTTTGATTTGCTCAAGTAAATTAGCCGTTTTACCTTTCCAGTTTTCGTCTGCTTGTTCAACGACAGGGATAAAGGTTAGCCAGTCGTATTCTAGATTCCATTTATCAGCAATGTCTTTGTAATACATGGCATGAGCTGTACGACAGCCCCAGTAAAAAGCTGTGGGTGCGGTTTCGCCTTTTTCAATAAGGTTTTCAATAATACTCTTAATGTAAGAAAAGCCTGTGCCGCCTGCAGCAAGTAGCTTAGGCCGGTTGCTGTTCACTCTTAAAAATGCTTCACCAGCAGGTGCTTCAATGGTGATTGTGCTGTTATTAGCTAACGCTTGCTTCATGTTTTCTACAACCTGCATTGGGTAGCTTTCAGCAACCGCTGCGCCGATATGCAGTTCGAGTTCAGAAGCGTGAGGAGCAGAAGCAATGGAAAACGGACGTTTGTCTTTTTCGCCCATAACAACAGATAGATATTGACCAGCTTTAAACTCAAATTGAGCTTCAGGCACTAAAATTACCTGATAAACAGAGTCATTAAATGGAGTAATACTTTTTACGTGACAAGAAAGGGTATTCATCTCGCTTCTGTGTTTCCTTGATTTATCATTATTAGTTAAGGTGGGCGCATTGTCAGCGCTTTGCTTATTTATAGGTTTTTTAAGTACCTGACGATAACATTTAACGAACTTATCCTCAGGCACTTATTGTACTAGTTGAACCAAGCCGCTTTGCGGCAGAAGCTGCTGATAAACAACAATTAATCATATCAATCAACGCTATCATTCATACTTCTTTGGCAGCAATATCGCTGTCAACGTTTAGGAGTATGGCTATGAGCCCTTACGAACAACAACGTTTTGATTTTCTTTATGAACAACATCTTACCAACTTAACATTACAAGGCAAGCGCCCTGCGACCATTGATGGTTACAGTCGTGCGGTTCGGCGTATCGTCACCCATTTTGACCGCTGCCCTGATAACCTGACTCAGCAAGAGCTTAAGCAGTATTTTAATGCGCTTATCAAATCGCACTCTTGGAGCACAGTTAAAATTGACCGTAATTCGATATTTGTATCGTGGTGTATTACCTGACAGAGACATCATTAATGCGACCGATACTGAAGTTAGCTTTCGCTATACCGACAGTGAAACTCAGCAAAAGAAAATCAAAACCTTGCCTGTACTGACATTCTTATGGCAAATACTGCAACACGTTATCCCTAAAGGCTTTCGGCGAGTGCGAGATTACGGCTTATTGCATGGAGGAGCCAGAAAGAAACTGAAGAAGATACAACTGTGTTTGATGATGGCGGGCAAACTGGACTTCAGCATCATTGAACCTATCGTGCGTAAAAAAGCCCAGTGCTTATGTCGGCAGTGTCAACAACCGATGCAGTTTATGGGTATCGTTCGCTCAAGCGCCTTTGGCTGACACTCCTCGCACATTTGATAATAAGGATAATGGCAATAATTTAACGTAGAGGGTAATAAAAACAGAAAAAGACAAGTTAATGCAACAGAGTATTAGTGGTAATAAGCATCATAGAGCGCCACTAAGGCT
>NZ_JAFEUN010000081.1 GCF_016900895.1 Parashewanella hymeniacidonis
TGTTTTGTTCAGAATCGCCATTTTATTTTGATAGTTGTCGTGGTTGACTTATTATCTCAAAAATAAAGCTTTTCTCCTCAGATTTTTCTTCTTAATTTGTTACCCATGTTTGATGGGTTCCGAAATGCGGATTGGTCCAAAAACACTGAGCGAAGAGCAAATATTTTATCGGTCTATTCGGAGTAAACGTTTCTATAGCTCAGATGAGCAACATATCGTTAATTTAGAAGGGCAATTCGAAACGCTTAAAAAACGAATAAACGACGATTATCGTCTGCATTTGAATTTGATTATTTATCAAATAACTACTGCGATTGAAAATGACATCACCGACTTTTATCAGGCACTAGCAGCGGAGAGTGATAAAGCTGGAGAGAAACAGTTATTAGACTCTACCAAACATCTACTTGCACAGTTTCGCACTTTAAGGCCAGATGATGAAAGACGAAATAGTTACTTTGCTCAAGCAGATAACTACTTGTCTTGGTTTTGTGAGCAGTTGTTCTTAAAAGTTATCTCTGAACACAATGACTCCGCCATGTTACTAAAAATGAGAAGCAAAATTTTAGCATTTTGCGCTCAAGAAGCTGAGTATCGTGCAGAGCTTAAATACAACACCAAAAAGACCATTAAAAACCCCAATCGTATCTCTAACAAGATGATTCTCATTCGACGTGTTCTACAACAAGGTGTGGAATTAAAAGAAGAGTTGAAGGTATTGGGTTCAGGATTAAAGCGAATAACGACCGGTACGGCAATGGCTTTAGTGATGTTATTTATCACCGTGCTAGCGTTACAAGCTAAGGATGAATTCAGTAATTTGACCATTGCATTTGTGATCTCTATGGCGCTGATTTATGGCTTGCGAGAAATATTTAAAGATGATGTTAAAGATGTTTTGTGGAGAAGCGTGCAAAAGGGTCGACCTAAGTGGAGTCGAAAGCTCATTGACACAACAAATAAGCAAGTGATGGTCAATGAAAAAATTTGGTTAGAATATCTCAGACATAATGAGGTACCTGACCCTGTTAAAACTATTTTGAACATGAGACATGTGCAGAATAGAATAGAGTCTCAAACCTTGTTTTACCGCTTACAAAGTCATGTGACCGCTAAAGATTTTCCTGAAGGCTATCAAGAGATTAAAGAACAAATTCAGTTTAGTTTTTTACCATTTATTCAATATCTTCACAAAGGAAAAGCCAAGCTTTATAGCCAATCAAGTGGTGAAATAGACGTAAAGCCAGTTGAGAGAAGATACCAAGTTAATCTGATTATGGCCGAAAAACATCACCGTTCTCAAAAGGTATACCGTAGATTCAAAGTGACTCTTAATCGGGAAGAAATCATCAGTGTTACAGAGGCTGAAATACCTTAATGTGTATCGGTTGAAGAGTATCACCACTCACGTAATAGAGTGGTGATATAACGTTTATAGTAGAGACGAAAGTGTGTCAGCGATTTCAGTATTATCTTGTGAACCGACAAACAGTTGTGAAGCAGGGCCTTTTGCAAACACTTGAACATCAACAGCAGTATGATCATCTGTTGTCCAGCCAGTGTTACTGCGTTTATTAACAAGATCAATGATGGCCATTGCGAAGTGTTGTTCATCTTGAGAGTGGGCTTTAGTTAGTGCTTTCCATTCATTGTCTTTAGGTTCAAAGCCGATGAGCTTCGCAAAACCTGTTTTCCATTGCTTCTGAGAGATCAATTGTTTAGCAATCGTCATTGGGCTGGCTTTGATCTTATGAAGTACACCAGGGTTCCATGATTTTTTATTGTTGGCTCCTACGGTTAGACCGCCGGTATCATGATCAGCCGTAGCAACCATCAAGGTATCTGGATGCTTACGAATGTAGGTTTCAACCACTTCTAGAGTACGAGCGAATTCATCCATTTCCCCCATTGTGGTAGCGATATCATTGGCATGTCCGGCCCAATCGATAATGCTGCCTTCAATAAGTAAAACAAAGCCATTGTTATGCTGTGATAATAGCTCTAATGACTTTTGCGTCATTTTACTTAGCTGATGAGCATTAGGGTTATCAATTACCCAAGGAAGTTGAACGTCAGCGAATAAACCAAGCACCTTACCACTGTGTACATCATTGAGTTTGTCGAAGTTTTCTAAAACTTGGTAACCTTTCTTTTTAAATTGAGCTAATAAGTTTTTATCGAAGTAACGCTGTCCACCACCCATAATCACATCAGCGCCAGAGTCTAAGTAATCTTTGGCGATTTGCTCATAGTTTTTACGGCTTTCATTGTGGCTTAAAAAACTCGCCGGTGTTGCATGGTTTACCTGTGATGTCACCGTGATACCAATGGCTTTATCATCTTTCTTCGCTTTCTCTAACAGCGTTTCAATTGGGCGTTTATCGGTATCCACACCAATGGCACCATTATAGGTTTTGACCCCAGTAGAAAGCGCCGTTGCAGCAGCAGCAGAGTCCGTAACATAACCACTCACTCGAGCTGGAGCAGTGCGAGCCATTCCGACCAGTAAGCGATCAAAGACGGTAGTTTCTACTTCTTCAGTATTCGGGTTGTCTTTGTAGTAACGATAAGCCGTGGTATAGGCTGGGCCCATACCATCACCAATAAGATAAATGATATTTTTTGGTGTCTTCGGTGTTTCTGTAGGTGTTTCGTTAGCGGCTAGTACACTCAATGGCGTTAGCAATGCTATCGCCATAAGTCCCTTAATGGTTTGATTAAGCATTTTTATCTCTCTTTAAGCCGGGTTTCTATTGAGTCAAATAACATGCCTGTAATGCTTACGTCATAAGCTGCTTCTATTTCTTTTATGCACGTTGGACTGGTAACATTAATTTCAGTTAGCTTATCACCGATAACGTCAATACCAACAAAAATGAGTCCGCGTTTCTTTAACTCAGGACCAAGCGAGCGTGCAATATTCCAGTCACTTTCAGACAGTGGTTGTGGTTGAGCTCGACCACCTGCGGCTAGATTACCGCGAGTTTCACCATTTTGTGGGATACGAGCCAGTGCGTAAGGAACGGGTTCACCATCTACGATTAAAATGCGCTTGTCACCTTCCGTAATTTCAGGAATAAACGCTTGAACCATGGCATAGGTTTGTCCATGGTTGGTTAATGTCTCAATGATGACACCTAGGTTAGGATCGTTTGGTTTTACTCGGAAAATTGAACTGCCACCCATACCATCTAATGGCTTTAAAATGATGTCTTGATGTTCAGCGTAAAAAGCACGTATACGTTGACTGTCTCGAGTCACAAGTGTTGTTGGTGTATGCTCAGGAAACCATGCTGTAAATAGCTTTTCGTTGGCGTCACGTAAACTTTGTGGTTTGTTCACGATCAAAGTTCCTTTATCTTCTGCACGCTCTAACATGTAAGTGGCATAGATGTATTCGGTATCGAAAGGTGGGTCTTTACGCATAAGAATGACATCTAAATCTGCCAACGCATTATTTTGCGTATCTCCGAGTTCAAACCATGATTCAGCGTTATCTGTTACGATTAACGGCTTCATGTTCGCTACAGCAGTACCATCGACGAGTGCAAGGTCTTGCATCTCCATGTAGAAAAGCTCGTAACCTCGCTTTTGTGCCGCCATTAACATAGCAAAACTCGAATCTTTCTTTATGTTGATATCTTGAATGGGATCCATCACGATGCCAAGTTTAATCATTGTTATAGTTCCTTTAGATCTTACAGATCGCCAAATTTGAGTTGTAATGCACTTATGACCGTTAATGCGGCTGTTTCCGTTCGTAAAACACGAGGGCCAAGTAAAATATCGGTAAATTGATACTGTTCAGTCATATCAATTTCTTCTTTGGATAAACCACCCTCAGGACCAATAAGAAGACGCACTTGATTGTTATCAAGTGATAGACCATTGATACCGTGGTTAGCTCTAGGGTGAAGGTTCAACTTTAATGCGTCTGATTGTTCGGCACACCAAGCTTCAAGTGAGATGGCAGGGCGAACCTCAGGTACAACACTTCGGCCTGACTGTTCGCAGGCACTCAGCACTATTTTTTGCCATTGTTGCTGTTTTTTCGCTAAGCGATCGCCCGTAAGTTTTACACCGCATCGCTCTGAAAACAGGGGAGTGATCGTTGTAACACCTAGTTCTACAGATTTTTGCAATGTGAAGTCCATGCGGTCACCGCGAGAAATCACTTGCCCTAGGTGCAGCTGTAATGGAGATTCAGTTGGGTTTTCCGTTGCTTCTATGACACGTACAGAAACGTTCTTTTTCGAAGCTTCAATGATCTCGGCTAAATAGTCGTAACCATCACCATTAAAGAGGGAGACTTTATCTCCCGTTTGCATTCGTAAAACTCGCCCGATATGGGCTGCAGGATCATCATCTAATAAAGTACTTTGACCAACAGCTAAGCTGCCGGCCTGATAAACTCTTGGTATTCTCATTTACTAAAATTATTGTCACTGCAAACATTGGAGTCAGAAACATAGTGATTATGGTTTCCTTGAATGCTTGCAACGACGTTATCTCTTATACATTCTGATTGCTTAACAGGATACATTTTATTCCATGCTTTGAACAATTTTAATTGTTTACTTGAAAGACGATATCGAGGGTACGTTTCGCTCATGTATAAGTAAGTTCTTGCAATGGCACCTCTGCTGTTTTCAGGTGGTTGCACGCGACGGTTTGCAAAGTCGACAATCATATCGCATTGGCCATACTGAGGGGTAGAGGGCTTTTCAGAAGTCCATTGTGAAAAGGAGTAATTACTTCTGTCTCCATTTACTTCTCCAATAGCAGGCACGAGATTGTGCATGTCAGAAGCCATCATATTGAAGTCATCGCTGGTTTTAGTGCAGTTTGCTCGTGCTGAAGTGCTTCCTACTGTTTTCCAGCAGCCAAGTTGGTGTCCGAAATCCCAAGCCGCAACGATGTGCTCCCATTCAATTCGGTTGGCTCGAGTTGGTTGTTTTCTCACTTTATAACCACATGAATTTAGCTCGGGATCCCACTTTTTTGAGTCAGTGTTAAATTCACAACTGCAATAAAATGTTTTTGGTTCTAACGGGCTAGGGTATAACTTAGTTAAGCGTGTTTTTGCTTGAGAAAATGATGTTGGACGATCAGTGGCATAACTTTGATTGGTAAAGCAGAGTGCTACGACAGCACCTACAGCAAAAGCTGCAATAAACTTATTAGACGGCATAACGGCTACCGAAAACGACATTAAGGTGGTTAAATTTTATTCTCTTATCAAAAGTTTAGCAATTTTAAAGTTTTAGAACAAACTCGACATCTGTATTGGACTTGATTGCGAATCACTTTATTATGGCGTCGAATGCCTAATTCAACGACCCCACAATCACATTGATAAGCTACTTTGGTTTGTGGTTTAGCGTGTACTTCAAAGTTATGAGTCGTCTTAGGGCTGAGATTAAAAAGCGTTTGCATCATTGAGCGCCACTCGATGCCATGTGGCTTTACTCGTCCAAAAATTTGATGACAAAGTAAGTGACAGATTTCATGCGGTACGACTTCATCAATAAAGTCTTGCTGGTTGCTTTCAAGCATGTTGGCATTCAAGCGGATTTTTATTCAGTTGAAGATGAGCCATACCAGCGCTTTTACCACGCAATTTAAACGATATTTCTGGGCGAGGGAAAGATCGTTTAAGTTGTTGTTCGGCAATTTGGTAACAATGTGCGACTTTATCTTGCGCGAGTTGCTGCCACTGGCTCATCGTCGTTAACGCTGATCAATTTTATACAGACAGTTATTCCATCTCTTCCCATTCGATGCCCATTGCTTCCATGAGCTTTTTAGCTTCAGAAGGAATACTGTCGGGTTGAGTTTTTGATAGGTCATTATCGTTTGGGAGGGGTTGGCCTGTGTAGGCATGCAAAAACGCTTCGCAAAGTAATTCGCTGTTGGTTGCATGGCGTAAGTTATTTACTTGTCGACGCGTTCGCTCATCAGTAAGTACTTTCAATACTTTTAATGGAATTGAGACAGTGACTTTTTTTACTTGCTCACTCTTTTTTCCATGCTCAGCGTAAGGGCTGATATATTCTCCATTCCATTTAGTCATTGACTCACCTGTATTGATGCTAATAAATAATTCGAGGTTGGCAAATTTTAAAGCCTAAAAACTCACAGTCAAATTATTGCACTAATTGTATGGTTAAGACAAACTTTTAGATGTCTATACTGCTAATATTTCTTGACCAATGGGCGAATAAAAACTAATCTAGACGTCTAGACATCCTTGTGTTTGAGGCGATAGGTGAAATCAACAACGACAATTGCAGTCAGAAACGGCTTAGAAACAGACATTCAGTATGGCTCTGTTGTTCCTCCAATGCACCTATCGACGAACTATTGTTTTGATGATGCATTATCTCCGAGGGAGTTTGATTACAGCCGAAGTGGTAATCCAACCAGAGCGTTACTCGCAGATACCCTCGCTAAGCTTGAAAAAGGGGCTGGAGCCATCATCACTAATACTGGAATGTCTGCTATTACTCTGGTGCTGCAATTACTCAAACCGCATGATTTATTGATCGTTCCTCATGATAGCTATGGCGGAAGCTTACGATTATTCAAAGCGTTTGCTGATAAAGGCTGTTTTAAGCTCGATATTATTGACCAGACTCAAGAGGAACAAATACAGTCTGCGATAGCGAAAGAGCCCAAGATGGTGTGGCTTGAAACACCGAGTAACCCATTACTTCGAATCGTTGATATTCAGAAGATTGCGAATAAGCTAGAAGGCAGTCATACATTACTTGTGGTTGATAATACGTTTCTGTCGCCTCTTCTACAGAAGCCGTTATCTTTAGGGGCTGACATCATTGTTCACTCCACCACCAAATATATTAATGGTCACAGTGATGTTGTTGGTGGAGCCGTGATTGCCAAGACGGATGATCTTAGTGAAACCCTTTGCTGGTGGGGGAATACATTAGGGCTTACTGGTGGTGCTTTTGATGCGTACCAAACATTAAGGGGCGTGAGAACGTTACCGATTCGTATAAAACAGCATGAACAAAATGCAAAGAAAGTTGTTAACATACTGAGTGAACATCATGCTGTTTCACAACTCTATTATCCTGGGCTTGAAAACCACATTGGTCATGAAATCGCCAAAAGACAGCAGAGTGGTTTTGGTGGCATGGTAAGTTTTGAATTAAAAGGCGATCATAATGCTCTAATTCAATTCGTACATCGTTTACAATTGTTTTCGCTCGCTGAGAGCTTAGGCGGTGTAGAGAGCCTAGTTTGTGTTCCTGCATTAATGACCCATCGCTCGATGGATAATGATGCACAGGTAAAAGCGGGCATTAAGCCGACTCTGATCCGTTTATCGATTGGCGTCGAAGATGGTGATGATTTAGCTACTGATTTAAAACAAGCTTTAGATACAGTTTTACTCGGAGACAAGGATTAATGACGATTAGTCACTTACATAAATTTGGCGGTTCAAGTTTAGCGGATGCTGACGGTTACCGACGTGTTGCGCATATTTTGCTCACACAAGGAAATGCCAATGATATGGTGGTTGTATCTGCAGCGGGTAAATCAACCAATAAGCTTTATCAACTATTAGAATTTCAGCACAGCCGTCGTTTATGGCTGCAATCATTACAAGAGCTGATTGAATATCAACAACATTTAGCTGAAGATTTATTGGATAACAGTAATGCGCAATTATTTCGAGAGCGCTTGTCGACCGACGGTATGGAGTTGTCGAGTTTACTGTCACAAGACCAGTTAACCGAGTACGATAAAAACCAGTTAGTTGCGTTTGGTGAGGTTTGGTCTTCAAGGTTATTAGCCGCTTATCTAAAACAAAATGATGTCGCCTCAAAAGCCATTGATAGCCGTAAAATTCTGCTCGCTGAAAACGATGTTGTTGCACGAGTAAAAGCCGATGAGTCCAGATTAAATGTTCAACAAGTTATTGAGGTTAATCCTGCAACAAGGTTGATCTTTACTGGTTTTATTTGTGGTGACGCTGAAGGCAATACACTGCTGTTAGGTCGTAATGGCTCAGATTACAGTGCGAGTTTATTGGCCAGCTATGCTGATGTTGAACAAATTACAATTTGGACTGATGTAGAAGGGGTCTTTAATGCCGACCCCAATAAAATCACGGATGCCAAATTATTAGCTTCGTTGTCATTAGGTGAAGCTGATCGACTCGCTAAATTAGGTTCTCCAGTTCTTCATAGCAGAACATTGCAACCCCTTTTTGGAAGTAGTGCTCGGTTGGCTGTCCGATCCAGTTTTTCCTCTCATACTCAATACACTCAAATAGAACCAGACAGTGCCGCTGCATGTGAGCCCGTGATAACCAGTTTGCAGCAAGTTGAATTACTCCAATTACAGAGTGATTTGGACCCTAATAATATATATTCGATATTAGAGAAGCATGGGGTGAGTCCACTTGCTTGGTGGGGCCATACCAATCAAACATTTGAGCTGGCAACTACGACAGAGAATAGAGCGAAGTTATTAGCCTTATTAGAGCCACTTTGTCTTGAAAATACTCAGGTTAGTGTGACTTCAAGGTTTGGACTCGTGGCACTAGTAAGCCAAGACGCTATAGAACATCGGCACGGCTTTTCTAGGTTGTTAACTCGACATTCAAAGCCACTTTTTCAAGACTCGAACAGTTTAGTGGCGCTGGTACCTAAAGCTGATGTTGATAGTTTGTCTTTTAAAGTTCATCGACGCTGTACTGCAGCAAAGAAACGTTTCGGTGTTGTGGTATTTGGTTTAGGTAATATTGGTAAAACTTGGACAAAACTGTTTCAGACACGTGTTTTTCAGCTCGAAAAACAGCTAAAAATCAAGCTGGACATTGCTGGTTTGGTATCAACAAATTATTGTTTGATTTCAGATAGTGCCATTGATTTATCAAACTGGGAGCATAACCTGAGCCAGCATGGACAGCCTTGGCGATATGATGAACTCTTAATGCAGTTAGATGCGTTAACTTACGATGAACTTATTGTTTTAGATATTACCGCCAGTGCCAGTTTAACGTTAAAATACTCAGAGTTTTTACAGCGTGGAATACACCTTGTTAGTGCAAATAAGTTAGCGGGTTCAGGTCCTCTTACGTTTTATAAAGAGCTGAAATATCAGTTGCAAAGTCGGCGACTTTTTTGGCGCTATAATGCGAGCTGTGGTGCAGGACTGCCAATTCAGACGGCACTGGCTGAGCTCAAGAATGGTGGGGATGATATTCATAGTGTAGGGGGAATATTTTCAGGCACTCTGTGTTGGCTGTTTGAGCATTATGACGACAGCGAGCCTTTTTCATCACTCGTATTAAAAGCCAAATCACAAGGCATTACAGAGCCAGATTCTAGAGATGATCTTTCCGGTAGAGATATGCAACGGAAGTTGTTAATTTTGGCGCGAGAATTAGGAATGAATCTAGAGCTTAGTGATATTGAGTTGGAATCATTAGTCCCAGCGCATCTTGTGCATGTCTCTAAACAAGAGTTTATTGAACGTATTGATGAAATCGATGAATCGATCAAAGATCAATGGACAGCTGCTCGAGGTCAGAACAAAGTATTGCGTTATATTGCCAAGTTTGAGCTCAATAATGGTATCGTTAATGCAAAAGTGGCTCTAGAACGAGTCGATAAAACACACCCTTATGCAAGCCTAACGCCTGGCGATAATATCTTTGTTATTGAAAGTGAATTTTACAAAGGCACGCCACTGATCATCAGAGGGCCTGGTGCTGGCCGAGAGGTGACTGCTGCTGCCATTCAGACTGATCTCGTACAAATATGCCGAGACTTAATGTTAGATTGATCGCATAAATAAATAGCAGAGGCTTATTAAAGTGGGCCTCTATTTTATAAAGCCATTCAAGTTTTCCTAGAAAGCTTTATTATTTCCTATTCAGCATTTTCAATAGTTTCACTTTACACATGTTTATTCATCCCCATTCTTGATTATGGTCTATTCTCCTTTATGAATTCTCAGAAAACATTAATTGAATAACAGCTTAAAAAATAACCTTGACATCGCTAGTATTCTCCGTCATATTTCTATCTAGACGTCTAAACGTCCATTTAATTTTAACATAGGGTAGATTATGGCATTCCATCATGCACAACACTCATCGTTGCTCAATCAAAATCTTGCTGAGCATAATGGTGACATCAATGTGTCGTTTGAGTTTTTTCCTCCAGCAAGCTCAGAGATGGAGCAAATGCTTTGGAAGTCTATTCTTCGTTTATCACCATTGGATCCAAAATTTGTTTCAGTCACATATGGAGCATTGAGTGGCGTGCGAGATAGAACCCACAATGTGATTGAGCGTATCCAGAATGAAACGAGCTTAGTTGCAGCCCCGCACTTAACATTGATTGATGCCGATGATTGTGAATTAAAAGAGCTCGCTAAGCAGTACTGGAATTCAGGCATTGACCACATTGTCGCATTGAGGGGAGATATACCTGAGGGGTACGACAATCCACAGCGCTATGCTTCCGATTTAGTTGCTCTGCTGCGCTCTGTGGCCGATTTTGATATATCTGTGGCTGCTTACCCTGAAGTTCACCCTGATGCTTTGAATGCCCAATCGGACTTAGTCAACCTAAAGCGCAAAGTTGAAGCTGGTGCTTCTCGAGCGATTACCCAATTTTTCTTTGATATCGAAACGTATCTTCGATTTAGGGATCGTTGTGCAGCGGCTGGAATAGAGGTCGAAATCGTACCGGGGATCTTACCAGTAACTAATTTCCAGCAATTGAAAAAATTCGCAGGCATCACGAATGTTTCCATCCCTGATTGGCTACATCATCAGTTTTCTGATTTAGATAATGATCCTGAAACTCGACAATTAGTCGGAGCAAACATTGCTATTGATATGGTGAAAGTATTGGCCAGAGAAGGGGTTAAAGACTTTCATTTTTATACGTTGAATCGCCCAGAACTCACATACGCAATTTGTCATACTCTGGGCATTCGTCCGCAGAAAGTGGCTTAATTATCCTGTGAAGCGTTCAGCGACATCACTATTTGATCTCAACAACTAATAGCTCGATATCATGACCGCTGAGATTTATGTCCTGATGAAGCTTCAACCCCTCTGATTTTGGAAGGTAGCTGGGAGTATCTTTCTTTAAAGGGATAATCTTTGAGGTTCCATCTTGGTAGTGGATTTTTATCGTTCCATCTTGTTTGGGAATAATAACTCGAGCAGTTTGATGGGTGTGATATTCGAGATGGCCACTCTCACAGAGCGTCGTCTTCCAAGACTTTACATCTTGATGTTCGAAGAAGGTGTGTCGATGAGTTTGGCAATTTGAGTGCGCCGTAGCTTGAAAGGATAAAACGGCAAACAGTGGTACAAATAACGTGGCTAATTTCATTACGTGCTCCTCTTGAGAGTTAATACTTATTACAGTGATTCTTTTTTCTCTTATGCCTAGATTGCACGGGCTGAGCGTTTAACCTAAAAAACTCAGTTGAACGCTAAATAACTTTTTAAGCTTATGAAAGTAAGAAAATAATCTGATTAACTGTTATCACCTATTGGGTGAATCGCTCTACGCTCACAAGCTGGCTAAAATTGCCGTTATCTACGTTAGAACATTTGCAAGTAGATTAACTACTTGCTGCACGTTCTGCCTTGCTACCGACAATTTTTCTGCGCTTGAGAACGTACCCAACTGAGTTTTCTAGGTTTAATCACTAAATGGGTATGAGTAATGGTTTAGCGTGGATAACGTGAAACAACAAGAAATTATTGGAATAATTAATGTGGTATTGCTTGTTAAGCCAATACCACAGTTATTAAGAAAGCTATTTGTCTTCTTTCAACCACTGAGCGACGCGTTTGGCAAAGTAGGTGAGAATACCGTCAGCGCCTGCACGTTTAAAGCAAAGTAGAGATTCCATAATAATTGGTTTTTCTGCTAGCCAACCATTTTGAATTGCCGCCATATGCATAGCGTATTCACCACTGACTTGATAAGCAAAAGTGGGCACTTTAAACTCAGATTTCACTATTCTGACGACATCAAGGTATGGCATGCCTGGTTTTACCATAACCATGTCCGCACCTTCTTCAATATCCATAGCGACTTCATGTAATGCTTCATCAATATTAGCTGGGTCCATTTGGTAGCTGTGTTTATTGCCACCTTTAAGGTTGCTAGCAGAGCCAACAGCATCGCGGAATGGACCGTAATAATTTGAAGAGTACTTAGCTGAGTAAGCCATGATTTGAGTATTAACATGTCCTGCTGTTTCTAAAGCCGAACGAATTGCACCAATTCTGCCATCCATCATATCTGAAGGGCCTACCATATCGGCACCGGCCTCTGCGTGAGATAACGCTTGTTTTACTAACACTTCAGTGGTCACGTCATTGATAATATAACCTTCTTCATCAATGATTCCGTCTTGGCCATGTGTTGTGAATGGGTCTAAAGCGACGTCAGTCATAATACCCAACTCAGGATGAGCAGCTTTAAGAGCTCGTACGGTTCTCTGAACCAAACCTTCAGAGTTATAAGCTTCTTCAGCCATGAGCGATTTCTTATCGGCTGGGGTGACTGGGAATATCGCAATCAGTGGAACACCCAGTTCGACAAGTTCTTCAGCTTCTTTTAATAACAGATCTAAGCTGTAACGCTTAATCCCAGGCATAGAAGCAACATCTTCAGTGCGGTTTTCACCTTCTAATACGAACATCGGGTAGATTAAGTCACTGACCGTAAGTTGATTTTCGGCCATTAAACGTCGACTAAAATCATGTTTGCGCATGCGACGCATTCTACGTCTAGGGAAAGCGCTTGAAACTATATTCACGGTAAACTCCTAATTATTAACTTCAGCTTCAACTTCAGCGAATTGTTCAAGCTTAAAAGTAAACTCTCGAACCTGATCTCTACCATTATCTTTCGCATGATAAAGGGCTTTATCAGCTTGCTCGAACATTACTCTAGCATGAGCATCGTCCGTGACGATATCGGCGACTAAGCCAATACTCACAGTAAGAAATATATTATTATCTTGCCAGCGAATCGCATGGTCATGAATGCAACGGCGTATTTTTTCAGCTACCACTTTTGCACCTTTAGCGTCGGTACTAGGTAACAGTAGGGCAAATTCTTCGCCACCATAACGAGCGACAATGTCAGAAGGGCGCAGCAATTCTGACTTTATTGAATCGGCAACATATTTTAAAGCCTGATCACCAGCAAAATGGCCATAAGTATCATTAATCAGTTTAAATTTATCGATATCCAGCATCATAATCGCAAGTGGCGTTTGCTGGCGGCGACTCAGTTTGGCTTCAGCAAGTAACTTCTTATCAAAAGCGTTTCGATTTTTAACGCCTGTTAATGTGTCAATTGAAGATTGTTCTTTGAGTCTGTCGTGAGCTTCATTGAGCTCTCTATATGCAAACTCGAGCTCAAGAGTGCGCTCTTGGACCATGTGCTCTAATTGATCTTTATTTTGGATTTCTGAATTTAGCGCATCTTCACGAACTTGCTTAATGCGCTCAGCTTGCACGAGTGCTTTTTGCTGAATTCTCATTTTCTCCTTACGTTCATCATGATAACAAATCGCAAGAATCAGTGTCATCACCAGTATTTCTACGGTTAAGCCATAAATAACGGGAACTTGAGGTGCAACAGATAGAGAAATTATCCCTAAATATACTAGGCAAGTAGCGCCTGCACCGAGCATAATTGCAGACCATCCCAAAGAGTAAAGTTTAGCGAGTTTATGACCTTTTATTGCCTGTATCACAGTTAAGACCATAAGAACGATAACGACAGCTAAGACCGCATTTACTTCTATTAAAAGTGCCAGTTTGTAACTGATAAATAAAGATAAGACTGCAATTAGAATACTGACTAAAGCCCCGATTCTGCAGAATTTAAGCATGAAATAATTTTGCTTTTTAAGCTTAAGGATTTTCTCTGTCAGCAATAAAGCAAATGCTAGTGCAATAGGAATAAGTGCAGGTAATGAGTGAGCTTGAATAAAAGGAGACTCTGGCCATAAGTACTTATATGAAAGCCCATCTATCGTCGCAATGGTTAATGTCATACTTAACACATAACCAGAGAAATATCCGTAGCTGAAAGAGCGGGTAACAAAAGCAAAGAACAAACTAAAAATACCAATACCTAAAAGTGAGCCCAAGTGGACTCCAACGGCTACAGGAAGGTTATCAACTTCTTCGAAGTAGGACTCCGCAGAACTAAGTACCAGCGGAATATGAGCACTACCTTGTGAATCGATTTTCAGGTAGATATCGTGAATTTGCCCTTTTTTAAGTTCAATTGGATAATAAAATTGAATTTTTTTAATTGGACGTTCTGAGAATGGGTAACTGTCTCCCATCACTTGTTTATCTGAAAGCCGACCATTGATGTAATGATAGATTTCTATATGATCAATGTGTGGATTACCTATTTCAAGAATCCGTTTAGCGGTGTCTTCGGGGGTTGTTAATTTGAATTGAAGCCAATAATTATGGGCGCCAATCATTTGAGTGTCAGAAATTTGCTTTGCTCGCCAATAAATATTGGACTCAGCAATGACATGATCGATATCTTTAATATCGTTACGCTCAAGCACGTAGGTCTTACCGTCTAAATCTAATGACTCATTGCCCGAGACAGATATTGGGGTGATGCTAGTGGCAAAGGCAAGGGTTTGGGTCAAACATAGTAAACAAAATAGTAATAAACGATTCATGCTTGAAACTACTCCAACCCAAAAAAATCCATTGTATTGTCAAAGCATTGTTTAGCCAAGAATTCTTTACTTTGTTGCCTCAAGTTGGCTACTGTATCAGCAATGTGAGGTAAATATTTGGGATAGTTTGTGCCCGACTTAGGTTTGGGTTTTAAATTTCTTGGAAGCAAATATGGACTGTCAGTTTCAAGCATTAAACGATCGTTAGGAATATATTTAATACACTCTGCGAGTGTTTGCCCTCTGCGTTCATCGCATACCCAACCTGTGATACCAATGAACAAATCGAGTTCAAGGCAGTCTTCAAGTTCAGATCTTGAGCCTGTAAAGCAGTGTAAAACGGCGTTTGAAAGTTGAGGTCGATACTGTTTCACTAATTGAATAAACTCGTTATGTGCATCTCTACAATGCATATATATTGGCATTTGAGTTTGAACTGCAATTTCGAGCTGAGATTCAAATGCTTTGAGTTGTTGATCGGGTGTTGAAAAGTTGCGGTTAAAATCTAAGCCGCACTCTCCCACAGCTACAATTGAGTCATGACTTAAGAGTGATAAGAGCTTTTCAGAACTTTGATCAGACCATTGACTGGCATAATGCGGATGCACACCCGCAGTTCCAAATAAAGTATTAGGGTACTGTTTGCAACAAGTTGCGACTTCTGCGCTTTCCTCAAGATTGCTACCAACGATGATTTGCTTTTCAACGGCAGCAGCATGAGCTTCGTGAAGTACAGTTTCGATTTGATGCTCAAGTTTGCTGCCAATTAAGTTGACAGCAATGTCGATATAACGAGTCATTACACTTTATTTAATGCGTTTTACGCGTATTGAAGAATTTCGTTCAGGTGTACCTAAAATAAACGAGCCAAGTGCTCCTCTTTTGATATAAGCTTTTTGTCCCGATTTCAGTTTGAATCGTTTGGTTTCGCTTTGCTTCCAAACTTGACCATTTTCAAACGTAATGGTTAGTTTTCCATATGGGCTTTTAGCTACCTTTGCAACTGTCAACTCTACCCGTTCTAATTGTTTCCCTGTTGGTTTAGTGATACCAAATGTATCTGTCGTTTGACCACGTGTTTCAAACTGATCTGAAGATGAAGTTTCTGTTGCAGATGATACTTTACCAAAGTTGGCTTCAGGTGAGCTAACTTTTGGGCTTACACCTTTGGCCAAATTGTCATAGCAAATCAGTCTGTCTAATTTGTCTGAGATTGTGGCGCATTTCTGGATATCTTGTTCAACACCTGCAAAAGATGACGTAGATAATAAAAATAGAGTAGGAATCCATATTTTATTCATTTTAATTCTCCTTCTCATACCACAGGGTTATTGAGGCATGATGCTATTATTTGAGTCTTGATCAGAATCGTCAGAAGACGTTTCTTCATCAGGCTTCTTCTTATAAAAACGAGCAGCCAACAAACCGCCTTCAAACAAGAGTAACATAGGTACTGCTAACATTGTTTGAGAAATAATATCCGGTGGCGTAAGCAGCATGCCAACAACAAAAGCACCCACAATGATATAAGGTCGTTTCTTTTTCAAATCTTCAACTGTCGTGACGCCAGCCCAACAAAGTAACACTACACAAATAGGGATCTCAAAAGCTAAACCGAAAGCAAAGAAAAGCTTGAGAACAAAATCTAAATAACTGTTGATGTCAGTCGCAATGTGAACACCTTCAGGCGCTACGCTGGTAAAAAATCCAAAAACAACGGGAAATACCACGAAATAGGCAAACGCAATTCCAAGGTAAAATAGCAAGGTACTGCTGAACAAAAGCGGTGCTACGAGCTTTTTCTCATGTTTATATAATCCGGGCGCGATGAATGACCAGATTTGAAAAAGAACATAAGGGATGGCAATAAAAAACGATAAAATAAGAGTTAATTTAAAAGGTGCAAAAAACGGAGCGGTAACATCGGTTGCAATCATGCTACCAGTAGCAGGCATGTTACTCATTAATGGGATGGCCAAAAAATGATAGATGTCTTGAGCCCAGTAAACCAGGCAGATAAACACCAATAAAATACTACCAATTGCACGTAAAACTTTAGTGCGTAACTCCAGCAAGTGGCTAATTAGAGGTTGCTGCTCTGCCATAGTTTATCCGTTTTTTTTGATCTCTTTTTCAGAAGAGATTGCCGTTATTTTTTCGTCAGTTTTTTCTGTGGAAGGTTCTGACGTTGAAGTCGATTCTTCAGTCGCTTTATAAGGGCGATTAACTGATTCTGCGGCTTCTTTCAATTTATCAATAGACTCTTGAAGCTCAGGGGACAAGTTTGCTAGCCCCTTGTTTTCAGCTTCTTTAAGATCTTTGTGTAACTGCTCGACATTAAGCTCATGCTCAAGTTCCTCTTTTACAGAGTTGACCATGCGCTTTATGGTTCTAATCCAGCTAGCTACTGTTTTCACTGCGACCGGTAGACGCTCTGGTCCCAATACCACAAGACCAATAATGCCTATCAGCAACAGCTCCATAAAGCCGATGCCATCGAACATGATAAGTTACACCTGTTCTTTTTCTTTCGTTTCAACCTTAGCTTCAGTTTCTACTGTCTTTTCAGCTGAAGCTGTCTCGTCAGTAATGGCTTTTTTGTCGTCATCAGCCATTGCTTTTTTAAACCCTTTTACGGCATCACCTAAATCACCACCGATGTTGCGTAATTTCTTCGTTCCAAATAATAACACTACAATTACCGCAATAATTAGTAATTGCCAAATGCTGATACCACCCATGAAATATTTCCTCTTTTACGGTTAACTTAATTAATTTGGTCTAGAGAACCATCCGACTAACCAGAGAACTGCTCCAGCACCTAAACTGATTTGTGACACTAATGGTGTCACATCTTGGTTAAACAAAATCGTGCCACAGATCAATAAAACTGCAGATGTGATCAATAAAAAGTTACTTTTGTGTAACTGGCGTTGATGACTCAGATATTGATTGAGCATCTCTTGTTGCGAACCAACGAGCTTTCGCCCTAACTTTAAATTGTCATACACCAATTCGGGCAGCTCAGGCAGCTTTTCAACCCAAAATGGAAAATTTGCTTTGGTTTTTTTTGCGAAAGCTTTCGCCCCAGCTTGCTCAGACATCCACTTCTCTAAAAATGGTTTCGCTGTCTGCCACAAATCGAGTTGTGGATACAATTGTCTTCCTAACCCCTCAATATACAGCAAGGTCTTCTGTAAAAGAATTAATTGAGGCTGAACAACCAGTTCAAATTGTCGTGCCGTACGGAATAACTCCAATAAAACATGCCCAAATGAAATTTCATCCAGCGGTTTATTGAACATAGGTTCACACATGGCTTTTACGGCTTGTTCAAATGCAACCAAATCGGTATTTTTTGAAACCCACCCGGATTCAATATAAAGCTGAGCAATCCGCTCATAGTCACGATTAAAAAAGGCGAGGAAATTTTGGGCCAGATAATTTTTATCAGCTTCGCTCAACGTCCCCATGATGCCGCAATCTAAACCAATGTAGAACGGGTTCTCGGGATGTTCTTTTGAGATAAAAATATTTCCTGGATGCATATCCGCATGAAAAAAATTATCTCGGAACACTTGAGTGAAAAATAACTCAACACCACGCTCAGCCAGCAGTTTGAAATTTGTGTTTTGAGCGCTTAATTCTTTGATATTCGATACTGGAATACCATCAATACGTTCCATCACCATCAAACGTTTATGACACAGTTCTTCATAGACAAACGGAATATACAGAGCATCAGAGTTTAAGAAGTTATTACGTAGTTTTATGGCATTAAGGGCTTCAAGCTTTAAGTTGAGCTCACCTAAAATCGTATTTTTATAATCAGCAATCACCTCAGCAGGGCGAAAACGACGATTATCTTTTAATAGTTTCTCAAGCGTCGTTGCCACTTGCTCCATCAGCTGTAAATCCGCTTTAATTTGCGACTCAACATTGGGGCGAAGTACTTTTAGGACGACAGATTTTCCGTTTGATTTTAAGGTGGCGCAATGTACTTGGGCAATAGAAGCTGAAGCTAAAGGCTTTGCTTCAAAGTCATCGAATAAATTCTCAATCGGTTCGCCTAGTTCTTTTTCAATTGCTTGTCTCGCAAGGCTTGAATCAAACGGTGGCACTCTGTCTTGTAAAACCGCAAGCTCTTCTGCCCATTCATCGCTCAGCAGATCACGTCGAGTCGAAAGCATTTGGCCAAGCTTGATATAAACAGGGCCTAGCGCAATCATTGCTAAACGAAATCGTTCACCGCCGGAGAGATCTTTGTGTTGATTGCGCAACCAAAAGAACATTGACCGAAGCAGCTTGAAGTACCATGGCTTGAGTTTGTTGGGTAAGAGTTCGTCAACACCGTATTGTAAAAAGGTTTTGATGACAAAATAGCCGCGGTGGATCCCTGATATGCTCATACCGAGTTATTGTCCCTTAAGCTTGCTATGCGCTTTTCTAAACGGATTACATCAGCAGTTAAATCTTCAAGTTGATCACAGTGTTGAATGTACTCAATACGATGTGGTGCTAATTGATACTCTTCAACTGCGAGTTCTGTGAGATGAGTTGTCGTGCCTTTGGAAATGGATTTCAGTTTATCAGTAAATTGGTTGAAGCCACTTTGCAAAAAGTGTGCAGGTACATCACCGATATACTTTGATATAGGTTCGATAAGATTAAAGTCGAGCTTTTCTAAATAAGCGCTGAATTGTTGAAGGGTATTGATATCACCATCGATTGCGAGCTTATCGGCTTTAATTAGATCCGTCAGGCTTTTGCCTTGACGAATTTTGGCCAAAGTACTTAACTCTGTTTTTAAAGAGACATCAGGCTGAGCTTCATATTGAGTCAGCACCAAAACCTCATCGTTACAAATGAAGAATAATGGCCAAGGTAGCTGGTTTAAGCGAATTTCAATGACTTTATTATTCAGCACTTGCAATTCATCTTGCAAGTGCGGATTGAGTTTGTTTAATTGTGCTAAAGACGCTTCAAATACAGAAGTGCACAGTAAAGCCATTTTTTGCTGCATTAGCCTACCTTAAAATTTATAACCACGATGAAGTGCCACAACGCCATCGGTCAAATTGGTATAATCGACGTGTTCTAAACCTGCATCAATCATCATCTGTTTTAAGGTTTCTTGATCAGGGTGCATGCGGATAGATTCAGCCAAGTATTCATAGCTGTCTGCATCATTAGTGATCAGTTTCCCCATTTGTGGGATCACTTTAAAGCTGTACAAGTCATACACCTTTTTCATGATATCGTGCTTAGGTGTTGAGAACTCGAGTATGAGTAACTTACCGCCGGGCTTAAGTACTCGTTGCATCGAACGCAAGGCTGCATTTTTATCTGTTACATTACGTAAACCAAACGCAATAGTAATAATATCAAAGTGATTATCAGGAAATGGTAAAGCTTCGGCATTGGCTTGCACATAACTAACGTTGCCCACAATGCCTCTATCACGTAATTTGTCACGACCTACCTTTAGCATTGAGTCATTAATATCAGCGAGGGTTACTGAGCCTTGTGGTCCAACAATACGGGAGAATTTTGCCGTTAAGTCGCCTGTACCACCAGCAAGATCAAGGATTTTCATGCCAGGACGGGCCGCAGCAGTTTCAATGGTAAAACGTTTCCAGAAACGATGAACACCAAATGACATCACATCATTCATTATGTCGTATTTAGCTGCAACTGAATGAAAAACATCGGCCACTAAATCTGCTTTTTTATCAGCATCAACGGTTTTATAGCCGAAATGAGTTTGTTTTGATCCATTATCAGACATTGAAAATTCCTGTGTGTCGGCTCATCTCATACATGAGTATCAACCAATAAATCGTTCTGGAAAGTGGTAATTAGACCATATTCGCTAACGCAAATGAATATAATTATTAGGATAGTAGAGTAAATTAATGATTTTGATCATCGACATGAAATTAAGCTGCGGAGTTTGAGTTATCAATAAAACCCAAACTCCGAAAGTGAATCGTTTATACCCATGATACTTGAAGATGCATGTTTCAGGACTTTTTCAGCGCCAATTCTTTGAGGCGCATTATCGAAGGAATATCGGGATTCTTTCGAGCTAATGTAACAAAGAAGAATTGGCGCTGAGAAGTCCACGAAGTGCGAGTTGCACAGCTTGTTACTCTTCGTTGCCAGTGCTAACAATAGCTCACTATTGCCGCACACCGTCGCCTTGATTAATAAGTTGTGCATTCTCGCTGAAATCGAGCATCTTCAGGTATGGGTATATGTGTAAGATTTACGCCCTTGAATATAGGAATAAACTAGCTCGCTCAACGATTGCCCAACTTGTCGATAACCTGCTTGCTCTGAAGTAGGGTGGCAATTAGGTGCAGCTTCAGCCAAATGTAAATACTGACAGTGACAGTGTCTGGCAAGGTAAGAAATGTAAAATGCGGCGTCGAGTAGAGGAATACCGGCACTAGTTTCTGCGCTTGATGGAAACTGTGGAATAGCATCAACATCAAGTTCAACGCCTAGAGGTTGCTGATAAGCATTGATGTTTTGTGCAATGTCTTGCATCGCTTTCTCTAAAGTTAATTCTCTTCTTACCCAGATTTGTTGAAAAGTATGCCAAGTTCCACCGAATTGCTTTAATTGCTGTAAATTGATCGCATTGTTTTTTAATTCGTGTAAACCAAGTACGTGATATTGAGTGAGAGCTCTTTCTGAAGCTGCATAGTTAAATCCATTACCGCTGTGTCGACCATCCAGTGCTCGAAAGTCAGAGTGTGGATCTAAGTTTACTGCGGACATAGGTGTGTTTAATACCTGGTGACAGGCCGTTAGAAGACCGTAGGCATTGTTATGCCCGCCGCCAATTACGATCGGCTCCAGTCCCGCAGCAATAATTAAAGATGTCAGTTCAATTACTCTAACATCGAGCTTAGCGACAGCTTGGCGTATTAGTTCAGTGTTGCCAGAATCTGGCTGAATGTCTTGAGTTTGTATCTCTCCGAGAATAAAGATATCACTGCCAGGTAAAAACTGATTCGATTGGAAGTTGACGAATTGTTTAATCGTAGCTTCATAACCATTACCTGAACCTCCACGGCCCAAGTTTCCTTGTGGGCCAAGATCCTCATTGATACCGAACAAGACGAATTGCCCACCTTGTTTTTTAAATACTGTAAATTGTTCTTTGAGTGGGCGTTGAATATTTGGATAAAAGAATTTATCGCCAATCTTCTGTTCACCAGCTCGATGACTTACCCATGAGGAAATGTATTCTTGGGTATAAAGGTTTAACCAGTTCATATTGCATTAATGCTTATTTTTTTTATGTAACTATTCAGCTGGGTAAACAAAGATATCAGGCAAGTGCCCGCTGAACAGCAGGTTCAACGAAGTTGAGGCTGTGATATTTTGCTTTCGACAACTCGAAACGTAACTGCGTATGGCACAG
>NZ_JAFEUN010000082.1 GCF_016900895.1 Parashewanella hymeniacidonis
ATATTTGCATATATAAGTAGCGTCGGGCTGGTTCAACAACCAGATAAGGCGCAGGCTGCGCTACGCCTATCCTTATTTATTCCAGATAAGGCGCAGGCTGCGCTACGCCTATCCTTATTTATTATAATCTACCCTTATTTATACAATGGCAATAAACTCAACAAGTTAAGAATATGACAAATAATTACAGCCACACCAAATAGCAATACTAACCAAGGCATAAATGCGCCACCGAAAACTCTATAACCATCAGAGGCTGGAAATAGCTTTCTTACTTTCATTGCCATCAATGCAGGTATTACAGCAACAGAGATGGCACCAGCCAATGCCGCATAACCAATCGCTAGAATAAATCCATTAGGAAAAAGTACCCCAAGAACAGTTGGTGGCACAAACGTAATAATACCTGTTTTGATTCGACCAAACCCAGAGTCATCAAAACCAAATAGATCCGCTAAATAGTCAAACAGTCCTAAAGTCACGCCCAAGAATGATGATGCAACCGCTAAATTGGCAAATAGAGTCAATAGTTGATTCAGTGTTTGGTGAGAAATTTGAGAAGTGAGTGCCCCCACTAAAACACCAATATTTCCACCTTGAGTGATAACGTCACTAAAGCCACTGCGCGGAATATTCCCCATAGTAACAACCAACCAGCCAATATAAATGGTTAGTGCAAGGCAAGTACCAACCAAAACGGCTCTAATAACGTGCTTAGCCGATTTATCATAAAACTTAACGAGGCTCGGAATAACACCTTGATAACCAAAACTTGCTAACCCCACAGGTAACGCCGCTAAAATATAAGGCGCATAATCGGAATGACCATCTGGCATCCACAACTTGTTTGGTTCAACTTCAATCAATAAATTGCTGGTCGCAAGTAAAAAAGTAATTACCATACCGCCAAGCATAATGGTAGATATGCGGCTGACATGCTTAGTTCCAATAATCACTATGGCTGCTAAAACAACAGAAAATATTAACGCCGCCATTTGACTAGAAACAGTGATGTCTAACGCCGACAAACTGTGATTTACAATTGAACCACCACCACTTACATAAGCATAGGTCAATACATACAATAAGAATGTGACCGAAATACCACTCAACACACGCCAAAAAGGCCCTAAAATTCGGCTGGTTAAACTGTCGAAACTCACTCCTGCCTCATAATGCAAATTAGCTTCTAGCAGCAAAAGTCCACCCATTACCATACAAAACCAAACACCGATGAGCATAAATACAGAGTAGCTAAACCACATCCCTGCGCCAACAACAGGTAAAGAAAACATTCCTGCTCCAACGGCTGTCCCAGCCACAATCATCGCACCACCAATAATTGATGGATGTTTCTTTGCCTCAATGTTTGATGCTGACATTTAACTATTTTTCTCCGCTTCTACATTTTGAGTTTGCTGTACTCCTGTAACAACCGTTTGACGTACTTGTGCGTCAAGTAATGAGGTTAATGTGTTACTCAGCTGAATGATGGTATCTTTCTTCTCTGAATGTCCCAGTAAATCCATATCTTTTAGTTTAACGGTTAACGACGCATACAGTTTTCGATCATAAAACTCAGGGGCAGAAATACCGTGTAATGGTCCCATATGTTTCGCTAATTGATGGCTTTCTCGCTCTAAGTCACTGCGTTCAATTTTTGGCTGTAAGCTCAGTAAATTAAAGATAATGGCATAACGTTTCAACATCTCACTGCTTGTACTGGCCAGTAAGTGGAGTTGCCCTTGATGCTCGTCGCTCGCAACCAATCGATTTTCGTCTTCTAAAATAATGTTTTCATTAAGCATCGACTCAATCAGTTGATGAATATAATTTTTTAAGCTTGGTGTTTCGACAAACAGTTCAGCTTGTATCAACGGGAAAATTTGCTCGATAAACTGAACGATTTTCTCTCTTGTTGGTTGAGGCTCTTTAATAATCAAGGTCGCAATTAACGATGGCACCATAAATAAGTGAACAATATTATTACGATAGTAAGTCATGTTAAGGGCCTGAGTATCATCTAAATAAATGATATCACCGAGAGGATCAGGCTCTACAGCAAACTTGTTTAACTCTAATGCTTGAGAAATCAAGACTTCAACGTTACCTTCGGGTACCGTCGAAAACTGTGTGTAAGGGACCTCAGTCAGCAATTTTAGATAAAAACCAAATTGTTGTTTAATGGTTTCTTTTTCTAACGACTTTTGCTCCGATGCCAGAACAATTAAGCTCATTAATGAAATGGAGCTCACTGCGGTAGCGCCGTTAATTTTTGTCATCACCTTATTCGCTAAGCTGTTTACCGCTGGCGTTAACCAAGTTGGTTTCTGCTCTGGATCTTGTGCGATAAGCGCTCGCCACTCAGGTTCAATCTGTGACAAATGTTGCTGAACATTGATTGGCTCACCAAAATTCACATAGCCTTGACCGAAATTTCCAAGTTTTCTGATAGCAGCAAAAACCTGCCAAACGGATTCCTTTTGCTTTTTCTTACCACTGAGTTCTTTATGATAAGTGGCAACTTCCATGACATGATCGTATCCAAGATACACAGGAACTAAGGTTACAGGTCGTTCGATACCTCGAAGCACACTGCTGACAGTCATGGCTAACATACCCGTTTTAGGGTTGAGTAAACGGCCTGTACGAGAGCGACCACCTTCAGTGAAATACTCTACTGAATAGCCTTTATTAAAAAGTAGGTCGAGGTAGCCTTTAAAAACAGCCGTATACAATTTATTGCCGTTAAAGCTGCGTCGAATAAAGAAGGCGCCACCTTTACGAAACATAGGACCCGCAGGCCAAAAGTTAAGGTTAATACCAGCAGCAATATGCGGAGGAACCATACCTTCGTAATAGAGAATATATGAAAGCAACAAGTAATCCATATGACTACGATGGCACGGTACATACACAATTTCATGACCATCGTGATGCAGCTGACGAACTAATTCAGCGCCACGAATATTGATGCCTTTATACAGTTTATTCCATAACCACGTCAGTAGTCGCTCAGCAATACGAACTAAGCTATCTGAATAGTTTGCCGCAATTTCATCAAGGTAATTCTCAGCGTTGGTTTTAGCTTCTTGCTTTGAGATTTTTTTACTGGCCGCTTGTTCATTAATGGCTTTTTGAATGCTTTCTGAATTCAAAAGTTCTTTAAACATGGCTTGGCGATTCGGCAAGTCAGGTCCGGTCATCACTTTTCTTTGGCGACGAAAATGAACACGTGCGACACGTGCAAGTTTATGAGCAATTCGTTCATCACTTCCGTGCTCATCTGTCATATAACGCAATGAAACAGCATTAGAAAATTGAATAAAATTATGACGCCCTAAAAACAGTATCATTAGGCATTTGCGTAACCATGTTGGGCTCTCACGCTCTAACACCGCTGCTTTCATGGTATCGTCTTCTTTTCCTGGTATTCTTCCCCAATACATACTGACGGGTAATAGCTGAACATCCAAAGACGAATCTTGCTTGTGTAAATTTAGCAACTGCTTAAAGTTGCTTAAAAAAACATTCGTTTTTGATGCCCTGCCTATCATGGGCTTTGCAGGTGCCAAACAAACAACTCTTGGGACTGATTCGTTTCTAATCTGAATATCATCGTATGGGCTAGGTAAACCAAGTGATTCTGTTACTTCACTTAACGATGAGATATCACTAACCGACTCGGTTTTCATTACGTAAACAATCGGTCTATCAGCATCTAAATTGAGATCAGCGAATGGCTGCTGTGGGACAACGACGGTATGAACAAACCAATTTTGCACTGTACGAAGTGCTTTAAAAAACCAGGAATTATGCTTAGTCATTCTTCTACTTAGCGTTTGAAATACAAAAGAGTCAAAACGCTAGGATATCAAACTTATAGCAAATAACCTAAACAGGATTGCTTAATTATTGGTTGCACACAGCACATTACTGTATATAATAACAGTAACTGTATAAGCGAACAGCGAGTGTGTAGAAATGAGACCTTTGACCGCAAGACAAGCTGAGATTTTAGAACTTATTCGTCAGAATATTTCTGAAACAGGCATGCCTCCTACCCGTGCTGAAATTGCAAAACGTTTAGGTTTCCGCAGTGCTAATGCAGCAGAAGAACACCTAAAAGCCTTGGCCAAAAAAGGGTATATCGAAATCATACCAGGCACATCGCGCGGCATCCGTTTATCTCAAGATCTTGAGGTTCAGGATGGGCTACCTTTGATTGGCCAAGTTGCCGCAGGTGAACCAATACTGGCTCAAGAACATGTTGAGCAATATTACCAAGTCGATGGCAACCTATTTAAACCTGGTGCAGATTTCTTATTGCGCGTTAAAGGCGACAGTATGAAAAACATTGGTATTTTAGAGGGTGATTTACTTGCCGTACATAAACAACAACAGGCATCAAATGGTCAAGTTGTTGTTGCTCGTGTCGAAGATGATGTCACGGTGAAACGCTTTGAACAGAAAGGTAACGTGGTTTATCTGCATGCGGAAAATGAAGAATACCAACCGATAGAAATTGACTTAAGCTTTCAACAACTCTCTATTGAAGGTTTAGCTGTAGGCGTGATAAGAAACGGAGAGTGGCTATGATAGTACGCTCTCCTGCAATATCACACCCTGGTGTTTGGACACAGCCAAGCACACAGTACTCAGAACAAAATCAAAGCATTAAGACGCTTCAAATTACAAACGGTGGTGAACAGGAACTGACCAATCTAGGCTCTGAACTTGCCACGTTGAGCCACCAAGGGCGTTGGATAGTTCTCATTAACCCTAATCATAATAATTATAAATCCATCCTAGCCCAATCGGGTGTAAAAATGGAGCGCATCTTATTGGTTCATACCAAAGATGATGTTGAAGCTTTGTGGGCACTTGAAAAAGCCCTCACTAACGGCACAAGTAGTGCCGTTATTTGCTGGACATCAACACTCGATTGTCGAGATATTCGTCGACTGGAACTGGTCAGTAAGTCCGCTTGCGCTAAAGGTATCATTCTTCAATCTGGCTCTGATTTAACTTTGGCGCCTCACGCAATCCCTCCCAAAAAAAGATCATTTCATTAACATATTAATTGATGTGAAATTTATATAAATAATTCTCTTATAGAATAGTAAACTAAAAAAATTCACCAATATTTCATCTAATTACATGAAACATGATCTTGATCAATCTTTAAACAGCAAGTAATGTAGAGATAGTAACTAATCTTAAATTGTTCTTAAATTGTTACAAAAATGCGAAATATTTCGCTTAACAAACATTCGAATTAACGACCCTGTTTTATAAAGTTGATATCTCAAATTTTAATTTGAGTAAATTCAGCAGTAAGCGCACGAGTGGTATACACCCAGAGCCGTAAACAGATTTACTGGATGACTGACCTGCTAACCATTAGCGATTGAGTCAACGAAAACAACAACACCACCATTGCACTTTGATATCGATAAGCTTTTTTAGGGAACTGAAAAGTTAGCATGGAGCTAAGTATTAACGTGTGACTTTTCTTTGTAGTTGCTTTTGCAATTGGCAGAGGAGACGTCTAGTGAAGCAATTGTTGTATTGTATGTTAGCGGCTTTCTTAACCCCACCAGTATGGGCTGAAGAAATGCGCTTTAACATGACTCAAGGGGTAACAGAAATAAGTCATAAGGTATATCACTTACATATGACGATTTTTTACATCTGTTGCGTAATCGGGGTAATTGTTTTTGGCATTATGATTTATGCCATGATCAAGCACCGCAAATCAAAGGGTGCAGTCGCCGCTAATTTTCACGAAAGTACGAAAGTGGAAATTTTGTGGACAATCATTCCATTTATTATTCTTATCAGTATGGCTATCCCAGCAACAAAAACACTTGTTGCAATGGAAGATCCAAGTGACTCTGATTTGACCGTAAAAATTACGGGTTCGCAATGGAAGTGGCACTACGACTATTTCGACAAAGGTGTTAGCTTTTATAGCTTATTAACGACACCTCAGGAAGAAATCGACAACAAAAAAGATAAAGACGAGCATTACTTGCTCGAAGTAGATAAACCTCTTGTTCTCCCTACTAACCGAAAAATCCGCTTCTTAGTCACTTCTGACGACGTGATTCATTCTTGGTGGATGCCCGCATTCGCCGTTAAAAAAGATGCAAACCCAGGTTTTATCAATGAAACTTGGGCAAAAATTGACGAGGAAGGCACGTATCGTGGCCAGTGTACTGAGCTCTGCGGTAAAGGCCACGGATTTATGCCTATCGTTGTCAAAGCCGTTTCTGGTGAAGAATTTGATAAGTGGATAATCGCCCAAAAAGATGAGGCGAAAAAAGCCAAAGCGCAAGCCAAAGCTTCATTGTCTAAAACGCTTTCTAAAGATGAACTCTATGCCAAAGGTGAAAAGGTCTACACCGCTCACTGCGCTGTATGCCACCAGCCAAATGGTATGGGACTTCCAGGTGTATTTCCGCACTTAAAGGGCAGCCCTGTTGCCACTGGACCTGTGCATGATCATATCTATATCGTGACACACGGTTTCCCAGGTTCTGCGATGCCAGCTTTTGACAAACAGCTCACAGCTGAAGAAATTGCGGCAGTCATTACCTACGAGCGAAATGCGTGGGGTAACAATACTGGCGACGCAGTGCAAGCTGCAGATGTCGTGAAAGTAGAAAAGCAAAAGTAGGGGAAATAGCATGACAACATTAAACCCTCAAAGTGATCCGCTTGAAACAGAGCCAAGCTCTGAACATCATGACGATCATTCGCATCATCAGCCACCAAAAGGCCTGATGCGATGGGTGCTAACCACCAACCATAAAGATATTGGTACCTTATATCTGTGGTTAAGTTTCATTATGTTTTTAACCGGCGGCTCAATGGCAATGGTGATCCGTGCAGAATTATTTGAGCCCGGTTTGCAATTGGTTGAGCCTAACTTCTTTAACCAAATGACCACTGTTCATGGGTTAATCATGGTTTTTGGAGCCGTAATGCCAGCCTTTACAGGGCTTGCTAACTGGTTAATCCCCATGATGATTGGTGCCCCAGACATGGCACTACCCAGAATGAACAACCTCAGCTTTTGGATTCTACCATTTGCATTTTTGATTCTATTAAGCTCGTTATTTATGGAAGGAGGAGGGCCAAACTTTGGTTGGACCTTCTATGCACCGCTTTCCACCCATTACAGTGGGGATAGTACGGCGCTCTTTGTGTTCTCCATCCACATCATGGGAATAAGTTCGATAATGGGCGCGATTAACGTCATTGTCACCATTATCAATTTGCGTGCACCTGGCATGACTTGGATGAAGTTACCGTTATTCGTCTGGACTTGGCTAATTACTGCCTTTTTATTGATTGCAGTGATGCCTGTTCTTGCAGGCGCAGTCACCATGGTATTGACCGATAAATTCTTTGGTACCAGCTTCTTTGATGCTGCGGGTGGTGGTGACCCTGTGATGTTCCAGCATATTTTCTGGTTCTTTGGTCACCCTGAAGTGTACATCATGATCTTACCGGCTTTCGGTATTGTCTCTGCCATCATTCCAACTTTTGCGCGCAAAAAGCTGTTTGGCTACTCATCAATGGTGTACGCCGTTGCCAGTATAGCTATTCTGTCGTTTTTAGTGTGGGCTCATCATATGTTTACCACAGGAATGCCGTTAGTTGCTGAACTGTTCTTCATGTATTGCACCATGTTAATTGCCGTTCCAACTGGAGTGAAAGTCTTTAACTGGGTCGCGACGATGTGGAAAGGTTCAATTTCTTATGAGCCACCTATGCTTTGGGCGATTGCTTTCGTGATTCTATTCACGATAGGTGGTTTTTCAGGCTTGATGCTGGCAATGACACCGGCTGATTTCCAGTACCATGACACCTATTTTGTCGTTGCCCATTTCCACTATGTACTCGTTACAGGAGCCGTATTCTCTATTATGGCGGCTGCCTATTACTGGTTACCAAAGTGGACAGGACACATGTACAGCCACACCCTAGCTAAATGGCATTTCTGGTGCTCCTTGATTTCGGTGAATGTATTGTTCTTCCCAATGCACTTTGTCGGACTTGCAGGCATGCCACGACGTATACCGGATTACAATATTCAATTTGCCAACATCAATGAAGTGGTCTCTATTGGTGGCTTTGCATTTGGATTATCACAGTTACTCTTCTTGGTACTCGTGATCAAATGTATCCGAGGTGGTGAAAAAGCAGAGGCGAGATCTTGGGAAGGTGCTGAAGGCTTAGAGTGGGATATTCCTAGCCCTGCGCCATATCACTCGTTCACCACGCCACCGGAGATAAAGTAATATGGCTGCAAACCCAAACATCAATCCAAATCATGGAAAAAAATCCAATAAGAAGCTGGTTCTATGGCTGATTGGCGGCTCAATTGCTATGTTCGGGTTTGGGTTTGCCTTAGCTCCACTGTACGACATTATGTGCCAAACACTTGGTATTAATGGAAAAACAGCTACATCGGCCAAAGCATATACCGCTGAACAAATTGTCGATAAAACCCGTTTGGTGAATATCGAATTCATGGCTCAAATTCCTCCAGGTATTAATTGGGAGTTTGGGCCACAAGTGAATACAATGAAAGTTCACCCAGGTGAGTTGATACGAACCAATTTCATTGCGAAAAATTTATCGTCAAGTGCAGTGGTTGGTCAGGCGGTACCCTCTGTATCTCCTGGGCAAGGAGCGTTGTATTTCCATAAAACTGAATGTTTTTGCTTTAATCAGCAACCACTTGCGGCTGGTGCGGACAGTGAACTCCCCCTAATTTTCTTTATTGATCCAGATTTACCATCTTCAATAAATACTCTCACCCTTTCCTATACCTTGTTTGATGTTACAGCGTCTTCACAAGCAGCGTTAGCGAAAGTGCAAGGAGCAACACAATGAGTACCCATCAACATTATTATGTTCCAGCCCAGAGTGGCTGGCCAATTGTCGGGGCAATAGGGTTATTTTTAATGGCGTTTGGCGCCGGACACTTTATTGCAGAACTTGAAACCCACGCCAGTCCGATAGGCTTAATCGCTTTAGGGGCAGGTTTTTTAACGATTCTTTATTTGATGTACGGCTGGTTTAAAACCGTTATCAACGAATCAAATCAAGGTTTATATTCGCCACAAATGGATCGCTCTTTCCGTCAGGGAATGAGTTGGTTTATCTTTTCTGAAGTGATGTTTTTCGGCGCCTTTTTTGGTGCGCTGTTCTTCATCCGCATGTTTTCTGTGCCGTGGCTGGGTGGAGAATACCATTCGACCGCCACCCATGAGGTTTTATGGCCAAATTTTGAAGCCATCTGGCCATTAACGACAACACCAAAAGGTGACACAACCCAAGCGATGCCTTGGCACGGTTTACCTTTGTATAACACCATTATCCTATTAATTTCTTCTGTGACACTGCACTTTGCGCATGTCTCATTAGAAAAAGGTAAACGTGGTGCATTAAAAGTTTGGTTGTCGTTAACGATTTTGCTTGGTCTTGGTTTCTTGTATTTGCAAGTTCATGAGTATATTCATGCGTATACCGAACTTGGTTTAACACTAGAATCGGGAGTTTATGGTAATACCTTCTTCATGTTAACAGGGTTCCACGGCCTTCACGTCACAATCGGCACTATTTTCTTAATAACTCTATTTATTAGGATCTTGAAGGGTCACTTTAAACCAGATAATCATTTTGCCTTCCAAGCTGGTAGCTGGTATTGGCACTTTGTTGATGTTGTCTGGCTGTGTCTATTTATATTTGTATACGTACTTTAATACATCAGCCATCAGCAGTTTTGGTGGCTTAGTAAGGCGTAGGGTTTGGGTGAATCCAACCAAGTCCTATCGCTAAAATAAGCGCTATCACGACGAGTGCTGAAAGCATCACTCGACGCCCTAAGTAACGACTCATAGATTGTTTGTTATCGCTTCTAACCATAATAAATAAGGCGCGGCCTAAATTAAAAATGATGAACAGCAGCAGTAAGACGAGTACAACTTTAAAAAGCAATAGGGTATCCACAGGGTCACCTCTCTCTAGGCTATTTAAAAGTAAGTTATTAGCCAGTGTGTTATTTTTTGGGCTACTTATATTATTAATAAAATTAGGTGCTTGGCAACTTAATCGTGGTTATGAGAAACAAGATATTGAACAACAGCTCATCCTGCGACAGCAATTACCCTCTTTGACAACTCAGTCGTTGAACCAACAGAAGGACTTTTCTGAGTTATTAGGTAGGCAACTTACGGTATTAGCTTCTCCAACAACCTCACCACTTATCGCTTTAGATAACCAGGTCAATCAAGGGAAGGTAGGCTATTTAATTTATCAATTGATGGAGGTCACCCCTGAACAACCCGCACTATTGGTTGAACTTGGATTTATTCAGGCAAACCCAGATCGCAGTGAGCTTCCAACTGTAACTGCGTATCAGCAGCAACAGTTTCAAGGGCGCTTATATTACAGAGAAAGCAACCCTATGAGTGATCAACTCTACCCAGAAATGGGGCCCATGGTTCGAATTCAAAACTTAAATATAGCTCAGTTATCGCAATACCTTCAGCGAGCATTATTTCCGGTAGTACTTCAACCTGAAACCGTTGCCTTCGACGCTCAACATAAGCCACTTGCAAAACCTTGGCAGCCCATTCCAATGCCAGCAAAAAAACATTTTGGTTATGCCATGCAATGGTTTTCGATGGCAATTGCATTATTCATTATCGGCATCGTGTTATTAAAACCGATATTCACTTCTTTTCCCGTTTTTTCAGCATTAAAAGTCAGTGTTAAAAGGAGCAAGGATGAACTCTCTCAAAACAAAAAATAAAAAAGCACTTATTGCGCTCATTGCCGTTTTTGTTTTACCTGTTATCTCAGCAAAAGTCGTACTATCACTGAATCTTTACGATGGTGGACAAACCAACAAAGGTGAATTGTTACCAGAAACACTTGCCTATCAAACATTGGAAATGAAAAATCCTCATCCCAAGAAGTGGCAAATTGTTTTTTTGCTACCTGAGCATTGTGGTAAACCGTGCCAGCAGCAGTTATACCTTCTTAAACAAACTCATACTGCACTTGGACGCGAACAAGGCCGAGTCGAACCGGTTGTGTTACTAACAGAAAACAGTGATCAAACTGCGTTAGTGGCCTATCAATTTACCACCGCTCCAATTAGTACGCAGTTGCAAAAGCAGTTAGATAAACAGCAAATTATCATTGCCGATCCCCTTGGAAAACTCGTCACTCGATACAACCTGAAAGACGACGAAAAACAGCGTTTATTGCAAGGTAAAGCCATGATGAATGACTTGCGAAAAATGCTGAAACTGTCGAGGGTAGGTTAATGACGTTAAAAACAATTCTAAAAATATCGATCGTATTTACTTTCATCGTCATTTTAATGGGTGCATACACACGTCTTGCAGATGCAGGGCTTGGCTGCCCTGACTGGCCGGGCTGTTACGGCCAATTAAAAGTCCCAACGGGTGAGCATGAACTTGCTAAGGCTGAACAACATTTTCCTGGCCTTGAAGTCGAACCGAAAAAAGCCTGGTTAGAAATGATCCACCGTTACCTTGCAGGCACGCTAGGTCTAATGGTTTTCGGAATTTTAATTTATTGCTTACGAACAAAAGGCTCGCCTAAAAAGCTGCCTATGGTTATCAGTGCCTTAATTATATTTCAGGCTTTATTGGGGATGTGGACAGTTACGATGATGCTAATGCCAATTGTTGTCATGTCCCATTTACTCGGTGGCTTTACCTTAATCGCCTTATTATTTTTGATGTACTTGAGAGTCAAACCTCTCAGGATTGAAGGTGGTGATCGTTTTGCCAGAGGGTTTAAAAATTTAGCACTTATCGCACTACTAGCGCTTATTGGGCAGATTATGCTCGGCGGTTGGACGTCATCAAATTATGCAGCATTAACCTGCACCACACTGCCTATTTGCCAAGGAGATTGGTGGAATAACCTCAATCTCGCCAAGGCATTCTCTCCCTTTCAAGGTGATCACATCAGTTTCGAATATGGGGTACTTGATCACTACACACGAATGACCATACATGTCGCACATCGAATTTGGGCAATAGTAACCAGTTTATTGATTCTCTGGTTAGGTTTGAGATTACTTAAAAGCCACTCAAGCATCATTAAACATGGTGCAGGGGTGATGTTAGTACTTTTAATTCTCCAAGTATTATTAGGCGTGAGTAATATCGAATTTTTATTACCTCTGCCTGTTGCGGTTGCCCATAACGGTGGGGCGGCATTACTTCTGTTATCACTGGTTTACCTTAACTACGCCATCAGAAAAAGAGCATGAACAAGGAGCGTTACATGAATAAAAATATTACCCTAAATTCCCATGCCAACTTAGTCTTTAACTGGCGTGACTATTTGGAAATGACCAAACCCAAAGTTGTTGCGTTAATGCTTCTCACTGTATTGGTTGGAATGTGCTTAACCACTGATGGACAGTTAGCACTAATACCATTAATCAGTGGTTTATTAGGTATCGGAATGATGGCTGGCTCAGCAGCGGCGTTCAACCACCTTATTGATCGCAGAATTGATGGCGTAATGGCTCGCACATATAACCGTCCACTTCCCAAAGGCAGGGTTTCTGCTAAGAAAGCCATTTCTTTTGCTGTTTCCATTGGTGTATTAGGTTTTAATATTTTATATGCACTTACCAACCCATTAACAGCTTGGCTAACTCTCGCAAGCTTGGTTGGCTACGCTGTCATTTATACTGCTTATTTAAAGCGTGCCACATCGCAAAATATTGTAATAGGCGGTTTAGCAGGGGCCATGCCACCATTGCTCGGTTGGACAGCCATGACCAATGAGTTTCACGGCCATGCTTTATTACTTGTCATCATCATTTTTACTTGGACGCCACCTCATTTCTGGGCGTTAGCCATTCATAGACAAAAAGAATATGCGAAAGTCGACGTACCCATGCTGCCTGTAACACATGGTATTGATTTCACTAAGACCTGTATTTTTCTTTATACCATTTTATTAGCTATCGCCTGTTTACTCCCTGTAATCGTTGGTATGAGTGGTGGTATTTATCTTGTTGGTTCCAGTATCTTAAGTGCTTGGTTTATATATAAAGCTTGGCAACTTAAATACGCCGATTATGCTGGGCTTGCGATGAATGTATTTAAGGTATCAATTTATCATCTAATGATACTGTTTATCATACTGTTAGCTGATCATTACCTTTGGGGTTTGTTGTAAATGAAAAAAGTAGCTCAATTCAGTTTGCTAGCAATCCTACTGCTGGCAGGAGGCTATACAGCTTGGTACTTTCAAGACAAGCCACTTGAATTAAAAACCACACAATTATTTCCCAAGCCTAGACCAGTGATCAACTTTTCAATGACGGATCACAAAGGAAGCGCTTTCACTCAAGAGCAGTTAAAGGGTAAGTGGAGCTTGTTATTTGCCGGTTATACTTCCTGCCCTGATATTTGCCCAACAACAATGAATAAACTCAGTAATGCATTTCCTAAACTTAATGCAGTTGCCCCCATTCAAGTCGTGTTAATTTCGGTTGATCCACAACGAGACACTCCCGACAAGCTAAACAGCTATATCCAATTTTTTAATTCAGAGTTCATTGCAGTGACTTCAGAACACAAGCAATTAATTCCAATTACTCGAAGCTTGGGTATGGCTTATTCAATGGTAGGAGAGGGAGACAGTTACTTAGTAGATCACAGTGCTTCTATCGTATTAATTTCACCTAAAGGTGAGCGCTTTGCGATGGTAAAGCCGAAGTCATCTGAGTTAGGAAAAATACCCCAAATAAAAACCAAGGCTTTAATTAGTGACATTACTCAAATTATGAAAAGATATTAAACGACCAGTGCGAATATACTTTTGCTAAAAGGAAATGATGAAATACTAGGTAAAGTCTGAGTTATCGTCAACGGCTTCGTTTGCTGTTGATCTGCGTTAACAACAAAATCTTCCTGTATTTCATTAGTACCTTGCATTGTCATTACCAAGTTTTGTAACAATGGTTTTAGCACTTCGATGTATTTTATATTACAAGAAGAGACTATAGGATGAGTTATAGCTTTACTGGTATGACCTCAATAGCAAAGAGAGCCCATATAAAACTGAGCTTTTTTGGCATCCCAGTATTCATGCAGTTTGTTATTTATACAAATCTAATGTGTATATACCCATGATACCTGAAGATGCTCGATTTCAGCGAGAATGCACAACTTGTTAATCAAGGTGACGGTGTGCGGCAATAGTGAGCTATTGTTAGCACTGGTAACGAAGAGTAACAAGCTGTGCAACTCGCACTGCGTGGACTTCTCAGCGCCAATTCTTCTTTGTTACATTAGCTCGAAAGAATCCCGATATTCCTTCATTAATGCGCCTCAAAGAATTGGCGCTGAAAAAGTCCTGAAACATGCATCTTCAAGTATCATGGGTATAAATAACTCATACCCACATCGGTGTAAAAAAGCATCATTTCTATGAACGCTGCTGAGACAGATGACTTATCTCATGGTAACAAACTCTTCAGCACCCGTTGGGTGAATTGCAACAACAGCGTCAAAATCGCTCTTTGTCGCCCCCATCTTCATTGCAACACCAAAGCCCTGTAAAATTTCATCCATAGCAAAGCCAATACCATGAATACCTACGACTTTCTCGTCATCCCCAGCACACACTAATTTCATCTTACATGCTTGGCGGTGAGCCGTAACGGCGGTATACATAGAAGTAAATGCTGAAGTGTACACTTTCACATTACCTTCACCATACTGCTCTATGGCTTCTGGTTCTGATAGTCCCATAGTGCCAATAGGTGGGTGACTAAATACTACGGTCGGTACATTGACATAATCCATTCTGGCATCAGTCATTCCATTGAATAAACGCTCTGATAATAAACGCCCAGCCTTTACCGCTACCGGAGTAAGTTCAATGCCACCTTGCATAATGTCACCGACACAATAAATGCCTTCTACCGAAGTATTTTGCTGCTCGTCAGTAATAATATACCCACGTTCATCATGCTCAACACCCGTATTTTCAAGACCGATGCGATCCGTAGATGGCTGACGGCCAATCGCCCAAATTAAACAATCAACCTCATAGCTTTCACCATTTTCGAGGTGAAGCGTGATACTACCATCGTCATTTTTATCTACTTTTGACGGTGTACTGTGAGTATGCAGCGACGGACCTTCAGCGGCCATTGCTTCAACCAATGTTTCAGACAGTAAGGGATCAAAATTTCGCAGAGGAGAATGTTTACGAACAAATAAATGCGTTTCACTACCTAAACCATGTAAAACACCCGCCAGCTCAACAGCAATATAACCTGCACCAATTACCGCAACACGCTTTGGTTGTTCAGTTAGCTCAAAGAAGCCATCAGAATCGATACCATGTTCTGCGCCTGGGATATTTGGAATCGTCGGTGCTCCACCTGTTGCAATCAGGATATGATCAGCGGTGTATTGCTCGCCATTCACTTCAATCGTATGGTTGTCTACAAATTTGCCATAACCTTTCACTAACGTGACGCCATTAGAGGCCAGGCCACGGTCATAGGCACAATGTATACGTTCAATATAAGCTTCACGGCTGTCCACTAATGTTTGCCAGTTAAATTGATTAACAGACACATCAAAACCATAATCTTTAGCGTATAGATGAATGGCTTCTGCAACCTGAGCACCATACCACATGACTTTTTTAGGAACACAGCCTACATTAACGCAAGTACCACCCACATGCTTTGCTTCAATAAGCAAAACTTTAGCGCCTCGCATCGCTGCCCGGTTTGCTGATGCAATACCGCCACTTCCTGCGCCTAAACAAATATAGTCAAAATGCTGTGACATAAAAATCTCCTAAAAACCTCATTAAGCTCATGCTCAACTAATGGTTGCTCACCTTATGCTTAAAATAATAAAGAAACAATAGCTAAGCAGAACACTTAGCTATTCAGTAATGAATGAACAGACCGAGGAAATAGAGGAAAACTAACGCTTAAATTGACACTTAGCGTAATCATGAACAGTAGGACCTTCAACGCCACACTTTAAACACACCCATTCTTTTTTTCGTACCGTTAACTCTTTCTTGTGATAACCAGAACGCATATCCATGCCATTCATTGCGCCCATCAACGTTTCTTCGAGTTTATTCATGCGTTGATTTAACCAATGACAACTTGGGTCATTTGCTACATTTGCACGAGAGGTCAGCATCTCTTGACGAGATAAATCACTAAAGCGCTTGGGGCTAGCCGATATAGTCGTTTTCTCTTGAATATTACGTTCGAGCGATACCTCCTGAGAGTTGACCTCAGCAGCTGAGGAAGCGCCAAAAAAAGTGAGTACAAAAAGCGCAAAGCGCCCAAATGTGCCATCCACTGACATAGTTTTCTCCTTTTATTGTTTGCAATTGGTATCATTTCAAGCAGCGCAAACAAATATCCTTGGAAACAGTAACTCTATCAGTGTAGTGGCAACTGAATTATTTATTAAATAATTCTATCAATCGATCACCAGTGCCAACTTACTTTAACACCACCAAAAGTTTGATTTGGGCGATTGTCATTATTCCAATCCGTTAATTCAGACTCTGAGAACGAACGTGCGACAAAACCACTTAAAGTCACATCATGCCTAAGTGCGTAACTCATACTAAGCCCTAGTTCAAGGTGATTGCTACCATCGTGCTTTTCACCGATGTACCCATAATCTAACCCTTGTTCAATATAAGGGTGTAAAGTCATTTTTTCTGATAACTCAACATTTCCTTTCAGAGTCACAAAAACAAAGTAACCATCAGATTCTGTTTCATAAATCGTTTTGATTTGCGGTGTAACCCAAGAAAAACCAGTGTAAGCCGTCGTTAGGTAAAACTCATGCCCCGTAAAATCAATAATACCTTTGCAATCTAACCCCGTGTACCCTAATGCGACGAACCAATCATCGTGTATCGGTATTGAGTAACTGATATCAATATCCACTTCAGTAAAATCAACACTGTCTGCTTCACCGATTGCAATGAATCCACTGAAATTATCATAAGTCCCACCAACTTCACTCCAGAAAATCCCACCTTTATCCAATAAGTCTCTGCCTTTAGATACATATTTAGTCTTGTAATATGCATCAAAATACACACTGGTCTCGGCAGCCATCACGGCACTACTGCCCAACATCGTCAATAACATTAAACTTTTTGTAAAAGGCTTTTTCATAAATCAAATAACTATTCAGCAATCAGGGGAGTTCATAGTAAGTAAGAGTTCACTTTTATGTGAGCTTGGGGTAGCAAAAGCGTGATCTTAATTGATACGAAAATACGTTTTTTGTGCAATTGAGCAAATTTTAACTAGAAACTTGATATTACGATTCACTGCCCTTATCTATTAGGTATTGCCGGAAACTTTACAAGGCCAAAAAAATGAGCAATCCACTTCAGACTAAATCAGAGCTACCTGTATTTTCATCGATTGAACCTCAGCACATTCAACCAGCAGTAGAGCAAGCCATTGCAAACTGTCACAAAACGATTGAATCAGTAATAAAAAATGGTGCGCCATATACATGGGACTCATTAATCGCTCCTTTAGAGCAAATAGATGACGAACTCAGTCAAGTTTGGTCCCCCGTTTCTCACATGAATTCTGTCGTCAGTAATGATGACTGGCGCGAAGCTCATGACGCTTGCTTACCACTGCTTTCCGATTATGGAACTTTTGTCGGCCAACATCAGGGTCTATATAATGCTTATATTTCTTTGAGTGAATCGGAAGAATTTTCAACGCTTAATCAAGCTCAAAAAGCCAGTATCGAACATGCTATCCGTGATTTTAAATTGTCTGGAATTGGTCTTAAAAACGAAGCAAAACAGCGTTATGGTGAGATCAAAAAAAGATTATCTGAACTCACCAGTCAATTCTCCAATCAGTTGTTGGATGCAACTCATGCTTGGAGCAAATTAATTACCGATACAACGAAATTAGCAGGTTTACCTGAATCCGCTCTTGCAGCGGCAAAAGCAATGGCAACTGAAAAAGAACAAGATGGTTGGTTGTTCACTTTGGATTTCCCCTCTTATCTCCCGGTAATGACATACAGTGATAACCGCGAGCTGCGTGAAGAGGTTTACACCGCTTTCTGCACTCGAGCTTCGGACCAAGGCCCAAACGCTGGCAAGTATGATAATTCGGAACTGATGAATGAAATTGTTGCTCTGCGCCATGAATTAGCTAATTTGCTTGGTTTCAATAATTACGCTGATAAATCATTGGCAACGAAAATGGCAGAAAACCCTGCACAAGTAATGACTTTCTTAAACCAACTTGCCAGCAAATCAAAACCTCAAGCTGAAAAAGAGTTAGCTGAGCTGCAAGCCTTTGCAAAAGATAACTTTGATGCTGCGGAGTTGAAAGCATGGGATATGGCCTATTACGGCGAAAAGCTGCAACAACATAAATATCAAGTTTCCCAAGAAATGTTGCGACCATATTTTCCAGAAGAAAAAGTATTATCGGGACTTTTTTATACCGTCAATCGATTATTTGGCTTAACGATTAAAGAAGAATCTGGGGTAGACACTTGGCACAAAGATGTGCGTTTCTTTAACATCACCGATGCAAATGATAATCATCGTGGCAGTTTCTATTTAGACTTATATGCACGCAGTGGTAAGCGAGGTGGTGCATGGATGGATGACTGCCGTGTTCGTAGAAGTACAAGTTCAGGGCTGCAAAACCCAATTGCTTATTTAACCTGTAATTTTAATTCACCTGTTGATGGGAAACCGGCGTTATTTACCCATGACGAAGTCATTACTCTATTTCATGAATTTGGTCATGGCATCCATCATATGCTGACACAAATTGATGTAGCTGATGTATCAGGGATCAATGGTGTACCGTGGGATGCCGTCGAATTACCTAGCCAATTCTTAGAAAACTGGTGTTGGGAAGATGAAGCGTTGGCCCATATTTCAGGCCACTTTAAAACTGGTGAGTCACTCCCTAAAGAGTTATTGACGAACATGCTAGCAGCGAAGAACTTCCAATCGGCGATGATGATGGTACGCCAATTAGAGTTCTCATTATTCGACTTTACACTCCACAAGAACTTTGTCCCAGAACAAGGTGCTCAAATTCAGCAAACCTTGAATAGGGTAAGAGAGCAAGTCTCTGTAGTTATTCCTCCTGAATTTAATCGTTTTCAACACAGCTTTGGTCACATTTTTGCTGGCGGTTATGCCGCAGGCTATTACAGCTATAAATGGGCTGAAGTATTATCGGCTGACGCATTTTCACGTTTTGAAGAAGAAGGCATTTTCAATCCAGAAACCGGCAAAAGCTTCTTAAACAACATTCTAGAAATGGGAGGCTCTGAAGAACCAATGGAATTGTTCAAACGCTTTAGGGGCCGAGAGCCAAAAATTGGTGCATTATTGCGTCATTCAGGGATTACCGCTTAAGTCGTACCCTATAAAATTTAAGATCATCTCCGATTTTTGGCGCTTTCTTTCTAATATAAGATAAGCGCCTTTTTTATTTTGATTTATTGCTGAATGGTCTGACCTCTGCTAGCCTGAGTAAACTATATTTCATGGAAAAAGAACAACATAAGGATCAATGTGAATTTATATTTTCGCTTATTTATGCTGCTGTTCTGGCGAATTAAACATTGTAGTCAAATTGGTTTTTTAGAAACCAGTAAAATTACATTTCGTGTAATGCCCAGTGATTGCGACATCAACTTCCACTTAACTAATTCTCGCTATGCTGCTTTTATGGATTTGGCACGCACCTATATGTTGGCAGAAATGAGACTGCTGAAAAAATTTATAAAATTAAAATGGATGCCAATCGTAAACGCTACAGAGTTCACTTACATTCGAGATATCAAACCATTAGAAAAATTTTGGATAGAATCGAAAATCGTTGGTTGGGATGAAAAATATTTCTACATTGAACAACGCTTTCTCACAGCGCGAGGACTTCACTGTATCGTCCATATTCGTGGTGTGTTTATTAATAAGCGCCATCAAGTTCCCATCGAAGAAGTGGTAAAAGCTGCCGGCTATGAAAATGATAAACCAGAACTTCCACCTGAAGTGGTGAAATGGAAAGCATTTTTAAAATTAAAAAAAGAGAGAAACCTTTCTCCACAAAATGTTTAAATAAAAATGGGAGCCATATGCTCCCATTTTTAAATTATGCATCTGAAACTTCAAGCACATAAGGCAAAGGTTTAATTACTAACTGACTTTCCGAATCACCTGCAACTCTAAAATGTGCGGTTTCATCAGTATCATTAGCTAAAACCACCGTCATTAATACTTCTGAACCTCGTTGTACATACTCAACGATATTACCCGCCTTGCGATGGCCGTTTTCTAGCGCCACTTCAACAAAGCCATCTTTGGTGAGTTGGTTATTCACAGTACCTTCCAATATATACAGAGCACGTTTATTTCCACCGCGATACTTCATCCGAGCCACGGTTTCTTGTCCCATATAACAACCTTTGGTAAAACTGATGCCAGCTAATGCGTCTAAATTACACATTTGAGGAATATAGGCACCGCTGTGATTTGCCGCAATATTTGGATACCCCGAAGCGACCTCAAGCGCCTGCCAACTACTTGATTCAAATACCGCTTCGCCATCAAGAAAATCAAGCTCTGCGTCGGCATCAACAACAAGAACATAACGCTCATTGTCTTGTAGAATAATCACGCTATTAGACTCTGAAACTCGACCTGATAATTCACCAAAATGTTTTTCAATAAACACCGAAGCACCTGAGCCTGCTATACCAAACAACAACTTATCAGTCGTGGCATCAGATAACGTGACTTTACTGAAAACCGCATACTTTTGTAGTTGCGGTAAATCAGCATCCACTGTTGTTTTGGGTAATAACATCCAAATGGCTTCTTGAGCTTTAAATAAACGAAAACTCGCTAACATCTTACCTTTAGGATCACAATGTGCGCCCCAACACCAATCCGTCTCAGCAAGGCCCGTCACATCAGCAGTCACCTGACCTTGTAAAAATGTTGCTGCTTGCTCGTCAGTTACAGAAATCAAACCAAAATGTGAGAGTTTCGCAATCAACAGTTCAGGCTGTTCACCAGTAAGAGGCCAGGTAGGATTATGTAAAGTTACTGACATTTAATTTATTCCTATAGGATTTTGCTTCATTGTAGCGAATTGAAACAGCTCTGATAACTATTAATCGTAATAGAAAACTGGGAATAAAATAACCAGTAAAATAATCCTTGCGAAGCGCCCCTCATATGGGGCGAAGATAATGCATTTTGGAAGCAAAGCGGAATTGCAGTGACCTAAGAGATCACATAACCATGTATTATGGACGCTCTGTGATATTTTTTATTATATTAATTGCCTTAAACGCAAAAAGCCCTAGCTGTTTAGCTAGGGCTTTTTACTTATTTGGCGTCTGGCAATGACCTACTCTCACATGGGGAGACCCCACACTACCATCGGCGATGCTGCGTTTCACTACTGAGTTCGGGATGGATTCAGGTGGTTCCACAGCTCTATTGTCACCAGA
>NZ_JAFEUN010000083.1 GCF_016900895.1 Parashewanella hymeniacidonis
CCTTCTGGAAACGCTCACTAAAAACAAATTTGCTTTTGATATTTATCACCAGAGTTGGACTTCCTGCTCTGGCGAGCTCGCTTGTATTTGTGACTTTAGATCATATAGATCTGATCAGTCCCTGAGAAACCATAGATTTTAGACACAAAAAAACCGACATGAAAGTCGGCTTATGTCTCAAAAAGAGAAAATCAAAAAATGGTACCGAAGGACGGACTTGAACCGTCACTCCCGAAGGAAACGGATTTTGAATCCGTCGTGTCTACCAATTCCACCACTCCGGCATCTTTGATTAGTTTGCTGTGCTGGTTGAGCCTCAACAATGGAACGGAATTATACTCAGCCTTTTGCTAATGGCAAGTGGTTTCATTGCTGTTTTGTGAAAAATGAGTTTAAGCGGCCGAAAATCCGTCATTTTATGGGTTTTCATAAATGAAAGCAGCTCAGTATCTTATGGGATCTTCTAAATTGAATTGACCATTGTCAAGTTCACTATTCATTCGTTGTATTTGTTTTAATTTGCTGATTGTAATGGTAAAAGTTGTGCGACATAGTGTCGCACTTTGTCGCATTTGTATTGTGATGAAGACAGGGTAGGCGCAAAATTTAGCTACAAATATTTAGGGAGTTTGTAACATGCGTCTGAACGTTTTAAGTGGTTTGTTGATTTCAATGTATGCAGTCAGTGGCGCCTCTTGGGCTGATGCTGATCCAATCGAAGTAATTGTTGTTAAAGGTCAAGTTGCTAAACAAACACGAGTGGACTCTGATTCTGTAGCTACCCCAAATTATGCGGTTCCAACGAGTGATTTGGCCGATCTTCTTAAGTCGATTCCAGGGGCAAATGTTAATGCTAATGGTCCAGTCAGTAAAATTGCTCAATATCGTGGTTTATACGGAGACAAAATAGCTACCAGTGTTGACGGACTCTCGCTGGCAGGCGCAGGTCCCAATGCGATGGATGCTCCGCTGAGTTATGGTAGCCAGTTAACCACTGAATCCATTGAGATGACTCGTGGTATTGCCCCAGTGAGTAGTGGCATTGATACGATTGGTGGCAGCTTAAAAGTAAATACTATTGGTCCAGAAATTGAACATAACTTTAGCCATCTATTAGGTCAGTATTCTGCGAATGGTAATCAGTCACAACTGGGCGCATTAACCAATATTGGTTGGAAATCACAAGCGCTGTTATTGCACGTTGAGCAGAATAAAGGGAACAGTGAAGTTGAAGATGGTGCTGGCAGAGAAATTGTGCCATCAGTCTATGACAAACAACAATTTGGTATTAAATATTTAAATCAAATCACTCAAAATCATCAAATCACATTAAGTTATCAAGGCGTCAATACTGGAGATTCAGCGAGTCCTGCATTGCCGATGGATATTGACTTTATTGATACAGATAGAGTTAAAGCGGCAGGTGAATCAGAGTTCGATTGGGGGCAAATGAACTGGCATATTGGTTGGCAAAATGCCCGCCATGGTATGAGTAATAGTTTACTGCGTCCTGTAAAGAGCCCAATGATGGCACGTTATAATCGTGCTGACAGTACGGGTATTGATGCTGCCATTGCGTTTGAGTTAGAGCAATGGCAATTTGGTCTTGATTATCAACAAAGTATACATGATTCATTGATTACTAATCCTAACAATCCAATGATGGTTGTCGATAATTTTAAAGATGTTGAAAGCCAAGTGATCAGTGCGTATGGCCAATGGCACGAAGACTTTGGTGCTAATACATTAAAATTAGGTGTTCGAGGTAAGCAATATAATTTTGATGCTGGTGATGTCAGCCACTCAATGGCGATGATGAACCCAAACATCAAATATTTGATGGATAAGTTCAATGCTCAAGATAAAAGCACCAGCCAATTTGGTGTCGATTTGGTTGCTCAGTGGCTTTATAAGCAGAGTGATACGGTAAATTGGCGTGCAAGTGTGGCTCGTAAACAATCTAGCCCAAGCTATCAACAACGTTACCTTTGGGTGCCAATGCAAGCGACAGGTGGGTTAGCGGATGGACGCACTTATATTGGCGATGTGGATTTAGATTTAGAAACGGCTTACCAGACTGATTTTGGTTTCGATTATCTAGGCGACAAACTCACGATTAGCCCGCGTGTATTTTGGCAAAAAATTGATGGTTACGTACAAGGTGTTCCATTGACGGATATGAAAGCCAAGATGGTTGCGAAAATGATGGGTGATGACGACCCGCTCATGTTTGCTAATACAGATGCAAAACTTTATGGAATGGACATGGATGCAAGTTATGACTTACATGAAAACTGGCGTCTCACCATGAATGCGACTTACACTCGAGGTGAGCGAACAGATACAGATGACAACTTATATCGCGTTGCACCGCTAAGTGGTCAAGTAGCCCTTAATTGGCAGCAAAATGCTTGGCGTAGCCAGCTAGTACTTAGAGGTGCGGCGAAACAAGATAAAATTTCGAATATCCAAAAAGAACAAACTTCAGCTGGTTATGGTGTGGTTGATATCTTAACCGCTTATGAAAATGATAATTGGCTTCTGAAAGCTGGTATCAGTAACTTACTCGATAAAGAGTATGCCGATCATCTGGGTGGCATAAACCGAGTGATGGGACAAGAGATAGCGCAAGGTGAGCGTTTACCTGGTTATGGTCGTCAAATTTGGGCATCAGTATTAATTAGCTGGTAATGCATTAACAAAAGCGTTTGTGTTGATGAGGGTTTTAAAGCTCCTCTGTTGTACTTGAGCTGGCATAGCCAGCTCTTTTTTTCTGGTTATCATTAGGGGGTGTTTATCTTTGGTGATTGTTTTTCAGCGTTCAATTTGCGCTCTCTCCTTTTTCGATGATTTTGAACATTCACCGTTCTGTGTTGTGACCAGTTTAGATGGCTAAGCTTCACGGCTCACCTCTGGAAAAGATAAATGCTCAAATAGCACGAAATTTAACCCCAAAAGATACACAGACCCTAAAGCAAGGTACAGCATAAAGCGGGTTGAGACTCTGGTAACTGGGTAGAAGAAGTTAACGATTTTTGTCCTGATGCTTTATGCTCTGAGGCCTGAGGAGGTATTGAATTGTCTGTTACCTTTTCCATTTTTGTGCTACCAGAGTATTCAATATGGTTTTCATCGAATTTAGCTTTGAGACTATCGACTAGACTTAATTGACCTGCAGCTTCAAGTAAGTCAATAGCATAATTCGCACTAGCCGAGATGGGATCACCTATGCACCTTTTTAAGGCGAATTCAAAGACAATAGCCAACTGATCTTTATGATTGGCTCTTAACCAGTGAGATTGGCGAGGCGTTACAAATACACGATCGGGATTCGAAGAAGGGTCGCTACTAGCTACATCATTAGCAACAAGGCTTGTAATGGTTCTCGACTCATTTTGGCCCAAATGGTTAATTATATTTTCCTTAAGTATCTCAAGAATTAATCGCTGTTTTTCGCTCAGAGGTTGATGCTCAATTTGATTTGGAGCAGTAAAAATATAATTTTCATAGTTTTGTAAAAGCTTTGTAAGATGTTCTTTAAGTTGCCAGTTTGAGGTAAATGTTTCAGCTATTTTCTTTAATGACTTTATTGCGATAAATACAGACTTATTTCTTTTTGTTGCCCCTTCAAACCATTTGTTCATGAATTCACTGATTTGCTTCTGGTCACCATCGCCCATATTAATAATTTCTTGTAAGGCTGCTCTGCCTATCATTGTGTCGCCGTAGCTATACGATGCTTGGATTTTACTCATGTCTTCTGTTGTGAGGCAAAATAGCAGGATTTGATAGAGCGTCTGTTTTGCTTGTTGTTCTGTACCTGATTCGGGTGACCCTGCTACTCCAGAAGTTTCATTTACTTCAGGCGTTTTAGCCGGTGTAGCTTTATCTAATGATAGTAACATCGGAGAGGAGTGCGAACGCCCTCGTCTTATTTCTGCTTGTAAAAAACTTCCAGAAAATGCTCTAAATGATGTATCTCCTGTTGATGCCGAAAATGATTTTCCATTTCCAAGTACAAATAAGTTTGGTGCGGCTAGAGAAGGAGAGGAAGTAAAACCTTCCCCAATAAGCGAAGTTAATAATGTAGTTTGGCTTGTTGGTTCCATTGTACACTTCTTGTCAAAGAAATTTTATTTACAAAGTCTACCCGTTGTCAGCACAAGCTAAAATGAATGTAAACAAAGTTTCATCTTTAATCTAATGTGGGTTTCTTCGCCAGCTTTCGTTGTAAGCTCCTTCTATGCATCCCTAGCTGCCTTGCCGTTGCAGAAACATTACCGTTATTAGCTGTCAGTACTTGTTGTATGTGTTCCCACTCGACTCTTTTCGTCGACATAGGTTGTTCTTCTATCAGCGCTTCAAGCTGAGTCGACTCCATATTTAATGCTTGCAGAATGGTTTGAGAATCAGCTGGTTTGGCTAAATAATTATCAGCCCCAAGTCGAATGGCTTCAACGGCTGTAGCGATGCTTGCAAACCCCGTTAGTAGCACTAAGATGCTTTCTGGTATCGTCTGCTTTAATGGCTGAATTAAGCTTAAACCGTTATCTGCGTCAAGTTTCATGTCTAATAGAATGTGAGATGGAGACCACTTTCTAGCCAGTAATAAAGCTTGAGTTTTTTCATGGCAAATTTCTACCTCAAAGCCATGTGAACTGAGGCGTCGTTGTAAAACCTGTGCGAGACTTTTGTCATCTTCAATAATAAGTAATTTATTCATCTGTACTTAATGGATACCTTACTGAAGCAATGCAACCATTTTCAGGATGTTGCTCTAATGTGAGTTGACCACCATTTCTGTCTAGGCTGGCATGTGTTAATGCTAAAGCGACACCAAGACCGCTGGAACTTTTAATAAAACGTTTTCCTAAGTTTGATTTTACCGTATCTGATATACCAAGGCCAAAATCTCGAATGTCGATATATAAATATTGCTCGTCTGTTCTTGATGAAATATCAACTTTTGGTGCTTTAATGCCGGTAATGCTCGCCTTTTGAGCATTATCAATCAGCGTTAAAATCGCTGGAAGCACGCCTTGGTCAACATTAATGGTTTCGTGAGTCATTGTACCGTAGGACCAGTTTGCTTCAACGGCGGGCAAAAGTAGCTGGGTTTTCTGTTGAACATCTCCAATGAAGGTTTTCACTGAAACGGAATGTACTTTTCCATCCCTAATAGCGTCGGTTGCGAGTCTTAATTCTTGCAAGCTATGTTCGCAGCGAGTCAGGCTATTATTCAGTTCTTCAATGGCTTGTTCACTTTGCTCATCTTTGAGCTCTTCTAACCATAATCGCATACTACACAATGGGGTCGCCAGTTGATGAGCCATTTGTGCTGAAGATGCGCCTAATGCGACGATTTGTTCTTGACGTAATTGTGACTCTCTTAACGAGCTCAATTGCTTCTCTCTTTTTCTTAGTTTTTGACTAATTAACGTTAGGCTTACGTTTATGACAAGTGCAGAAAGAATGAAGTTGAGCCACATACCAATATAGTGCGCACCCATATCCATATGCGCCATATGCCCGGTTTCTTCTTTTAAGTACAGCATCAAACTATAAGCTGAACAGTTGATAATATTAATGGCAATTGCATTCCAGCTGGGCAAGGCAATAGAGGCGATTGCAATCGGAATTAACAGCGATGAAATAAAGGCATTTGTTGCTCCTCCGGTGAGCGATAGCCAAATGATCCAAAATGAATTATCGAGTAACAACAATAAAAATAAGCGCTCATTAAACTTATTCGATTTTAGAAAAAAATGGTGACTGGCAGCGAGGTATACCAGCTCGAAGACAAGGAATGGAATTAAGAGTGCCGACGTGATGTCCAAGCCAAAAGTATCTGCTGCAAAAAAGGTAAGAATGATTCTTAAAAGCCAACCTATATATCGAGGGTAGATCAGTTGTTCAACCAGTTTTGACTCTTTCAAAGGTTTCTTTCCTTTAGCGGATATAGGCTTAACTAGAGTAAAGGATATTGCGGCAAATAATAAAGAGATAAATCAAACAATGTATGGTTAATTTTTTTTGAAACTGTTTATGAATAAGACTTAATTTTTTGACAATGTATATTGTCATGAAATTTGGTAATTTTATAGGTAAATAATAGAAATATACCCATGATACCTGAAGATGCTCGATTTCAGCGAGAATGCACAACTTGTTAATCAAGGAGACGGTGTGCGGCAATAGTGAACTATTGTTAGCACTGGCAACGAAGAGTAACAAGCTGTGCAACTCGCACTGCGTGGACTTCTCAGCGCCAATTCTTCTTTGTTACATTAGCTCGAAAGAATCCCGATATTCCTTCGCTAATGCGCGTCAAAGAATTGGCGCTGAAAAAGTCCTGAAACATGCATCTTCAAGTATCATGGGTATAAAACACCTTTTAGGAATTTCTCATATTGTATTTATATTAAAATGAGGTAAGCCATGTTTATGCAAGCTTTTGTTGAAAGGGATAGAGCAAAAGGTTCTCCTTACTTCTATAAAAGTGCTCCTCAAGGACAGCAAGAAATCGACGGAACAAAATTGATTTTGACTCCTTCTGAAATCAGCCCTTCTAACAGTGCTTCAGGTGACTCAGAGCTAGAAGCTTTAGTCCAAAATGCTTTTGTAGTATTGGAAAACGCTCTCGATAGCGCTAGCGGTGGGTTTGCTGATTGCCTAGAACAAGAAATCGAAGAAGTGAAGTCGTTATTATCTGATTCAAATGTGCCATTAGACACCAAGAAAACCGCTCTAAGACAGATAGTTCATATTCCTCATGAGCTTGGGGGAATTGGGGTTAGAGATTGCAATTTACAGCGGGTATTATTTACGTTAAATGCTGCCAAAAATAACCTATCTGAACTTATTCTGTCGATAAATGAGCAAACTTTAGAAGAATGTGTGAATTCTTTTTTGTTGAAAAAGGGAGTAAACGCAAGGGCTAGTGAGGAGCAAAAAGTACTGTTAAAGCAACAAATAGCGCATCAACTTGGCTTGAAAAAAGAAGAAGCCAAGAAATCTCAGAGCTGGTTTGTCAGTACTCAAAGCATATTAAAGCCTTCAGATAATGATGAGTTTCTGCACTATGCACAACTTTATTGCTCCCCATTAAACACTATCCGTCGACTAAATAATGAGTTGCAGAGGATAGTTTCAGAAGATAAAGAGTCAAGTCTTTGTATGAAGGTAACTAAGGCTACTTCTATCAATCATACTGACCCTGAGGGAGTGAAGAGAGAGAAAATAAAAAGGTGGGTTGCTCCATTTTTTGTATGTAGTTCGCACACTCATTGGGAAAGTATTTTTAGCTCAAGTTTCCGAGGGGGCAATGAACATATCGAACAGATGGAACACTTGTTTTTTAAAGTCGTAGGTAATAAAGCTGGAGAACGAAAAGTAACGGTTAAAGACTTAGATAAAGTTGATTTTGAAAGTCTCCATGCTTTCAGAAGCTTTCCAATGGTAATAGAAGCGATCAGAAATACAACAAATCCAGCTCAATTGATGACGTTCCTCAAACGGTGTATCGATTCTGGATATTTATCACATATTGATTCAATTTCTAACTCAGAACTTACGGAAATTATTATTAGTCAATTCAGCATGACTTTGAAAGTAGAAGATTTTGTAGACATTATTTCAATTGTAGGTAGGTTGGATCTCTTGTTTTATGTTTTACGAGCGTTGAGGTATGAGCCTGAATATTCAGAGTGTTTAGTGCTATATCTGCAGCATTTTAAAAAGCATGCTCGGCATTTGACTTCAGAGCAAGTAAAAGCGTTTTTAAAGGATTGTGTAATTCATCAGTTACTAGAAGTTGACGATAACAATCGAGGAAGCGTTCATCGATACATATATGACATAACAAGATCGCCTGAGATTACTGAAAGCCTTAGATCTGACACAAGTTGGATAAACGTTAAGGGTCTAGTGGATATTATGTTATTTACGCTTAAAAACGGAGATGAAAAATTTGCACAAAATCTGTTAGATATTGCATATAAAATTGAACCTGAAAATGAGATGTTACTCGCACATATCATATCTGTTCGAATTGAATTATTGAGTTCTTCAGAGATTCCTAATGAACTGGCTAGGCTTTGTGAAATTGGGATATTGCCGTTCAAAAGTCCAGCGAGTTATAAAGAGTTTCGTGAAAGCCTGAGAATCACTTGGAATGGGATTAAAAAAAGTGAACTTGTTGATTCGGTTTCAAAACAACCTAAAGTTACTGCAGTACTTGCAGGTTGTATGTCGGAAAGAAGGCATTTAGAGCATCGAAATGACGAAGATTTCAACACAAGTATCGCAGATACTTTAGTCAAAATTGGTGAGGTTTCTTTGATACCTCAATGGCACTCAAAGCATGGGAAAAAGTAAGGGCAAGACAATCGCTCAAGCCCCTACTGATTATCAATGATTACAATCCAGCATCCGCTTTCAACGCTTCTGCTTTATCTGTCGCTTCCCAAGGGAATTGGTTACGACCAAAATGACCGTAAGCTGCTGTTTCTTGATAGATTGGGCGCTCAAGATTTAGCATTTCAGTTAAGCCGTATGGGCGTAAGTCGAAGTGTTGGCGAACTAGACCAATTAATACTTCTTCAGAAACTTTACCAGTACCAAAGGTTTCAACACTGATAGAGGTTGGCTCAGCGACACCGATTGCATACGAAACTTGAATTTCACAGCGTTCTGCTAGACCTGCTGCAACAATGTTTTTGGCGACGTAGCGTGCGGCATATGCGGCGCTGCGGTCAACTTTTGATGGATCTTTACCTGAAAACGCACCACCGCCGTGGCGTGCCATACCACCATAAGTATCAACAATAATTTTGCGACCAGTTAGGCCGCAATCGCCCATTGGTCCACCAATAACAAAGCGACCAGTTGGGTTGATGAAATATTTAGTCTCTTGGTTTAACCACTTTGAAGGTAAAACCGGCTTGATGATGGTTTCCATTACCGCTTCAACAAGATCGTCTTGCTTGATATCTTCTGAATGTTGCGTTGACAATACAACCGCATCGATTCCGACAATTTTACCTTGATCATAAGCAAACGTTACTTGGCTTTTTGCATCAGGACGCAACCACGGTAAGGTACCATCTTTACGTACTTCTGATTGGCGCTTAACCAATGCGTGAGAATAAGTGATTGGAGCAGGCATCAGAACATCAGTTTCATTGCTTGCATAACCAAACATTAAGCCTTGGTCACCAGCACCTTGCTCACTAGGATCTTTACGATCAACACCTTGATTAATATCCGGTGATTGTTTACCAATAGTGTTTAGAATAGCGCAAGAATCGGCGTCAAATCCCATTGTTGAGCTGGTGTAACCAATTTCACGAACTGTTTTACGTGTTAGCTCTTCGATATCAACCCAAGCTGAAGTGGTAACTTCACCGCCTACCATGACCATGCCAGTTTTTACGTACGTCTCACACGCTACACGAGCTTTAGGATCTTGCTCTAGAATCGCATCTAGCACAGCGTCTGAAATTTGATCTGCGATTTTATCTGGATGACCTTCTGATACGGACTCAGAAGTAAACAAGTGCTTTGCCATAGTTGGGAAGTCTCTATAAGTGGGTTAACGCAGCTTCAATAGTAAAAATAAATAACCTTACTTTTAACGGAAGCTTTGACATCTAGACGTCTATTCTAGAGTAGATTTAGATTTTTTTCACCATAAATTTTAATTTAATAGAGGATAAGGAGTAATTAAGATCAATTTGACGTTTGAAGTATTAAAAAATATTTAAGGTTAGCCGTAACCCACAGCTCCTTTCCTAACTAGCTCTGGGTCTGTTGGACGGAACCGAGGTGGCAAAGCTTGAAGTACTTTTTCTTTGTCACCGGGAGAGTAGTTGACAAATATCATCTGTACGCCACAACTTTCGTTCTGAATAGTTGGTAAGTCGTCAATAGGTAAAGTCACGGTAGTATGGGGAGGTGCTACAGAATGAAGTTGACCGATTGTAACAATAAGGGCTGGCTTTTCATGTTCTGAAAGCAACTTAAGATATCCATTTAGGGTGGCTTTAGACTCTCCGGATAATAATAAAACGCATTGTTCGGTTTTCACTGAAGTTCCCAATCTCTCCTTTTTAAGTTCAACTTTAATTAAAGGAGTATTAGCGAAACTTACTTTAGGTTTAGGTTTACTAAAAGCTAATATTTTGGGTTTGGATGACGATTGGAATGGCTTCTTTTTATTCGCTTCTTTTAAAGCTGAGGTAAGCAATCCCCTTCCTGCATTTAATTCAACATAAGCTCTGCCTAAGGGCATTAGACAACTATGAAGTGAGTCTGAAAATTCTTGGCTGACAGGTTGATCGAGCTGTAAACAAAATGAAGTATATAACTTAGCTGAACTTAAAAGTTCATGTACCAATTCTTTATGTTCGGGCTTAGTTTCTGTTAGATGTTGAGTTAAATCATCTAAGTTATGAGATGATAGCGGAATTTGATTATCTCGGAGCATTGCGATAGAGCTTATATGCGACTTTAATCTAGAGAGTGCTGCTTGATCTAATATATTCAGACGTTCTATTTCCCTTGTAAGTTCAATAAGTCCTAAAAATATTTCATCAGGCTCTACAAATTCCAAACTGTATGTTTGTCCATTAGGGTATTGAGCTCTTATTAGTTCTATCGCTTTTTTACATGCTGTATTTGTAGATAGTTGTTGTAATTGTGCTATATCGTAATTTTTAAGCTCGCTTTGAGTTTGTTGAACTAATAATATATTTCTTCTCAATCTATCTACAGCAAAAGCACCATCTACTCTCTCTTTATACAGAGGAGTACAACATTCAAGGCCTGATGGAGGTGTTAAATACAACTTATTCCCTGTTTTCGTTTTACCAAGAATATCAGGGTTTGTAGAGTCAAGCTTTGAAACTAGTTGACGTGTAACCCTAACATCTAAGCAATCCTGCTTCCATGCAGCAGAAGCAGACGTGGGAATTTGAGGAGAGGCCATTTTCGTCACTCATGATTTGAAATGATAATAAGGGATAGAGTATGTTTATAAACCTTAACCTTGCCTTAATCAATTGATTATATTCAATGTGCTTATAGTCATGTTTTTAGCTTGATTTCTGGAATTTGATTTAATATTGGTAAACTACAGCGTTACTATATAGCTACGGCACCTTGATGTACTCGATTTCAAGGGAGCCCAACCTGCGTTAAGCAAAATGCAGACTTAGTAGCACCAATTACTCCTTGATGTTTCTGCATGAAACAAATTCGAAATTCCTTCGCTTTCTACATCAAATAATTTGGGCCGAGACTGACCTAAGTCATACATTTTCATATACGATGGAGATATTACCGTGACATAACTCGCAATTATCATTTGCTTCACAACTGCGGTTAAGCGAAAATACGCACCAAATTTCGCCATCTTGATCCTGATGGCCATCAATAACACTCAGCAGGAGAGAGCATGTCTTCCCGTAAAGTACTCGCAAACGCCATTCGCATCTTGAGTATGGATGCAGTTCAAAAAGCAAAATCTGGTCACCCTGGCGCACCACTTGGTATGGCGGATATTGCAGAAGTGCTTTGGAATGATTTCCTAAAACACAATCCAAATAACCCTAACTGGGTAGACAGAGACCGTTTTATTCTTTCCAACGGTCATGGGTCGATGCTTATTTATTCTTTGCTGCATCTTTCTGGCTACGAATTACCAATGTCAGAGCTGGCAAACTTCCGTCAGTTGCATTCAAAAACACCGGGTCACCCAGAATACGGTTACACGCCAGGTGTTGAAACGACAACTGGCCCGTTAGGCGCTGGTATCAGTAACGCTGTCGGTATGGCTATTGCTGAAAAAACGCTTGCTGCACAGTTTAACCGTGATGGTCATGACATTGTTGATCACTACACGTATTGCTTCTTAGGCGATGGCTGCATGATGGAAGGTATTTCACATGAAGCGTGTTCACTGGCGGGTACACTAAAGCTAGGCAAATTGATTGCATTTTGGGATGACAATGGCATTTCAATTGACGGTGAAGTTGAAGGTTGGTTTACCGATAACACGCCGAAGCGTTTTGAATCTTATGGCTGGCATGTAATTGCTGATGTTGATGGTCACAATCCTGAAGCCATCAAAGCGGCAATCGAACAAGCTAAATCAATCACTGATAAGCCAACCATGATTTGTACCAAAACGGTCATTGGTTTTGGTTCACCAAATAAATCAGGCTCTCACGAATGCCATGGCGCACCATTAGGTGACGAAGAAATCGCAGCGGCACGTGAATTCCTAGGTTGGGACAGCAAGCCATTTGATGTGCCAGCTGATGTTTACGCAGGTTGGGATGCTAAAGAAGTAGGTAACACTCGTGAAGTTGAGTGGAACACTAAGTTTGATGCTTATAAAGCTGCTCACCCTGAATTAGCGGCTGAGTTTGAACGTCGTGTGGTTAAAGGTGATTTACCTGCTGACTTCGCTGAAAAAGCACAAGCGTACATTCAAGAGTGCCAACAGAAAGGCGAAGCGATTGCGTCGCGCAAAGCGTCACAAAATGCCATTGGTGCATTTGGTGCGATGATGCCTGAATTGATGGGTGGCTCTGCTGATCTTGCAGGTTCAAACCTAACGCTTTGGTCTGGTTCAAAAGGCATTCAAGAACATGCTGACGGTAACTACATCTTCTACGGTGTACGTGAATTCGGTATGGGCGGCATCATGAACGGCATGTCTTTGCACGGTGGTTTTGTAAACTATGGTGCAACCTTCTTAATGTTTATGGAATACGCACGTAATGCGGTACGTATGTCGGCATTGATGGGCATTCAAAATATTTTTGTATTCACTCATGACTCAATTGGTCAGGGCGAAGACGGCCCAACTCACCAACCAATCGAACAAATCGCTAACCTGCGTATGACGCCAAATATGGCGGTATGGCGCCCGTGTGATGCAACGGAAACCGCAGTGGCGTGGACAGCTGCAATCCAGCGTCAAGATGCGCCAACGTCATTGATCTTTAGTCGTCAAGGCCTAGCTGCACAAGCTCGTAATGCTGAGCAAGTTGCGGATATCGCTAAAGGTGGTTACATCTTGAAAGATAGCGAAGCAACGCCAGAGTTGGTTCTGATTGCGACTGGTTCTGAAGTACAGTTAGCGCTCGACTCTGCGGCTGAATTAACGGCTCAAGGTAAGCAAGTACGTGTAGTTTCTATGCCATCAACGACTGAGTTTGATAAGCAGTCTGCTGAGTACAAGGAACACGTATTGCCTGCGGCAGTCACCAAACGTGTGGCAATCGAAGCGGCACATACCGATTTTTGGTTCAAGTATGTGGGTATGAACGGTGCTATCGTAGGTATGCAAACTTTCGGTGAGTCTGCTCCGGGCGGCGTTTTGTTGAAGCATTTTGGCTTTACTGTTGAAAATGTGGTTGCAAAGGCAAATGCACTTTAAATGAAGCGCTATAGTTTTTGATAAACACATTAAAAACTAAACTTTTGTGACACAAATCTATATAATCGGCCTGCATTCGTATGCAGGCCGATTTTTTATACTTAAAATTGAGCAGTACCAATCATTCGCTTCGTATAAGGTTTGGTATCGATAAAGGAATAACTGATTTGATAATTCGAGTAGCAATCAATGGTTATGGTCGGATAGGCCGCACACTGCTTCGTGCCCTGTATGAATCAGGCAAAAACACCCAGATTCAGGTGGTGGCCATAAATGAATTGGCGAAACCTGAAGCCATGGTACACCTCACTAAATACGACACCACTCATGGCCGTTTTCCCGGCACCGTTGAGCATGACGGCGATATTCTCAAAATTAATAACGATGATATTAAATTGCTGCATGAAGCTGATGCCAGCAAACTGCCGTGGAAAGCGTTAGACATAGATTTAGTTTTTGAAGCCACAGGTGTCCTTAAGACTAGAGATGAATGCGCTGTGCATCTTCAAACAGGTGCAAAACAAGTATTGATAAGTCACCCATCAACGTCTGATGTTGACGCAACAATTGTTTATGGTGTCAATCAGCATACGCTCACTGAAAAAGATACCGTGGTGTCCAATGGTTCATGCACCACTAATTGCACTGTGCCAGTAATTGATCTTTTGGATAAGAATTTTGGCCTGCAAAGTGGTGCCATTACCACCATTCACTCAGCGATGCATGATCAACCAGTGATTGATGCTTATCACGATGACTTACGCCGAACTCGCGCCGCTGGGCAATCAATCATTCCTGTCGATACAAAACTTGCTCGAGGTATCGAGCGGATATTGCCGCATCTTGAAGATAAGTTTGAAGCCATTTCTGTTCGTGTTCCTACCATAAATGTGACCGCAATTGATCTATCGGTCACACTTGAGAAACGAGTCGATATTGAAACCGTTAATAATGTATTAGAATCGGCGGCAACAGGACGTTTTTCTGCCGTGCTGGGCTTTACCCATGAACCACTCGTTTCGTGTGATTTTAATCACGACCCTCGTTCCAGCATTGTTGATGGCACTCAAACTCGAGTGAGTGATGGCCATTTAGTGAAACTATTATTGTGGTGCGACAATGAGTGGGGCTTTGTAAATCGTATGCTCGATACTGCCCTCGCCATGGTTCAGGTAAAACAGTCGGCATAGATAAGGCAATCGTCCCCAACAGAATTATTGATTAAATAGGAAGCAAAAATGGCAATTATTCGTATGTCAGATTTAGATCTCAATGGTAAGCGTGTACTTATCCGTGAAGATCTAAACGTACCCGTTGCAGACGGTAAAGTAACCAGTGATGCGCGTTTACGAGCAGCATTACCAACCATTAAGCTAGCACTTGAAAAAGGTGCAGCAGTTATGGTGATGTCACACTTAGGTCGCCCTACAGAAGGCGAGTTTAATGCTGAGTTCTCACTGCAGCCAGTAGTTAATTATTTGAATGATGCGTTAGAGTGTAATGTTACTTTGGCGTCAGATTATCTCGACGGTGTTAACGCTAAGCAAGGTGAAGTGGTTGTTTTTGAAAACGTACGTTTCAACGTAGGTGAGAAGAAAAACGACGAAGCACTTTCTAAAAAAATGGCAGCATTGTGTGATGTATACGTAATGGATGCATTCGGTACGGCTCACCGTGCTCAAGCATCAACACACGGTGTTGGTTTGCACGCAGCTGTTGCTTGTGCTGGCCCGTTATTAATGGGTGAATTGGACGCACTAGGCAAGGCCTTAGATAACCCAGCACGTCCAATGGTGGCGATTGTGGGTGGTTCTAAGGTATCAACCAAGCTAACCGTACTAGAAAGCCTATCAACGAAAGTTGATCAGCTTGTGGTTGGCGGTGGTATTGCCAATACCTTTATCGCAGCAGCAGGCCATAAAGTGGGTAAATCACTTTTTGAAGCTGACTTAGTAGAAGAAGCAACACGTCTTGTGAATAACGCACAAAGCCGTGGCGGTGACATTCCGGTACCTACTGATGTTGTGGTTGCAGGTGAATTCAGCCCAACCGCTGAAGCCACACTGAAAAATGTTGCGTCTGTGACAGACGAAGATATGATCTTCGATATCGGCCCAGATAGCGCTGAAGCGTTAGCTGAGATTTTAAAGAAAGCGGGTACGATTGTTTGGAATGGCCCTGTGGGTGTATTTGAATTCGACCAATTTGGTGAAGGCACTAAGCGTATCGCTCGGGCGATTGCAGAATCTGATGCCTTCTCAATTGCTGGTGGCGGTGACACACTTGCGGCGGTTGATAAATACAATATCGCAGATAAAGTGTCTTATATCTCAACCGGTGGTGGTGCATTCTTGGAATTCCTTGAAGGTAAAGAATTACCAGCCGTTGCGATGCTGGAATCGCGTGGTGCGTAAGTAACTCTAATGAGTTCAGCCACTCTTGCTTATGCAGGAGTGGCAATAAAAAGAATAACAATGAATCCTCACTCGATTGAGGAACGTGAAGAATTTAAGACATCAAACTTAGCGTGTGTTTCAAGCGACTCTTGAACACTCGATTGCCCTACGAACGGAGCTAAAAATGGCATTAATATCTCTAAGACAGTTATTGGATCACGCAGCAGAGCACAACTATGGTGTACCTGCATTTAACGTGAATAACCTTGAGCAAATGCGTGCAATTATGCAGGCAGCTGAAGCGACAGACAGCCCAGTAATCGTACAAGCATCTGCGGGTGCTCGTAAGTATGCCCGCCCACAATTCTTGAAGTATCTTATGAATGCTGCACTTGAGCAGTATCCAGATATTCCAGTTTGTATTCACCAAGATCACGGAACGGATCCTGATATTTGTCAGCGTTCAATCCAGTTGGGTATGTCTTCAGTTATGATGGACGGCTCATTAATGGCAGATGGAAAAACGCCAGCGTCATACGAATACAATGTCGACGTAACTCGCAAAACGGTTGCGTTTGCTCACGCTTGTGGTGTGTCTGTAGAAGGTGAAATTGGTTGTCTGGGCAGCCTAGAAACAGGTCAAGCTGGCGAAGAAGATGGCGTTGGTGCAGAAGGCATTTTAAGCATGGATCAAATGCTTACAACACCAGAAGAAGCGGCTCGTTTTGTTGCTGACACTCATGTTGATGCATTGGCGATTGCTATTGGTACTAGCCATGGCGCATACAAGTTTGCTAAAAAACCTACTGGTGATGTATTACGTATCGACCGCATCAAAGAAATTCACGCTCGCATTCCAAACACTCACCTTGTTATGCATGGTTCATCTTCAGTACCACAAGAGTGGTTAGAGGTTATCAACCAGTATGGCGGTGAAATGCCTGAAACTTACGGTGTTCCAGTAGAAGAAATCGTAGAAGGTATCAAGCACGGCGTTCGTAAAGTGAATATTGATACTGATTTGCGTTTAGCATCTACTGGTGCGGTACGTAAATTCTTAGCTGAAAACCCAAGCGTATTTGACCCACGTAAATTCTTAACGGCTTCAATGAACGCAATGGCGGACATTTGTACGCAGCGTTATGAAGCGTTTGGTACAGCGGGTATGGCGTCTAAGATCAAGACTAAGTCATTACAAGCAATGTATAAGTCTTACCAATCAGGTGAGTTAGATCCTAAGATCAACAACATGTAATCTGAGTGTTTGCTCGATACTTTTAAGCCCGCTGTTATAGCGGGCTTTTTGCCATTACGCCCCTTCTGCATAATCATCAAGCTTTGGTTTGTCAGCACTGGACTCTCTTACTTTTATATCTAGGGCTGTGATTTTCATTTCACCATTTTGCCATTGATACTGGTAGGGTTTTGGAGTGCATTCTTTCTCTGCTTCAGGTGCAATTTCAATGGCGTGGACACAGAAAGTATTAATGCTTCTATCGGTGGCTGTAGTCAGCACAGTATCAAAGTTTCCTGCGGTCATGAAAGGGTAATGCTGTTTTTCAACTTCACTTATTTGTATAGCTTTGCTATTTGCTTGCTCGCTAACACGCAATAATCTAACGTCCTTGCCTTTGTGGTCCTCGTTAAGAAAGGTTACTAGTCTTTCTTTAACTTGTGGGACACTAAAACTCGTAACAACACGATCTTTTCCCGTGCTGCTCGCAAGAACTGTCGGTTGTGGACTTCCGTTTAATTGTCTGACGAAAGATTGCCTGAGCTGGGTAACAACAGGTTGAGCAAGTCTTGATAAAGCTGAAGTCATAAATGGGAACTGATTGCTTGAAAAATAAGCACAACATAGTGGTGAATAGAATAATTGGCTAAGAATTGTTCAGTGTTAGTTAGTAGCGATTGAAATAAAGAGAGGAGTAACACCAATTACTGTAATTGGTATTGGCACTGGCATTGACAGAATACTGAAGACTATGTAATTTATTTGACATATTATGTCTTTATTTAAATGGATTTATCAATGAACTGGATTTTTGAAACCGTATTTACGTTTCTTCAAACAGATTTAACTTTATCAACAGGTCTTGCCATTATTGGTTTAACGGTCTTAATTCGCCTATTGTTACTACCTATTTCTTTTCCTGCGATAGTTCAAGGCATCAAACAGCGGCAACAGCTAAATAAATTCAAGCCTCAAATTGATAAACTTAAACAACAATATCAGTCAGATCCAAGTTTATTGTCACAGAAGTTGATGCAGTTTTATAAAGACAACAGTATCACGTTTGTAAATAAGACAAATCTTATGAATATGCTTGGCCAAGGGATCACTGGTTTTGGCATGTTCCAATTTTTAAATAGCACGAATCTGATTGGTAAATTTGCTTGGATTTCGGATATCGCTAAATCAGATGTATTACTGAGCGTTGCCGTTGCTTTGCTTACAGGTTTATCTATGTACTTAATGCCTTCAGCCGCTGAATCAGTGAATTATTTAATGTTAATTGTTGTATCTGGGGTTTGCTTGGTGAGTTTATTGAATTTTTCTTCGGTTATTGGACTTTACTGGGGAACATCAACACTGGTGAGCACAATACAGTCCTTTACCGCTAACCTGATTCACTCAAGGAAAATACTGAGTCATGGGTAACGAGATTGATTATAGCCAGTACTCCTTGGAAGAGCTGTTTGACGTAAAAAGGCAGATAGATAGAGAAAGTTACCCTGAACGATATCAAGCGCTTGTAGATGAGATCGAAAAGAGGGAATTACGTCCTGAGTATATTAAAGAAAAGTGTAAACATGATTTTCTTGTTCATCGGGACAAATATGATGATGACGACGATGAATTAGACTTAAGTGAGCTCATCGAGATCCAGCGTAATGTAGGAAAGCATTTATCAAAACACAAATGGTTAGTAGTGTTATTTACGGCCTTGTTCGTAATAGTTAATGTCAGCATTATGAATACGCTAATTTCAAATAACACGACCGTTGCGTTATCTAAAATGCATACATATCAAACCGAAATAGACAGTGCTCAATGTAAAAAAGAACTGGTATATATCGGTGATATTGATACCCAGCGAGCATATGTTGACTTGTTAATAAGCTCATACCCTGATGAACTTATCGCTCTTGATATCACTGCATCAAAGTGCAAAGAAGTGTTGAAAAAGATCCTTCCTAATCGTTCTGTTGAAATTGGTCATGTGGATGGACTTATTCATCAATTAGAACATGAGGGTGATACATTGCTCAGTTACGACTTTTTGAAACCGAGAATTATCAACTATAAGACACGAGAAAATAGTCATTATATTTTTTGGTTGATTGGTGTTTGGGTACTCATCGCTCCGTGTTTATTTTTTTGTTATTTTCGAGAAGATAATTAGGGCATGTTGCTCTTTCATTCCAAATTGAAAGAATGATTGCATCTGAGTCTCTGCTCTATATCATACTGATTTAATTTATTTCATTGGACATAAAATCTACAATAATGAATACACGTCGCCTACAAGCCCGATTCTATAAAATCCGATCTAACAAAGTCTTTGAGTTTTTTGTCGTCAGCATCATTATCTTTTCTGCGTTGATGATTGGGGTGAAAACTTATCAATTACCCGATTATGTTAATCAAACTATGCGTATTTTAGATTTTGGTATTACGTTATTTTTCTTAATTGAAATCAGTGTCAGATTCTTAGGTGAGAAGAAAAAGTCACAGTTTTTTAAATCGGGTTGGAATATCTTTGACACCTTGATTGTTGTGTTGAGCTTAGTGCCAATTGAAAACAGCGAACTCGCAATTGTTGGGCGTTTGATTCGTGTATTCCGTGTGTTGCGTATGGTATCGATGATCCCTGAATTACGGTTACTGTTAAATTCTCTATTAAAAGCACTGCCTCAACTTGCCTATGTCATGTTACTGATGTTCATTATTTTTTATATTTATGCGGCAATAGGTAGTTCAGTATTTGCTGGCATCAATGAAGTGTTATGGGGAAATATCTCCATCAGTATGTTGACGTTATTCCGAGTGATGACCTTTGAAGATTGGACCGATGTCATGTATGAAACCATGGCCGTGTACCCGCTCAGTTGGATTTACTATTTGACCTTTATTTTCCTAACCACCTTTGCATTCTTAAATATGATCATCGGTATTGTGGTGAATGTGCTTGAAGAAGAGCGTCAAAACCTTCGACAAGAAACCAAAAATGCACAAGCTAAAAAAGAAGTATCTATGGAAGATTTGCAGCTGCAAATCCAAGAGTTGAAGCATTTATTAGAAAAAAGATAATGAATTTCTTCAGATATTGTACAGCAGTTGAAAGTTAGTATTGACAAGTTGTGTGTAAAATTTAAGCTGTGCAGTATTTTTAACAATCAAGGTAATCTAATAATATGAATCGCTTAGTTGTCTGTTCGTTTTTATGTGTATTGTCTTCTGCTGCGATGGCTGATGATAATTGGGTTAAAGGAGATGCTACTTTTGGGGGTAACGTTGAGGCAGGTGCAACGTTTACAACGGGTAATACTCAAACGTCTTCATTTAAAGCTAAAGCTGATTTAAAGCATGAGTTAGAAGACTGGGAAAATGAGTACATCATTGAAGGTTTATACACAAAAGATGATGAAGCCGTTACCGCTAAGCGTTATCAATTAGGAGCTCAAGGTAACTATAAGTTTGATGAGAGTAATTACTTATTTGCCAATGGTAATTATGAAGTTGATGAGTTTAGAGGTTTTGATTATCAAATCGCCACTGCAGCTGGTTATGGTCATAAGTTTTTTGATGATGGCGGTGATATGTTAAGAGCTGAAATCGGTCCTGGTTACATCTATCAAAGACTAACGCCAGATCAGCGAGGTGAAAGTAATGAGAATTCTAATGCTACCTTGGTCGCTCATACTGTCATTGAATACACTAAGAGAATCAGTGACTCGTCGACGTTTAACTCTAAACTGGTATCAGATTTTGGAAACCAAATCATCTCAAGGTTAGACACCTCGATCACGGCGAAAGTCGTTGATTCTTTAGCGATGAAATTTGGTGTGACCGTACGCTATAACAGCGAACCGCTCGATAACATTAAAAGCACTGATACAGAAACGACACTGACGCTTCTCTACTCATTCTAGCCTAACTTTATCTACTACACTTAGGCCGATAGGTGTGTTTATATAAGCACACCTCCCTACTGTTTTAAGAGGTTGGCTTGTGAAGCAAGTGCAGTTGATAAAGCTCGATAATCTGAATCTTGGAATCAACCAAGTACTGTCATTATCAGAACATAAAGAGCTCGAACTCTTCTTTTTTCTACCTAAAGAAATGCGGGGACTGATCAGATCTATATGATCTAAAGTCACAAATACAAGCGAGCTCGCCAGAGCAGGAAGTCCAACTCTGGTGATAAATATCAAAAGCAAATTTGTTTTTAGTGAGCGTTTCCAGAAGG
>NZ_JAFEUN010000084.1 GCF_016900895.1 Parashewanella hymeniacidonis
ACTTCAGACTGCTGTTGTGATGCTGATTATGCTTTGGATGCCTTAGCATGGAGTCGCAGCAGTAGTTTGACCTATAAAGTCAAATCAACTTTTTATCAAGCGCTAAAAACTGCAGCATCGAGTAATAGGATTTGAAAAAGTTCCTTCAGAAGAGCAATTATCAGCACTCGGATCAGCAAATGCTTGCCAAGAGAACATTGATAGCACTCCGGCTATTAATGTAAATACTTTATTTCTCATAATTTTCCCCAACATATTGAATATTGTCCAAAGTATAGACATTGTTATTTTTATTACTGATGCAAACAATGATGAGAATAAGGACAAGTTAATTTATGTTCATTGAAATTGAGGCAACTGTAAAAATCAGACGTGTATTCATCTCATTAGCATCAATAGAATAAAGTAAACCAGAATTAATTACAGGGTCGAAGATCATGCTTATCTGAGGAGTTGAGAGGTGTTTTGTTTAGAATCGCCATTTTATTTTAATAGTTGTCTTGGTCGACTTATTATCTAAAAAATAAAGCTTTTCTCCTCAGATTTATCCTCTTAATTTGTTACCCAAGTTTGATGGGTTCCAAAAAAAACATCTGTCCATGACAAACTTAAATTAAGCTTCACCCCTTCGCCTGACATTTGAGCTTTTGGCTTCAAATGCCGCCAACAAACGCAGCTGTTGGTCAACCCAGTTTTCTCCTCCACACCATTACTGGCTTTCATCGGCTGGATTTTACTCACTACTACGGGATCATCTGCCACCTCGCACCCACTTTCACCTTGAGTTTCCTCTTGAATAAAAGCTTCTGAATTTCAGAGTCGGTGTCAGGCTTCCCCAGTTACTGCACTGGCTCCCTGTTAGAAATCCCACCCTCAAACACACAATAGAGCTGACTGAGTATTTGGCGTTGCGCTATTTCGGACGCTTACCTCTCTATTATGCCGAATCAGGTTCACTTTCGCTGTGTTCCTCTAACTTCCTATGGCTTCCTTCAGATCCTGCCGTTAGCCAAAAACGCCCTTGCCATTCGGATTATCTTCCCCTCAGTCGGGGCGATACAGGTTTCTTTCAACCTGTCGGGTTTGCCAGCTTCGCTGGGCAAACAAAAAAGGCGACCTAAAGGCCGCCTTTTAACGTCATAATCAGCTGATTATCTGGCAATGTTCTTCTTGATGGTTTCAACAACGCGAAGCTGTGCCATGGCTTTGGATAACTCCACCATTGCTGCTTCATAATTGAAGTCTTGGCCTGCTTCAGCGATTAACGCTTCAGCACGCTTTTTCGCTTCAAGCGCCGCTTGCTCATCAATGTCATCGGCACGCATAACCACATCAGCCAATACCGCTACTGATGAAGGTTGTACTTCTAGCATTCCGCCAGATAAGTAAAACACTTCTTCAGAGCCGTCTTGCTTGACGATGCGCGCCATGCCAGGTTTGATGGTCGTCAGCAGTGGCGTATGACCCGGCATAATACCTAAATCACCTTCTTCACCTGTAACTTGCAAGTGTGACACTCGGCCGTTAAAGATGCTGCTTTCTGCACTTACGATATCAATATGTACTGTCATGGCTGCCATCCGGTCTCCTTAAGGTATCAGGTCTAAACAAGGTTTAGACCCAACAACTCATTATTACTTGTTGGCTTTCTCTACCGCTTCTTCGATAGAACCAACCATGTAGAACGCTTGCTCTGGAATATCATCATAGTCACCATTTAACAGACCTTTAAAGCCTGCAATCGTGTCTTTCAGAGAAACGTACTTACCAGGAGAACCCGTGAAGACTTCTGCTACGAAGAACGGTTGCGATAAGAAACGCTCGATCTTACGTGCACGGAATACAGTTGTTTTATCTTCATCAGATAACTCATCCATACCCAGAATAGCAATGATGTCTTTCAGCTCTTTATAACGTTGCAATACAGTTTGTACACCGTTTGCCGTGTCATAGTGCTCTTGACCAACTACTTGTGGATCTAATTGACGTGAAGTCGAATCCAGTGGGTCAACCGCAGGGTAAATACCGAGCGATGCAATTTGACGTGACAATACTACGGTCGCATCCAAGTGAGCAAACGTTGTTGCTGGTGATGGATCCGTTAAGTCATCTGCAGGTACGTAAACGGCTTGAACAGAAGTAATAGAACCTGTCTTAGTCGATGTAATACGTTCCTGAAGTACACCCATCTCTTCTGCAAGAGTTGGTTGATAACCTACCGCTGATGGCATACGACCTAGCAGTGCTGATACTTCAGTACCCGCTAGTGTGTAACGATAGATGTTATCGACGAACAATAGTACGTCTTTACCTTCGTCACGGAACTTCTCAGCCATTGTTAGACCAGTCAAAGCAACACGTAAACGGTTTCCTGGAGGCTCATTCATTTGGCCGTAAACCATGGCTACTTTATCAAGTACGCCTGATTCTTCCATCTCGTAGTAGAAGTCGTTACCCTCACGAGTACGCTCACCAACACCAGCGAAAACTGAAAGACCTGAGTGGGCTTTTGCGATGTTGTTAATAAGTTCCATCATGTTAACGGTCTTACCAACACCCGCACCACCGAATAAACCTACTTTACCACCCTTAGCGAATGGACAAACTAGATCGATTACTTTGATACCAGTTTCAAGAAGTTCAGTTGTATTTGACTGATCTTCATATGAAGGAGCTTCACGGTGGATAACGTAACGATCGTCTTCGCCGATTTCGCCAGCTTCATCAATTGGCTCACCCAATACGTTCATGATACGGCCTAGTGTAGCCGAACCAACTGGAACTTGAATTGGTGATCCTGAGTTTTCAACCTCGATACCACGACGCAAACCATCTGATGAACCCATTGCAATGGCACGTACTACGCCACCACCAAGTTGTTGCTGAACTTCAAGCACCAACCCGTTACAAGTTCCTTCACCAGTGATTTTTAGAGCGTCATATACCTGAGGTACAGCATCATGTGGAAACTCAACGTCCACAACCGCGCCAATAACTTGGACAACAGTACCTGTGCTCATGATTAATCCTCTAAATATCTATTTAACCTTGCTTAAACCGCAGCTGCACCGGATACAATTTCCGACAGTTCTTGCGTAATAGCAGACTGACGGGCTTTGTTATAAACCAGTTGCAAATCGTTGATAAGATCACCTGCGTTGTCGGTTGCAGCCTTCATTGCTACCATACGGGCAGCTTGTTCAGACGCAATATTTTCAACAACACCTTGGTACACTTGAGATTCAACATAACGGACCAATAATGTATCCAAAAGTGCTTTTGGATCTGGCTCGTAAATGTAGTCCCAGCTGTGACCAATAAACTCATCTTCGTTCTCGGACTTCGGCAAAGGTAGTAGCTGTTCGATCACTGGAGTTTGCACCATGGTATTTTCAAACTTGTTGAATACCACATACAAACGATCCAATTTGCCTTCGTTGTAAGCTTCGAGCATGACACGTACCGTACCAATCAAATCAGATAACGACGGTGCGTCACCTAAACCTGATGCGTGCGAAACAATGTTGCCACCAAAGCTATTGAAAAACTGTACGCTTCGAGAACCGATTGGACAAAAATCCACTTCGACACCCTTATCCATATAGTTTTTCACGTCTGCCGCCACTTTTTTAAATAAGTTGACGTTCAGACCACCACAAAGACCACGGTCGGTTGCCACAACAATGTAACCAACCCGCTTAGCTTCTCTCACTTCCAAATAAGGATGTTTATATTCGAGAGAACCTTGTGCGACGTGACCGATCACCTTACGCATACTTTCCGCATAAGGACGACTCGCAGCCATGCGGTCCTGCGCTCTGCGCATTTTGCTTGCTGCGACCATCTCCATCGCGGAGGTGATCTTCTGAGTGTTTTGAACACTCGCGATCTTAGTTTTAATCTCTTTAGCGCCGGCCATCTTTACTCTCCAATTCTGGACCTGAGGTGCCTTAAGACACCTCTTGTTTTACTACCAGGTTTGGGTTTCTACGAACTTGTCGAGGCCAGCCTTCAAACCAGCTTCGATGTCAGCGTTATAGTCGCCAGTCTCGTTGATGGTTTTTAGAAGATCAGCATGCTCGCTGTTCATGTAAGAGAGCAAAGCGGCTTCGAAATTACCGACTTTATTTAGCGCAACCGCTTTAAGGTAGCCTTTTTCAGCAGAGAAAATTGACACTGCTTGATCCGCTACACTCATAGGAGCGTATTGCTTTTGCTTCATAAGTTCAGTAACACGCTCACCATGCTCAAGTTGAGCACGAGTTGCATCATCTAAGTCAGATGCAAACTGAGAGAACGCTGCAAGCTCACGATACTGTGCAAGTGCAGTACGGATACCGCCTGACAGTTTCTTGATGATCTTAGTCTGCGCTGCACCACCTACACGAGATACTGATATACCTGGGTTAACAGCAGGACGTAGGCCTGAGTTAAATAAATCAGTTTCAAGGAAGATCTGACCATCTGTAATCGAAATTACGTTAGTCGGTACGAACGCGGATACATCACCCGCTTGGGTTTCAATAAGAGGTAGAGCGGTCAAAGAACCAGTCTTTCCTTTTACTTCACCGTTAGTAAACTTCTCTACATAGGCTTCGTTTACGCGTGATGCACGCTCAAGTAAACGAGAGTGTAGATAGAATACGTCACCTGGGTATGCTTCACGGCCTGGTGGACGCTTCAATAGCAATGAGATTTGACGGTAAGCAACAGCTTGCTTAGACAAATCATCATATACGATCAGCGCATCTTCACCGCGGTCACGGAAGTATTCACCCATTGAACAACCAGAATATGGTGCTAAAAATTGCAGTGCAGCAGCTTCAGAAGCGGTAGCTACAACAACAATTGTGTTTTGAAGTGCGCCGTGTTCTTCAAGCTTACGTACCACGTTAGCGATAGTAGAAGCTTTTTGACCAACAGCAACATAAACACAAGAAACACCAGAGTCTTTCTGATTGATGATGGCATCGATTGCCATCGCCGTCTTACCTGTTTGACGGTCACCAATAATAAGCTCACGCTGACCACGACCGATTGGGATCATAGAGTCAACGGCTTTATAACCGGTTTGGATTGGTTGTGATACTGACTTACGTTCAATAACACCAGGAGCAATCACTTCAACAGGAGAGAAACCATCATTATCGATAGGTCCTTTACCGTCAATTGGCTCACCCAGTGTGTTCACAACACGACCAAGAAGACCACGACCTACAGGTACTTCTAGAATACGGCCAGTCGTTTTAACTTTTACGCCCTCTGCCAATCCGGCATATGAGCCCATTACTACGGCACCTACAGAATCACGTTCTAAGTTCAACGCGATTGCATAACGGTTGCCTGGCAATTCGATCATCTCACCTTGCATTACGTCCGCTAGGCCGTGGATGCGGATGATGCCGTCACTTACTGCAACGATAGTACCTTCGTTGCGAGCTTCACTGACGACTTCGAACTGCTCGATCCGCTGTTTAATCAGATCGCTGATTTCAGTGGAATTCAGTTGCATGCTCAAACTCCCAATTACGACAATAAGTCATCGTTTAGACGTGATAATTTACCACGTACAGAACCATCAATGACTAAGTCGCCTGCTTTGATAATGACACCAGCGACTAAGCTAGCATCTATGCTGCAATTCAGCTTTACTTTGCGTGCTAAACGTTTTTCAAGACTTGCGGCAATTTCTGCTTGTTTCTCAGTGCTCAAGTCGGTTGCTGAAATCACTTCAGCTTCAACTTCCTTGGCCCATTCATTACGAAACTCAGCGTATAATTCAGATACCGCAGGCAATACTTCCAAACGTCCGTTTTCAGCCATTACTTTGATCAGGTTTTGACCGTGCGCATTGACTTGCTCACCACAAATACCAATGAAAAATTCAGCTAATTGCTGTGGCGCCATCGCACCTTTTAACATTGGGTTTACGTCTTTGTGGTTAGCAACAGCACCAGCAAACTCAAGCATTTCTGCCCAAGTGTCTACCGTGTTGCTTTCAACCGCATGATCAAACGCTGCCTTTGCGTAAGGGCGAGCAATGGTGGTTAACTCAGCCATAACTCAACTCCCTTATCAAATTTCAGCAACAAGTTTTTCAACGATGTCACTGTGAGCACTTTGATCAATAGAACGCTCAAGGATTTTTTCAGCACCTTGAATAGCTAAAGAAGCCACTTGCTTACGCAGGTCTTCTTTTGCACGGTTACGTTCAGCTTCAATTTCTGCGTGACCCTGAGCGATAATTTTCGCACGTTCAGCGTCTGCTTCGGTTTTTGCTTCATCAACGATTTGAGCTTTACGCTTGTTAGCGGACTCAATAATTTCGTTAGCAGTTACCTTAGCTTCTTTAAGTTGGTCTGTAGCTTTCGCTTGAGCCAACTCTAAGTCTTTCGCGGCGCGATCCGCATCAGCAAGACCGTCAGCAATCTTCTTTTGGCGCTCTTCAATTGCACTCATAAGAGGTGGCCAAATAAACTTCATGCAGAACCACACGAAGATAATGAAAGCTACCGTCTGACCGAGTAGGGTGATGTTGAAATTCACAACAGCCTCCTAGTTAGAGTTAAGACAGAAGCGTGTGTTAAAGCATGCCACCTAGTGGGTTAGTGAATAGCATAAATAATGCAATACCAACACCGATCATAGTTACGGCGTCAAGAAGACCCGCTACGATGAACATCTTAACTTGAAGCATAGGAGCCATTTCTGGTTGGCGAGCAGCGCCTTCCAAAAACTTGCCACCCAATAGGCCGAAACCGATTGCAGTACCAAGTGCACCCATACCAATCAGTAGAGCAACAGCGATTGCTGTCATACCTAAAATCGTTTCCATCTTTATCTCCGATTCTAAATCTAATTTAGTTGTTTGATTTAGTTTAAAAAATTTTCTTCAGCAATCCTTAATGATCTTCATGTGCCATGCTTAAATAAACAATGGTCAACATCATGAAGATAAATGCCTGTAGGGTAATAACCAAAATATGGAAGATTAACCAACCTAGTTGTAGTGATACACCTAGAGCTGATAACGCCAAGTTAGTACCGTACATAAGCGCAATAAGGATGAAGATCAACTCACCTGCATACAAGTTACCGAACAAACGAAGTGCCAAAGAAATCGGCTTCGCAATTAACGTTACGGATTCTAACAGGAGGTTGACTGGTATCATTGCCTTATGGTTAAAAGGCTGTAGTGTCAGTTCTTTCACAAAGCCTGAAACACCTTTGACTTTAATGCTGTAATAAATAATCAGCAAAAACACACCAATAGCTAAGCTGAAGGTAATGTTTACGTCAGTCGTTGGAACCACTTTCATATATGGGATCCCCATTAATGCAGCTACGTGAGGTAGCCAATCAACTGGAACCATATCCATGAAGTTCATCAGGAATATCCATACGAAAATAGTTAACGCAAGAGGTGCAATCAAAGCATTTTTGCCGTGGAAGGTCTCTTTAACACTGTTGTCGACAAACTCAACAATCATCTCAACGAAGCATTGCAGCTTCCCTGGGACACCTGTTGTAGCATTTTTGGCAACAGAGCGGAACAACCACAAGAATAAAACACCCAAACCAACCGAAAAGAACAATGAATCAATGTGCCATGCCCAAATCCCTTCACCAACACTTAAGTTGGTAAGGTGATGTTGGATATAGCCCTGCGGTGTTAGCGCTTCACCAGTTGCAGCCATGATTCATCCTACTTAACTTTGCTTGAAGTACAAAGGCGCTGTCCAGTGCACCATCAGAGTGACAAGATACCCAACAAACACTGGCATAAATGCCAATTTAAGTTGACTAAAAATCAAACTGAAAAACACAATGGTTAGCAGCAGCTTTACCGCTTCCCCCCAATAAAAGCTTTTTAAGACTTTATCGGATTGACTTGCTCCACTTTTGGAGAAAGCAAGGGTTGCGAATACAAAATTAGGAATTGCAGCTACCATACCACCAGCCAAAGCTGCTAGCCCAGTATACAATTCCCACACGGTAGAAAAGACAATTGCCGTTAACACTGCCACTGTCACTTGAACCAACACTAATTTATAGGCGGCCGTGCGACCTCGGCGAGCTAAAATATTCGTCAAACTGTCTTCTCCACATACGGACTTTCTCACCTTTCAACCCACTTTTTGAAGCGGATCAAATTTTGAAGGACAAAAAAGCTTGCGAAAGTATACCCGCTTAGGCTTGCAATGCAACTTTGAGATGTTGAAAAACGAGACTTTGTAATCAGATTTAAGGCTTACAGACTGTCATGTCACATAAACAGTCTGTCGTAATGTTACATAGGTCAATATTTTTGATGTGAAATTCGCTCGTTTTTAGCGGATTTTGCTAAGAATTCCGTCCAATTCAGACAGATCTTGGTAGTTAATGACGATTTTACCTTTTCCTTTGCTGTTGTGACTGATAGAAACTTTCGCTCCTAAGCGTTCAACCAGCTCAGATTCTAAGCGTACAACATCGTTATCTTTTTGTATCTGTTTTGTCTCTTTGACTGGATTGAGTGTTTTATTGACTAAGCGCTCAGTGTCACGCACGGTCAACTCTTTCGCAACCACTTGTTTTGCAAGGTTTGTTTGTTCGTCCCCCTCCACAGCGAGTAGTGCACGAGCGTGCCCCATATCGAGATCACCGTGTTCTAGTAAACGCTTAACAGGTTCATTAAGAGAGTTCAAACGTAACAAATTCGTTACAGTAGTTCGGGATTTACCTACCGCATCAGCCGTTTGTTGATGCGTTAATTCAAATTCTTCAATCAACCGATTCAAAGCGATGGCTTCTTCCATCGCATTTAAGTCTTCACGCTGAATATTTTCAATCAAGGCAATCGCAACAGCGGCTTCATCAGGCACTTGTTTAACAATACAAGGGACACGTTCAAGCCCTGCTTGCATAGACGCACGCCAACGACGTTCACCAGCAATAATTTCGTAATGAGTTCCATGGTCAAGCTTACGCACAACAATAGGCTGGATAATACCTTGAACTCGAATAGACTCGGCAAGCTCATCCAATGCATCTGGTGACATATCTTTGCGCGGTTGATACTTTCCAGGCTCTAGTAAATCTACATCCAAACGGATTAATTCGTTATGACCCGGAACGCCCTGGGTTTCAACGGCATCAGTAACTTCTTTCGCTTGTTGCTGAATTTTTTGGTTTGAAGCCATGCTGGTGCTTAGCAATGCATCTAAGCCTTTCCCTAGGCCACGTTTTTTTAAATTCATAATACTTCCTTAAGCTGGCTGCGCACTGACTTGCTCTGAACGGCGAATGATTTCACCCGCCAGCGCTAAATAGGCTTTAGCTCCTGCACTCGACTTATCATAATACATGGCAGGTGCACCAAAGCTTGGCGCCTCAGCTAAACGTACGTTGCGAGGAATAACAGTGCGGTACACTTTATCACCAAAATGATTTTTAAGCTGATCGGACACATCATTAGCTAAACGATTTCTTGGGTCGTACATGGTGCGCAGAATGCCTTCAATCGCCAATCCAGGATTAACCATAGCCGCAAGCTTACTGATGGTATCAAGAAGAGCAGTAAGACCTTCCAGTGCATAATACTCACATTGCATCGGCACTAATGCGCTGTCAGCGGCTGACATGGCGTTAACCGTCAACATGTTCAGTGACGGTGGGCAATCAATAAAAATAAAATCATAATCATCTTTAATTGGCATTAACGCATTTTTTAAGCGTACTTCACGAGCAAAAAACTCCATCAACTTAATTTCAGCGGCCGTAACATCAGCGTTCGCTGCAATTAAATCGTATTTACCTGCAGTATCTTTAATGACAACGTCATTGAATGGCGTTTCATCCACTAATAAATCATAAGCAGTACGATTGACATCATATTTATCAACGCCGCTGCCCATGGTGGCATTACCTTGAGGATCGAGATCAATTAACAATACACGGCGCTTGGTTGCAGCCAGTGATGCTGCTAAATTCACACAGGTTGTTGTTTTTCCTACGCCACCTTTTTGGTTCGCTACGGCAATGATTTTTCCCACGCTAATATCCTATTGTTCAGCCTGAAACTGCGTTAGCTCTTAATAATTTTTAATAGATGACGTTGCTCATCTAAAGCGGGCACTTTTAAATCTATGGTCTCAATAACGTCAAAACCTTCAGGTAATTGTGCCAGCTCATCATCGGTTAATTGTCCTTTAAGTGCATAAAATACACCGTCGGATTTCGGCAAATGATGACACCAATTTAACATATCTTGCACCGATGCAAATGCCCGACTTAGTACGCCATCAAAACCTTGTTCGTCTTGATAGGCTTCAACTCGACTTTCCACTGAGGTGACGTTATGAATGCCCAGCTCAAACTGTACCTGTTTTTGAAAGCGAATACGCTTACCTAAACTGTCCAGTAATACAAATTCTTTATCTGGATTGATGATGGCCAACGGCAAGCCTGGTAATCCAGGGCCGGTACCCACATCAATAAAACGTTGTCCGTTAAGATGTTTTGATACCACAACGCTGTCCATGATATGGCGAACCAGCATTTGCATAGGATCTCGAACTGAAGTCAAATTATAGGCTTTGTTCCATTTATTGAGCATAGCAACTAAACCAACCAATTGCTGCTGTTGTTGCTCAGTAATTGTAATTTCAGCTTGAAAAAGATAATGAACAAGTTGCTGCTTCAGTTCAGATGTCATGTGTTTCAAGATCTCATAATAAAATTCAACCCCATATTATGACGTCCAGAAAACAACAAGGGAAGCAAAAAGCTTCCCTTGTTCAATAAAGCATAACAGATTGAGTGATTAAGCGCTCTTTCTCAAAAGGCCACGTTTCTTAAGATGCACTAATAAAATTGAAATTGCTGCCGGAGTGATCCCTGAGATCCGTGAAGCCTGACCAATGGTTTCAGGTCTGGCTTCATTCAGTTTGGCGATCACTTCATTTGAGAGCCCAGGTACTTCTTGATAATCTAATTTGACGGGTAAACCCGTATTTTCATTTCGTTGCTGTTTTTCTATTTCTTGCAGCTGCCGTTGAATATATCCTGAATACTTTACTTGAATTTGTACTTGCTCTGCGGCAAGAGGATCTTCAATCGCTGGGCCAAAACCTTCAATGGAGGTTAATTTTCCATAATCCATTTCAGGGCGACGCAATAATTCTTCAAACGTGGCTTCACGAGAAATTGGCGTATTGAGATGTGGATTAAGAATATCCACTAAACCCGATTTTGGATGCACCCATTGGCTCCGTAAACGCTGTAATTCAGTCTCAATCGCTTCACGCTTATCATTGAATACCTGCCAACGTTCATCATCCACTAAGCCAAGTTCACGACCTTTTTCAGTCAAACGCATATCAGCATTATCTTCACGCAGCAGTAAGCGATATTCTGCTCTACTGGTAAACATACGATATGGCTCTTTGGTACCCAGTGTTGAAAGATCATCAACCAATACACCAAGGTAAGCTTCATCACGACGAGGGCACCATGAATCCTTACCTTGCACTTGCAAAGCGGCATTCATACCAGCTAATAACCCTTGAGCACCGGCTTCTTCGTAGCCAGTAGTACCATTGATTTGTCCTGCAAAGAACAACCCAGAAATGTATTTTGTTTCTAAGGAATTCTTTAGATCTCGTGGATCAAAGTAATCATACTCGATGGCATAACCAGGGCGAATGATCTGCGCATTTTCCATCCCTTGAATGGAGCGTACCAAATTCAGTTGTACATCAAATGGTAGGCTGGTGGATATACCATTTGGATAGATTTCATTGGTATTTAATCCTTCAGGTTCAATAAAGATCTGATGCGAATTTTTATCTGCAAAGCGCATGATCTTATCTTCAATTGACGGACAGTATCTCGGGCCAACGCCCTCAATCTCGCCGCTGTACATAGGGCTTCGATCTAATCCACCACGGATAATGTCATGGGTTTGCTCATTGGTATGGGTAATATGGCAGCTGACCTGTTCAGGATGCTGATTAACATCACCAATAAATGACATTATCGGCAATGGGTCATCACCTTTTTGTTCTTGCATCTTTGAAAAATCAATGCTATTTGCGTCGAGACGTGGTGGTGTCCCCGTCTTTAAACGACCAATTCGCATCGGCAACTCTTTTAAACGTTGGGCTAAACTGATGGACGGTGGATCACCTGCTCGGCCACCACTGTAATTTTCAAGACCAATATGAATTTTACCACTCAAGAACGTCCCAGCAGTTAAAACAACTGTTTCGGCAGCAAAGGCAAGTCCCATCTGAGTCACGACCCCAACGACTCGATCGTTTTCAATGATCAAGTCATCAACTGACTGTTGAAATAAACGCAAATTGGGTTGGCTTTGTAAAATGGTTTGAATTTTTTGACGATATAAACTGCGATCAGCTTGCGCACGAGTAGCACGAACCGCAGGCCCTTTACTCGAATTTAAGGTTCTAAATTGGATACCGGCATGATCGGTCGCAATGGCCATTGCACCACCCAAAGCATCAATCTCTTTGACTAAATGACCTTTACCAATACCACCAATGGCTGGATTACATGACATTTGACCTAAAGTATCAATGTTATGCGTAAGCAATAACGTGTTTACACCCATTCTTGCAGCTGCAAGTGCTGCTTCAGTTCCGGCATGACCACCGCCAACCACTATTACATCAAACCGTTCATGAAAATGCATTTCACACCTTTACGTCAAAAATAAAACCCTTTTGGGTTGATCATTATTGAGATCAAAATTAGGGATCGCCACTTTTAGCGAGCTGGATATTTTAACACTTACTCACAACTAGGTGAATGATCATCTTTGAATATTTAAAATGTCGATCTTCAACATGATCTCTTTAATAGATCTTTTTATTTATATATAGATCTTCTTATTATTGTTTATTATTAAGGGAGCACTTTTCTGTTGATAAGCGAATATTACTTTATAAAACCAATGGTTAACGACATTTGGATCGTGTGATCAAACCGCGATCTACTCAGTTATAAGTTGGGGATAGATCGGTGAGTTATCCACAGCGATGATCTTATTTTAAAATGACCTTTTTTTTACCCCAGCTTGATCAGAGTTAGATCAAACGTTACCCACAGAGTTATCCCAATGCGAATAACTCTGTGAATAGATCTGATCTAAGGTGTGTGTTAAATACGAAATTAAGAGGAGGATATTAAAGGATCTGATCTTTCCAGCTTTCTAACCAGTTGATTGCAGTATCTTCTGGTAACTCTTCTTGTTGAACATCAATTTGGATCTTATTCACAATTTCTTTGGCACCGAGCTGTTGAAAACTTTTGATCAAAAGTTCTGGGCCTTCACAAAAAGTATCATAACTGGAGTCTCCAATCGAACAAGCGGCGAATTTTACAGCAGTCAGATCCGGTTTTTGTTCTAAAATTTGTCGGTGGAAAGGTTGAATATTATCTGGAAGCTCTCCTGCTCCATGAGTTGAACTTACCAATAACCACAAATTACTGGTATTAAGCGCACCAAGATCTGGCGTTAAATGCTGCTCAGTTTCATGCCCTTGCTCAGTTAATATACTGATCAATTCGTCAGATACATATTCCGCACCACCTAATGTTGTGCCGACAATAACTTCAATTTTAGCCATAAATTGCTTTTACCTAGTTGATTTCATTCATTGGGCGTATATTAACACCCAACTACAAAGTGGTAAAAATAGGGGGTATCGATGCGAACTTGTCTTGGTCTTTTATGTGTACTTTTACTGACAGCATGCTAAAAGTAACGATAATTTATCTCTAATAAGTCATTGTGAAACTGCAACTCAAAGTTAGCATTTTGAATTTGTATTGAAAGATAAACGCCATGTCATTGTCGCAGAAGGTGAAAATGAGCCTCGAAGTCTCGGCAGTTAGAGTGTTCGCCTCTATGGTGCGAATCCAGATTTTCCTTATGATGACTTTATTGATGGAGTTATTCGAATACGTGACGGCCAACTAGATAAAGTGGAAGCGGATAATAATCAAATCATAATCACCATCAAATCAGCAGGTTCAGGTGGCTATGCATCCACTGATCGTTTTCTAATAAAAGAAAATAATCTTATTTATTCTAAAATAAAATAGTCTCTGAAGCGGCATATTACACTTACATATTAAGCAGACAGTTTTTATTAAGTTTAATTGTAATACAGTCAACCTGTTGAATTCGTTATAAGTCTTGAATAAAGACTCTAAAATAGCGTGCAGGTGGATAGAGATATGGTGAGTTTATTTCTCGTTTTTGTTGTGTCATTCATTGCGTTCAGTATCAGTGCAGTTTCTGGTGGTGGTGCTGGATTAGTACTTATCCCTATATTAGGTCAAGTCCTTAATTCAACACATATCCCAGTTGCTATTACTATCGGCACCGCTACCAGCTCATTATCGCGGATCATTATTTTCTATAAAAATATAAAATGGTTCATGGTGAAATGGATTGTTTTGGCGTCTATTCCCGGTATTGCTCTAGGCGCTTTTTTATTATCATATTTAGATCCCGCTCTATTAAAATTAGCGCTAAGCCTATTTTTGATCAGTAATTTATTTATGATCTTCAAAAAGTCTGCAAACGACGATTATGTCGATACATTACCCAATTGGATTTTAGCCATTGTTGGCCTGTCTGTTGGTCTTATTTCATCATTGCTTGGGGCTGTTGGTGTCTTGTTTAATCGAATTTATTTTAGATATAACTTGAACAATGAGGAAGTGATTGCCACACGAGCTGCAAATGAAATAGTCATACATATAATGAAGATATGTATGTATACCTGGTTGGGTATTTTAACTTCTAAAGCAGTGCAGGTCGGTGGTTTGGTTGCTTTAGCAGCTGTATCATCGACGTTACTGGTTAAATTGTTTATCGATAATATACCTAAAAAAGTTTTTATCAAGCTTGGTTATACGGTGATGGTTATTTCAGGCTTGTTTATGTTTAGTGATGCCACTGGTGACATTAACATGGCTCATTCACCAGATTTAAAAGGAGAACTTTTAGCTGATGGAGGAAAGTTAAAACTGTTGTGGGATGGTCAGCTGTATTATTTGAATATGAAAGTATCTAAAGGGTTAGAGTTCAGTAAACCCATTGCGTTAAGTGAACTCACACATTACACCAGATATAAGGTTTCTCGAATGTGTCGGCCTTCAGAGTCGGTTTCAGTGAACAAAATCTATACCTTTAATAAACCAAAATATGAAGTATTTTGCACTAATTGGATCAAACCTGAATTGTTTAAGTTGTTTTCGAAAATAGTCGAAATCTAAAGTGTTCGAGGTTGGGGTAGAGGTAGAGTTAATATCTACCCCAAATATATTGATTATTTACCAATACAGAAAGTGTAAAAGCTATATATATCATATGTTTGACATTGTGTTGGTGGGGCATTGGTGGAACACTTTGAGAAAAAAGCCCAGATGAAAATAAATCATGTGAGTATTTTCATCTATGAGCTATTCCAAACAGTCGCTGCTGCGCTTCCATTCATAAAATGTATTTTTTTTTATTCCTAAGCCTATAATAGCTCCGCTATGAAGCTGTTTTAAGTCATTCTCGGTCATCACAATAAATTTATCAGGCGATTCAACATTATTTTCGATACAAAATTGCTTTAAAAAAGCTTCTATCGCTTTTCCTTGCAATTGTTGACGAATGACTTCTCCCATTGCTTGTTTGCGCTCATTTCTATACTGAATACGATAAGTGTCTATTTCCCCAAGTGATGCTTTTACTACTTCGTATTGCTGACAAGATCTTGAATATGCCCATTCAAATAACTCCAATGCGGGTTTGACATCATTTTTCTCATAAAAATAGAGCAGGGCTTTGAAGTAATCTTCATTTGGGACATCAATAAAACTTAAAGGACACAGGTTGTCCTTAATAAAGGCAATGTTGCAAGCCAGTCGTGCAGTGCGTTTGTTGACATCTTCAAAGGCTTGTAAATAGGATAAATGCAGTAATAGAAAGAAGCTTTGCTCAAATGGGTCTACAATTTGCTGAGCTTTTCTAAGTAAAACCTCAAGATATTCTCGTAATTGATGAGGATTGTTCAGTGGCAGATAAGCACTCTTTCCAATAGTTACTTCAACTTGTCTTACATTACCGCAAGCTTCAGGGTTTTTGAGTAAATCTTGCGATAATAAATAGTGGAGATTTCGAATAGTAAAACTATTGAGCTCAATTTCTTCTGCGTTTTCAACTAAAAAAAGAATGGCTTCTTTGTGATTAAGGATCATCACGGTTTCTTCATGGATCTTGCCATCAGCCATTAGTCCACTTTCAATAAGCCTTTCTGTATCAAGCTTTGAGTAAGTATTCCCTTCCAATCGACTTGAGTTATAAGACAAATCAATAAGTAAGCGTTGCTCAATATTTTTGGCGTAGGTTCCTGCAGCTAAGCGTTTATCAAATCGTTTCCCTAATAAAAGTATCTCAAGTCATCAGTGAACTTGAAGAGTTCGGGGTTATTGCAGCATAAAACTGTCCGCAGTATTGATATTAATAAATTTTCTTTTTTTAAGGACATTTTATAGGACATTTTTTTTATTTCTGTCCTAATTATAAGGAAATATTATCAATTTTTACAATATTTATACTTAGATTGTCTTTATTCTTTATTTCTGCTGTATGTATGTAGTGGAATTTGGTCACCAGATTAGAGGTGATCCGCTCTACCTGTAGTGGACACAAAATTAAGTTGCATAGTTCGCAGCTTGGTCAATTAAATGCCTCTATAGGGGGATCGCTAAACAGTAATTTTGGTAATATTAAATTAAAAACTAAAGCTTTTTATTGTTATTCAATCAGTTATTTTCATAAGAAGATCACCAATCAGCGGTGATTTAAAGTGATCTAACAGTGATAATGAATTTACTAAACCTTCTGTATACAGCTAAAGTAAATAATCACCGATATTTGTGATGTTAGGTGTTAATTAAATACTATCTACTTTATTCACTACTATTGGTTATTATTATTGCAAATATCAATAAAGTTAATATACTCACCAATAATGGTGATTAAAAAAGAGAAGATAAAGTGGCAAAGAAAGTGACGTTATCGGCTTTACCAAGCTCACCGTACATTAATGATGCTAACGTGTTAGGTCAGTTGATAAAAGCAAAGAGAACAGAGCTCGGCATGAAGTTAATTGATTGTGCCTCGTTATGTGGAGTTGGAATTAACACCTTATCTCGTATTGAAAATGGTAATTCTAATTGTACGCTTGCTGCGACTTTTGCAGTACTCAATGGACTCGGTATTCAATTAACGTCCAAAGAGCTTTTAGCTGTCAATGAGCCATCAATAAATGATGAATGGGTATAACTTTCTATGGCCGTAACTAAATTAGCATACCAAGTGAATGTGAATTATGGTGGCAAAAAGATAGCTAGCCTACAGCTAAATGATAAAACACATTTATTGAAGCTTGAATATGTCCCAGACTGGCAACAAACTGGGTTCGCTATATCACCAAGCCTTTCGTTAGATAATCAACATTCAGCCTCTGCTGTATATAACTACCTTGATAACGCCTTACCAGAAGGTGAAGCAAGAACGCTACTGGCTGAAAACCTAGGTGTTTCTGAAAAAAATGTCTATTCACAGGTCAATGCTCTTGGAAATGATTTATCCGGTGCAGTTACCTTTTCATCATCTGTGAGTGATGACTCTTTAAATCAGAAAGCCACTTTAAGAATACTCACAGAAGAAGAGTTAGTCGCACGCCTTGATAATAAAGAAGAGTTTGGGTTACTTACTTGGGATGATAAACCACGACTCAGTGTCGCTGGAGTTCAAGATAAACTTAATGTTTTTATTAATGACGAAGAGCAAATTGGATTTGGTGATGGATCTTTATGTTCAACTCATATTCTTAAGTTTGAAAAGAAAAATTGCCCTAACTTAGTATTAAATGAATTCTTTTGCATGAAATTATCTGCTGCAGTGGGTTTACCTACCGCCGATATTCAATTTAGACGATTTGGTCAACACCCATCATTGATCGTAAAGCGATTTGATCGTCGATATATAGCTGAGTCCTCCAAGGTGATGCGAAGACATGTCATTGATGGTTGCCAAGCATTGGGTCTATCAAGATATCATAAATATGAACGCAATCTAGGTGATGGACGTGATGTTAAACATATTCGTGATGGTGTCAGTTTGGAGAAGCTATTTGAATTTTGTAAAACGATGTCCTTACCTGTTGAAAGTATGCAATGGCTGATTAACTGGCAATTGTTTAATCTGATGATAAGCAATTACGACAGTCACGGAAAAAACGTCTCTTTATTTTTTGATAAAAAGCACAAGCGATTTACACAAGCTTATGACTTGGTAAATATTGCTATGTTTCCTCAATTTAAGCATGTTCTAGCTATGGCAATGGGGGATGAATTTGAGCCTGATCATATCAATGCTTACCAACTTGCTGACTTTGCTGAAACTTGCCATATCAATAAAAAATTACTGTCTCGATTATTGATATCTTTGGCCGATAAAGTCATTTACCAACTTAGTAGTGGAGTGTTAATAGAACATCTCAAAACAGAGCCATTCATTCAGCAGGATGACATTTCCATTTTCGAAGCGCTTAGTGAGAATGTTTTAGTAAAGACCTGTTACCTAAAATCTCAAGCAGCTGAAATTGAAACTATGTCGGTTTAAGAAGGATATGAGCTGATTTGTTATGAGTTAAGTGCAGCTTGTTTTTAGGTAACCATTCACCAGCCCCGTATTGACTTTTCAAATAAACAGTGAAACTTACTTGCGGGGTGGTACTTGTGTCACAAAACAATGGCAAGCTTGTAGTTATAAATGCCAATAAACGGGAGTTTGAGATTGTCAATACCCCTCTGGTGAATGCTTACGTTTTTAGTGGTCGTACTTTTATTCGCTAACACGTTTTTGCCCCAAAGTGAGTCAGTAACGCCCATTCGTTGCAATACTATTTCTAATGTCTACTCGTTCAAAATAATGTTCTTTCGACAGTCTCTTTTTTGACAAATCAGACCTAATGATTAACTGTTATAGTGGTTAGTGCTATAAATTTGCATCAAGTGCTGTTGTGGTGAAAATCATCATTTATTAACTAACTAAATTCAGCAGTTTTTCGTAAGATAATATGTTCTTTTGTGCTGTTAGCGGTGATTTTACTCGAAGTCACTTTTAGAGTTGCATGCAAGATACGTTATGGTAAATAGGAATGATGTATTTTTATTATATTGGTATTTGTTTTTTTCAGTATTTAGTGGCGGAGATAAAGTTTATGTTAAAGACTTAGTATCTCTAAAGTCGTAGCAAAGTTGTAGTAATTTCAACCTAAAGTGTTAATTAAATGTAAAAATAAAGTGACTGTGTTAGAGGGTTCTGGTAAGATTTTGATTGTAAGACATTATATTTTTGTTAAAAAACAATAAACTATTTAAGGGAATTAAATTGTTATGAAAAAGTTTATATTTGTGCTGATGTTTTTTTCATCACTTTTATGTAGTAAACAATCAGAAGGAGCTGATGTATTAACTCAATGTTCTACTTGCAACTACAGCTCAGATTATAAGGCTGTTGCAAAATATGTTGGTTTGCAAGAAGGAAAAACAAGAGCTGAAGTTTTTGTTTTGAATCCTGAGGATCGTGTTTTAAAAAAATATGCCATTGTTCATATAACTACAAGCGAACCAGGTATAAGGCCAATGACTCATGTGATTGAACAGTCATTGAATAGCAATGAGTTAGCTATAAAGTCACAACTGGATTCAATTTTTGACAATTTTGCCAGTGATTCATCAGGATATGTAGTACCTGTTAATTTAGCAAATACTTCTTTAGATTTAATTGGAAGTAACAGAAACCAAGCTCTTGTAAAAAATCACTATAATAATAATATGTCTTTATCTACTAAAATAAATACATATGGTAGTGCCGTATTAAACCTTGCAGGTAAACTTCTTAACTTAAAATGGGTTGCAACTATCAAATTTTCAGATGGTTCATATGCAAACTTCCAATTAACAGGATTAGATCACAACTCTGATTTTACATTGAAACTTATATCTGTTCATGACAGTGAAGGTGTTGAGCTTCCTTTAAATAAAAATCAATTATTAACATCTGGTGAAATATACGTACCAATAGAGAATTTTGAAGACTTTCAACAAGCCGGAAGCAGAGTTGGTGTCACCACTACTATTGTTGGGGGAGCTGGTGGTGCAGGAGGTTCTGGTGGCGGTCCGATATGGATGATTTGTTCTGCAAACTCTTCAGGCGGAATTTCTTGTAAAGCTGTTTGATATTTTAAATATTTATGAAACATTAAAGACGTGTTGTTTAACACGTCTTTAATGAGAATTGTTTTGGGTTGCCCTAAATTATTCAGAAAATAACTGTTAACCGAAGACAAATCCAATTAGTCAATTTGAAGTGACTTTATTTGTAGTAAGAGGGTGAAATGGGTATTAATATTAATTTGTTTGGAGAGTTCTTACTCTTTTGGATACCATTATCAACTATATTGGTATATATTTTTGCAAGAAATAAAACTAAAAACTTAACAAAGGTTTTGTTTTTAGGTTTCTTTCTTTCATTTATTCCCCTATTTAGCTTAATCTATATTATAGTGTGGTCTTTTAGACCAAAAATCAAACAAGAAATTACTACTTGTTAATAGAGTTGAAAGGTTGGTTATATGTTATTTCTAGTTTTATTGGATTAGATATTACACTTCAATAAGGCCTAGTGACCACATAGCTGCAATAAGTGCCAACAAAATATCATTTACATAAAACATATTGGGTAAATGATATTTTGATTTATGAAATGAGCGGGACTGATCAGATCTATATGATCTAAAGTCACAAATACAAGCGAGCTCGCCAGAGCAGGAAGTCCAACTCTGGTGATAAATATCAAAAGCAAATTTGTTTTTAGTGAGCGTTTCCAGAAGG
>NZ_JAFEUN010000085.1 GCF_016900895.1 Parashewanella hymeniacidonis
TAGCAGGTTGGGAAACGATTTGGGAAGGTTGGGATACCCTTCAATCTTATGTCGTTGGATATAGGATGGCGAAAGAAATGCTAGCTGACGGAGAAATGCACTAAGATCTGATCAAGAGACAGCAGTATATCTGCTTATAGCACTTTCTTTGCAGCAATAGGCACTGTAGGCGCATTAGTATTTGCATTTTGGCAAAACGCCCAAAATAGTATTAATCAACAAAGAATTGAAACTCAACAAAATGACCTTTGGAATGAGCAAAAAAAGCTCATAGCATTTCAAAGGTTTCAAGGGCATAAAGAAAGTTTCCTCCACCAGTTAGAGCAACTGGAAGCAGTGCATAGTATTCATTTTTTTGATAAAGAAAACTTGTATCGCAATATTTTTCCAAAAAATAATTTTGAAACATGTGAATTTGAAGTACATATGCAAACTTCAGAAGCCGACATTATAGCAGGTTCATTACAAGACATTTGTTGGGCGTTTGAGCATATAGAAAAGCGTGCAGAAGCACTTGGAAACCTTGATGATGCAAAGCGGTATAACGAAGTCCTTAATTTAATAGGAACTATTCGTCAGCTAGGTTCAATGATTAAGGTGGATTTTATTAAAAGCAGGGAGTTCGGTGACGTATTTTATAATCACCTCAATGAGTTATACGTGTTTAATCTATTTACTCCTGATAGTACATTAAATACCTATCGAGATGTTGTTTCAAAGTTATTACTATTTACAAATAATTCAAAACTACCATCAGATAGATCCTTACTTAGCACTTCGTATTTTAGAGATCCTTTACTCAATTTGGTCATTGATAAGAGACCTCAGGTTGGTTTAGGGTTTCATAATCTACAAGAATATCACTTCGACTATTTAATAAAATGCTATAACGTTTTTAAAAATAATAGAGATATCCGAGAGATCAACAGTGAATATATTGAGTTGTCATTAATTCTCACTGATAAAAACAATGCAAAAGAGCTAGTTCAGTCGGAGGCAAGGTTGTGCAAAGTAATTGAAAAAACTCTTGATTCATTAAATATTTTATTAAAAAAAGAATCTAATAATCAATATCTAGAAAAATTAGCTTTCGAAGGAAGTAGCAGTATATCAACCATAAAATCTATATAGTTACAAGTGATAACGCCAATGTCGTTACTAAAAACATCCCGTCCTAAAAGGTTTATGGGTAGAGGCTATAAACCTACCTAATAACTAATCTTAGCCATAAACTGCCTTTCAAACAAACTCTCTAATCCGAAGGAGAGCAAGGAATGAAAGGCTTTTTCGTTTCTAGCCCTACAACAAATACTGTTTCAGCTATTCGGCCATATCGATTTGTAATGGCTCAACTCTGGCTGCTTTTTCTTCTATTCCTATTTCCCGAAATCGCTTTCGCTAACCCAATCACTGAGGGGGTTAATTGGGTGATGAACTTGTTGACCAATGGCATTGCCCGAAGTGCGGCGGTGATTGGGATAGCGATTTTGGGATACCTAGCGTGGTTTGGTCGAATTACAGGCGAAACCTGCGGCAAATACATTGCCGGTATCGTGTTGGTATTCGGCGGTACCACCATTGTCGACATGATTATTTCAGCGGTGAAATAGAGGTTGATGATGAATACATTAGAATCCAATCGACATGATCCTTTATTTGTTGCCGTCACTCGCCCTGCGATGAAATGGGGTGTCACCTTAGATGCCATTATTGTCGCTAGTGCGTTAGTTGCTGTGCTGATGATAGCCAGCAAAAATCCGTTAACTCTACTGCTTTACCTTCCTATCCACGGCGTGATGTATGTGTTGTGTCTGCGTGATCCACGATTGCTTAGACTAATGTTGTTATGGCTAAAAACCAAGGCTAAGTCGATAGCGTGGCGTCAGTTTGGCGCAGCTACGGCTTGTCCTTATCGTAATACTCGTAGCCGCAATTCCATCTTGAGGAACGGTTTATGAATAAGTCAGTTCCTAAGCATATCTGGCAGGGTGAAAACGAAGCGGCTGAGTTTATTCCCTATCAAACTCATGTGGATGAACACACCATTAAAACTCATAGTGGCGACTATTTGCAAATGATCCGCTTGCAAGGTGTGGCGCATGAGTCGGTAGCTCCAGAACAGGTTTTACTTTGGAAAGAGCAGTTGAATTTATTACTGCGAAATATCGCCAATCCTCAAGTTTGCGTTTGGACGCACTTAATTCGTAGAGAGCACAAAGTGTTTCCTCACGGTGACTTCAAATGCGATTTCGATAAACAGCTGAATGACAAATACGCCAAACAGGTTTGTCAAAGTCAGTTGATGATTAATGAGCTGTATTTAACTGTTATCTATCGCGGCCAGTATCAAAGTGTTTCAGCTTGGTTTGGTAAATCTAAGAGCATGTCACAAGAGCAAGCTATTGAAGAAATCAAACGAGCGAGTAATACACTCAATGAAATTGTCAGCACAGTATTGGCGTCATTATCCGATTATCAACCACAACGGCTCGGTACGTATTTTTCTAATGGCGTTTGGTATTCGGAGTTGTTGACCGTTTTGGATTATTTGGTCAATGGTGAGTGGCAAGCCAGAGCATTACCGAAAGCCAATATTTCACATTCGATGATGCGGCAACGACCACTGTTTGGTGGTGACACTTTTGCATTAAAGGGCATTACGCAAACCCGTTTTGGATCTTGCTTGGGGATCTCGGAGTACCCTGAGCGGACGGAAGCGGGTTTGCTTAATGTTCTATTGTCGGCACCTTTTGAGTTGGTGCTAACGCAAAGCTTTCAGTTTTTATCTAAACCTGTATCAACCGAACTGCTGCAACGCCAACAAAAACGTCTACATACCACAGGTGACTTTGCCCATTCGCAAATTGATGCCATTGACTCGGGGCTGGATGACATTACCTCAAATCGTATTGTCTATGGTGAGCATCATTTGGTGTTAGCTGTGCTTACTGATTCAAACGCGAAATTAGAACTGCATCTGTCACAGCTCAAATCCGAGTTGGCTGATATGGCCGTCATTCCCGTTTGAGAAAGTACGGCATTGGCCGCAGCTTTTTGGTCACAATTGCCTGCTAACAGTCAATATCGCCCACGTCCAGCGCCGATATCCTCTAAAAACTTTGCTGGATTTTGCAGTTTTCATAATTATCCATCAGGGAAGATGGCAGGGAACCAATGGGGCACAGCGGTGACTTTGTTTAAATCAGCTTCTGGCTCGCCTTACTACTTTAACTTTCACGAGACTAACATTCACAAAGTTAACTTGCTTGAACACAGGAGGAACAATAGCAATCCAAGTCGCAATCACTCTAAGGAAACCACGCTCAAGGATGAGCACCACGCATTAGGCAATACCTTAATTATTGGTGCATCGGGTAGCGGTAAGACTGTGCTGCAAGGTTTCTTAATTTCGCAAAGTAAGAAGTTTGAGCCAACCCAAATCATCTTTGATAAAGACCGTGGTTTAGAGGTTTATGTACGAGCTTGTGATGGTTTGTACCTGCCATTAAAAATGGGTAAGTCGACAGGGTTTAATCCGTTTCAGTTACAGGACTCACCCGCAAATAAACTGTTTCTCAACCGACTTATCAGCAAGTTATGCGGTGATGACCTAACCCATACTCAGCAGCAAGAAATCGCTAATGCTGTGAATGGTGTGATGAGCCTTGAACAGCAAGATAGACGCTTAAGCCGCTGTCTGGAATTTCTCGATCCCGTTGACAATGACGGTTGTTATTCCAAATTACAAAAATGGTGTCAGGGCGGTGAATTAGCTTGGGTATTGGATAATGATGTTGATGAGCTTTCCGTCGATAACCAAACTTTGCTGGCCTTTGATGTTACGGAGTTTTTAGATACTCCTGAGATCAGAACGCCGATTGTGATGTATCTGTTTCATCGGATTGAAAGCTTGATTGATGGTCGTAGACTGCAAATCATCATGGATGAATTCTGGAAGCTACTTGCAGATGAGTACTTTGAAGATCTCGCCAATAACAAACAAAAGACCATTCGTAAGCAAAACGGCATTATGGTTTACGGCACTCAGTCAGCCCGTGACGTACTTAATTCACCAATTGCGCATTCATTAATCGAGCAATGCGCCACGCTCATTTTAATGCCAAACCCCAAAGCCAGACGTGAAGATTACGTCGATGGCCTGCATCTTAGCGAACGTGAATTTGAGCTGATTAAAACGGAACTTCAACCCAATTCACGCCAGTTTATCGTCAAACAAGGGCAATCCAGCTCGGTTAACACACTGGACTTGAATGGCTTTGATGAGGAGTTAGCGGTGATCTCGGGTACCACAGACAAAGTGGAGTTAATGACGCAGCTGATTGAGCAAGTGGGTGATGAATCGAATGCTTGGTTGCCGCTTTATTTTGATGCTTTACGAGATAAGCGAGGTGGTAAATGAACAGGATAAAGTCACTGGGTACCCGTTTTCACGGGTACGACGGCAAAGGCACAACGCTCGTCATTCCCGCATGTAGTAAGCGGGAATCTAGCGACTTTTTCTTTTTAAAGATTCTAAAGGCACTGGGTACCCGTATTCACGGGTACGACGGAATAGTCATAGCTGTGATATTTCTATCTACATCAGCCCAAGCTTTTCCCGTGATTGATGCCGCTAACCTGCATCAAAATATCATTCAAGTGAAACACATGCTTGAGGAAATCAATACTCTCAAACAGCAAGTTCAAACGGCAAAATCGCAGCTCAATAGTATTAATGGCGTTCGTGGAATGGCAAATAGCATTGATTCGATTTATGACATTAGCGTCAAAGTTGATCCTAACCTGACGTTAAACAAACAAGGCATACATAACAGCGACTGGTTAAAGCTCGGCGGCGATGTCGCAGGTTTATACGATGACGTTAATCGTTATCGAGGTCGCTGGTTTGGACAAACCCAAGTGTCATTGCAACAAACTCAAGCTCGTTATCAGCAACTCATGAGGCTGATTGAAAAGATTAATCAAGCACCACAACAAAAAGACATTGAGGATTTGCAAGCTCGGATAAATGCCGAGGGCGTAATGCTGCAAAACGAACAAGCCAAGCTGCAATTACTTAATGCCCAAGCGCAGGCCAATGATGCGTTAACGCAACAAAAAATTACCCAAATGGCGATTGAATCAGCGGGTGAATTAAAACCGATTGATTGGTAATGATTTTGCCGTCATGCCAAGCGAAGGCTGGCGTCCAGCGCCTTTTGTTTAAAGTTTCTGAAAGACACTGGGTTCCCGTTTTCACAGGAACGATAAGAAGCATGGAGCATAAATAGAACAAAGACAAAAAAGAGGTATCTGCATGAAAACATCAACACTGATCTTACTTTCTATCGCCGTTATCACCGTGACAGCTTGCTCTCAACCTGAGCAGAAAGTCGACCAAGGACACACGGTATCTTGGTTTCTCAAGCATAACGAAATTTTAGATCAGACTTTAAAGCTCTGTAGCGATGACCCCGCTAAATACAATAAAGAGCCTGATTGCATTAATGCGCTACATGCGGCTAATCAACGCTCAGCGGGTGAGTTACATCCCATCGATTGGAACAAGGAGTAGAATCCTGTGGCCGCTAAAAGCAATCTGTATCAGGGCATTTTCGACCTAGTCGACAAGGCACTGCACGACTATGTGCAGCAAGGCTCTGAGCGGTTGATTCATTTCTTGGTACCACTGTTTTCCAGCTTGATGATCATCTGGCTGGCGATATGGGGTTATGCCTTGATGACTGGTCGCAGTGAAGCACCATTGCAAGAAGGCTTTTATCGAATCTTGCGCATTGGCTTTATTTTGGCATTGGGATTAACCGTTGGTCGCTACAACCAAACCGTTGTTACTTTTTTAAGCGATACCCCACAAACTCTCGCTTCGATTGTGTCAGGCGGTCACTCGATGGATGCGGCGCATTTGCTAGATCAGTTATTTAGTCAGGTGTTTGCGCTTGCCGATAATGCGTGGAAACAGGGCGGGGTTATGAACGGTAACTTCGGTATGTACTTTATTGCCGTGGCGGTATTACTGATTGGCAGCTGTTTAACCCTGTTGGTGGCGTTCTTTATTCTGCTGAGCAAAGTGATGGTCAGCATTTTGTTGGCAATCGGCCCTGCTTTTTTTGTCCTCTTATTATTCCAAGCGACACAACGATTCTTCGAAAGTTGGCTCGGCATGGTACTCAACTTTGGTTTTGTGTTGTTACTGGGTGTGACATCGGGGCAATTGATGGTGTCAGTCGCAAACAGTTACCTTCATAAAATTGCTGCAAATCATGCGGCGATGACCACACTCAGCGACAGTTCGATGCTCTGCATTGTATTGGGTTTGTGCATTTTGGTGATGAAACAAATTCCAGCCATGGCCTCGGCGTTAGGCGGCGGGGTCGCAATTGCCGCCAATGGTGCGATTGCTAATAGTCTGCACTCTTTACGGCCAACCACACTCAGAAATCAATACCGCACCCTAAGACGAGACATGAACTATACCGGACAGGCGTTAGCGGCACCGGTTAAGCCGTTAGGTATTGGGTATCAGGCATATCAAAAACGCTTTGGTAGTAACAGCATTTCGGGGAGAACACATCAATGAGGAAAAGCATCAATAAAGCCCTAATGGTTATTGCTTGTTTGTTGTTAACCCATTGCGCCAGTGCGCCTAAACCGCCGCATTGTCATTATGATGGCAAAGGGCTAAAACCTGTCAACCATACGCCAGTCAAACTCAAGCCGATAGGTCAGCATGATGAATGATAAGGCGCTGCTTAAGCAGTATTTCAATGAAGCCAGAAGCTGGGATACTGAGCTGAGCGTTCGGATCAAACAATCAGAAAAAAGAGCATGGCGTTGTTGTTTGTTATTGACCTTAATTGCCGTGCTACAAGGCATCGGTTTAGTTTGCCTGTTACCGCTTAAAACCATCGAGCCATTTGTTATTCGAGTCGACAACAACTCAGGTTTAGTGGATGTGGTGTCTACTTTAACCAGCCATGGCAAGGTTAAGCAGCAAGCTCAGGAAGTGTTGGATAAATACTGGCTGGCACAATATGTTCGCCATCGTGAATCTTATCAGTGGGAAACTCGGAGTTACGACCGAAAATTAGTCGGCTTGATGTCGGTCGATAATGTTCAGCAAGATTTTGCGCTACACACTGATCCTAAAACCAACCCGCAAGCATCCATTTCCATTTATGGCCAACAAGCTCAAGTGGTGACTCAAGTAAACGCCATCAGCTTTATCGCTAAAGACAACGTTAACACTGAGCAGCGAGTCACGGCTTTAGTTCGTTACGCCAAACAAATAAAACGAGCAGGTGAAACGCATCCGCTCACCCATTGGGTAGCAACCATTACCTTTGTGTATCGCAATGCGCCGATGTCATTGCAAGACCGACAATTAAATCCTCTCGGTTTTCAGGTGTTGAGTTATCGCAACGATCAAGCAACAGGAGGGGATTAGATGCAACGCTTTTCTTGCTCTATATCTCGTCGCACTCGTGAAAACGGGTGCCCAGTGCTTTTTGCTGTGTTTAAAAACATAAGTCGCTGGATACCCATTTTCATGGGTATGACAGCAATGGTTATTTGTGCTGAGGCTTTCGCCCTCGAAACACCTCACTCAGGTCATTTCGATAGGCGAGTTAAACACATCAATTACAATCCGCAGCAAGTGGTCAAGTTGGTCGGTCATTATGGCTTTTCCACCGATATTGAGTTTGGACAACACGAAACCATAACTCAGGTTGCTATGGGTGATACCGATGCGTGGGCAATCACTCCCGTTGCTAACCATATTTTCATCAAACCTAAAACACAAAAGGCCGTGACCAATATGACGGTGCTGACTGACTCAAATAAAGGTAGCCACGTTTACAATTTCGAGCTGAGTGCGCACTGGTCACAACATGGTGCTCATCCAAGACCCAACGATATGATGTTTCAGGTGCAGTTTTTGTATCCTCAGCAAGTCAAAGATTCACAACGGAAAAAACAGCAACGTCATCAACTCAGACAACGGCTTCATTCCGTTCAGGCACCTAAGGTGAAAAACCAAAATTACTTCTATAAAGGTGATACAGAATTGCTGCCTGTTTCGGTGTTTGATGATGGCCGATTCACTTACATCACCTTTAACGGCAAACAAGATTTCCCAGCAGTTTATACGGTTGGCAGTGATGATAAAGAATCTCTGGTGAACTCTAATATTAATCCTGCATTTCCCTACACCATTATCGTTCAGCGCATTGCGAAACAACTGGTACTTCGTCAAGGTAATAAGGTGTTGTGTTTGTTTAATCGCTCGTTTGACTCAGAGCAAGCCGCTGACTACTCGACCAGTAATATCTCAAACGTGAAGCGACACCTGAAAGTTCTAAAAGGAGGTAAATAATGGACGCCAGTTCAACGCCCAATCAAGGAACTGAACCCGAAACCTTGGAAGATTTACCGCAGCTGGGAGCGTCGATTTCCCGTAGGCCGCAATTCAACAAAAGTATATTATTGATATTGGCATTGGCTGTTGTCGGGTTATTGGTTGTCATCAATGGCGGTTTTACTCATGGCGAAACGCAGCAAAATATCAATCATCATTACACCATTGCTGACCATTTAGGCAAACCGCCTGAGTTACCTAAAGCTTCTGACCACTCAACAAGCAATAGTACAGATACAGCAAAGCCTGACATTCTGCATACGGGTAATATTGCCACTGAGCCGCACTATACGGTTTTGGGGCATTCCAATAAAACACCGCTGACACCGAAGCAGCGTAAGCAGACGGATGCTTTACTGGCATTTAGCCAGCCTCGAATGAACAAAACTACTGATACACAAAGTCAGCGAACTCAATATCAAAATCCTCATCAAGCATCTGAACTCACGTCAGAACTGCAACAAAAGCTGCAACCAACCAAGTTATCAGGCAGTTTAGCCAGTCGTATTGTTGACCCGAATTTATTCATCACCAAAGGTGCGTTTCTGGACTGCATCTTAGAAACGGCCATCAGCTCCGATGTGCCAGGCATGACCCGTTGCCAACTCAGTCGAGACATTTATTCCACTAATGGCAAAGTGCTGTTGCTAGAAAAAGGCAGTCACATTGTCGGCCAATATCAAGGTGGTTTACAGCAAGGTGTGGCTCGGATCTTTGTGTTGTGGGATCGCATTGAAACGCCTAACGGAGTGATTATCGATTTGGATTCTGCAGGAACCGATACCTTGGGGCGCAGCGGACACAGCGGCTTTATCGATGGTCATTTTAAACAGCGTTTCGGCAGCGCCATGTTACTCAGTCTGATAAATGATGTTGGCCAGTACGCTTCCAATAAGGCCAACAGCGGTAATAAAAATCAAATTCAGTTCGGTAACACCATTGGCGGCACCAAAGACTTAGCCTCGATTGCATTGCAAGACTCCATCGGTATTAAGCCAACTTTACTCAAAAATCAGGGTGAGCACATCAATGTGTTTGTCGCTCGTGATTTGGATTTCAGGAGTGTCTATGACTTGCAGCTTGCCCAATGATGGTCGCAGTTTAGCGTTAATGGCTTATCTTAAAATGTTAGATAAATTTTTAACGATGAAGTCAGTCACTGAAATTGTGATTAATCAGCCGCAACAAGTGATGACTGAAACGGCACAGGGCTGGCAACAGCATAACGTAGATGCACTTAATTTTGATTACTGCCAGCACTTAGCCAAACTCATTGCCACTTACTCAGGGCAAAAGCTGGATTCAAGTCATCCAATATTATCGGCTACTTTACCCAATGGTGAGCGAGTTCAAATCGCAATACCGCCAGTTACCTTGTCTGGGCGTATCAGCTTCACCATTCGTAAACCCGCTGAGGTGTGCTTTAGCTTAGAGGATTATCAGCAGCAAGGTTACTTCAGTCAATGCCACTTATCTGAAACCAAATACAATGATGATTTAGCCAAGCTTAAACAGCAAGGCGATATCAAAGCGTTTCTCGTACAAGCGATTGCAGAGCGCAAAAACATCATAGTCTCAGGGGCGACAGGCTCAGGCAAAACCACGTTCTTTCGCTCTTTATTGGAGTTAGTCCCCAAGCATGAACGCTTAATCTCGATCGAAAATGTCGATGAGTTGCAGCTTCATCGTTCTCATACCAATAGTGTAAGTTTGTTTTATTCCGCAGGGCAACAAGGCATTGCACCAATAACTCAAAAGCAACTGCTAGAAGCGAGTTTACGAATGAAGCCCGACCGTGTGTTTGTCGCTGAACTCATTCGAGGCGATGAAGCGTTTTACTTTTTGCGCAACATCAACTCTGGTCATCCGGGCAGTATCACCACTATGCACGCTGGTAGCCCACAACTGGCATTAGAGCAATTGGTGCTGATGCTAAAGGAATCGCAAGCAGGCAGTTCACTTTCAAGAGAGGACATTAAACAGCTACTGTATTTGTGCGTCGATGTGATTGTGCAAATAAAAAATATCAACGGTAAGCGGTTTGTGAGTGAGGTTTATTATGGTGGTTGAGATTTTCTTGCCGTCATACCAGCATGTTTTTAGCTGGAAATGAAATAACGACAGTTTTGTATGTCGATAATCCAGTGTCTTTGGTTGATTCGAGAAAAGTCGCTAGGCACCCACTTTCGTGAGTGCGACGATAGAGCAGAGGTAATGAATGAAAATATTGCATACAGCTAAGTGGCTATACTCAGGATTGATAGTTTTAGGTTTGTTATTAAGCCTTTGGCTCAGCAGCGCCATTTATCTGTATTTTGCGCATCTTAACTATCACCAAGCCACGCCATTTACGGTGTTCGAGTACGGCTACTATTACGGACACGACAGCAAGACAAAATTTTGGTTAACACTTGCGGTAGTCTTTGGCTTCGCGCCTTTTGCATTAATGATAGCCGCAAGGTTTAAACCCAGAAAACAACCGCTTTATGGTGTCGCAAAATTCGCTACCCAAAAGGAAATTCAACAAGCAGGGCTGTTAAGTGATAAAGGCATCGTTGTTGGTAAACAAAAGCAACTATTCAAACAAAAGTATCTACAGTTTGCAGGGCAACAGCATGTATTGATGTCAGCACCAACTCGCAGCGGCAAAGGTGTTGGTGTGGTCATTCCCAATCTACTCACTTGGCAAGACTCAGTAGTGGTACTGGATATCAAGCAAGAAAACTGGAACATCACGGCTGGTTTTCGTAAAGCGCATGGACAGCAATGTTTCCTTCTCAATCTTGCGCCACGAGATTATCAGAGCCATCGCTGGAACCCGCTGCATTACATTTCTGACGACCCCAGTTTTCGCATCAACGATATCCAGAAAATTGGCCAAATGCTGTTCCCCAATATCGATAATGAAGCCCCTGTTTGGCAAGCCTCAGCACGTTCATTGTGGCTAGGTTTAGTGTTGTACCTTATCGAAACTCCACCCTTGCCTGTGACTATGGGCGAGGTGATGCGACTGTTGACTCAAGGAGATGAATATCTGGCGCAGCAATTGGAAATGCGCTTGGATTCTGACTTTGGTTTATCTAGTCAATGCTTGTTAGCTCTGAAAGAGTACCTTGATACGCCAGAGCGCACTCGTGGTTCAATTCGCAAAAGTTTCACCTCTGCATTAGAGCTATTTTACAACCCTGTGATTGATGCAGTTACTTCAGAAAATGACTTTGATTTACGGCAGCTTCGAAAACAAAAATTATCTATCTATGTCGGTGTCACCCCTGATGATTTAACCCGTTTAGCGCCGCTGATTAATCTGTTCTTTCAGCAATTGATTGATCTTAATACCAGAGAATTACCTGATCAGAATCCACATCTGAAACATCAAGTATTACTGCTGATGGATGAGTTTGCCGCTATCGGGAAAATCAGCATTTTGAGTCGTGGCATCAGTTATGTCGCAGGTTATGGGCTGCGATTGCTCACCATCATTCAATCACCGTCACAGTTACGAGAGATCTACGGTCACGATGGCGCTGAAACCTTGATGGAAAACCATGCGCTGCACATCGTGTTTGCGCCGAAAAATCCCAAAGTGGCGAGGGAAATATCCGAAACCTTGGGCAATAACACCATTCATAACCGTAGTCGCAGTCGTCAATTATCAGGCAAAGGCGGCAGAAGTGAGAATATCAGTGATCACCAAAGAGCGTTGTTATTGCCGCAAGAGATTATTCAGTTAGGACAAGACAAGGCATTGCTGTTATTAGAAAACAGCGCTCCCATAAAATGCAGCAAGATCCGCTGGTATCAAGATGCACAGTTGATGATAAGGGGGAATCAAGGGGATAAGGTCTTGTGGAAATCACCGATTATCAATGAAGTAAAACCTAGAACTTCACCTGTTATTCATTTCAGAGCAAAAACAAAGCAAGACAGCGATGACACAGGCTGTTCAAATGTTACCACTTCGTCCTTTAATCACCATCCACAGGATGAGTCTGAACTTTCTGAAGCCGATTTAAATCAGTTAGTCGATGCCTTTAGTCACCAAGTTGTTCGAGGTAGAGAATGAGTGATAAGCCAGAATTAACACCCGAATCAAAACCAAGGCTAAATAGCATTGAATTGATGAAGAATAAACAGAATGCAGATTCGGTTCAGACTGAAAATGTATCTGTATTTCCTGCTCTCAGTAAGCAATTGAACAAAGTAGACTGCTATCAAAAGTCACAAACTGAAAAGTCAGAGCTACCTGTTAGCCTGAATCATCGTTATTTCTCGATTCAAAACAAGTTTTACTTTCGCTCACCACCCCAGTCATTGGCTTTCACTGATAAAGGTATAAAGCTGCAAACAAGGTTCACCAATAGCAAAGTTGTGACTGATTTATTGACAATTGCTTCTAATCGGCAATGGACTGAAATTCGTTTATCGGGTTGTCAGGCATTTAAAAAAGAAGCTTGGTTTCAGGCCAAATCGCAAGATGTTCATGTTTCTGGTTATCGACCAACAGAAGCAGATTACAAGCGGCTTTCGCAGCTTCAAAAAACAGCATCAAAATCAGAACATCAATGTTCAAAAACAAAAAACGTAGCAGATATAGCTAAAGAGGTAGGCCAACATTTACCAAAACAAAGTCGGCAGAAATTTTTAGATAAGGTAATGCAAAAATTCGGACTTAAACCTAAACATATTCACGATAAAACTAACCCCAAAATAAAGGAGCAGCAACATGAGCTTGAACGATAAATTACTTGCACTCAACAGTGCAGGAAAAGAAATTGAGCTGACTCAAGAGCAAGCGGAAGATTTAGGAGCCGTTGAAGAAACTGCAATCACGGAAGAAGAGGCTATTGAGTCGACCCAAATAAATGAGGCCTAGTTATGGCGTGTAATAATCAAAAGCTACCTTATTATGAGCGTATCGCTAATGAGCTAATTGAACAACTTAAAGTCGGTGCAGCACCTTGGCAGGTTCCTTGGGAAGCAGGTATACCAAAAATGCCGCATAATCCGATTAGTGGCACTCGTTACAAAGGTGCCAATGCCATTTGGTTGGCCATGCAAGGTAGAGGTGATCCTCGTTGGATGACTTACAAGCAAGCTCAAGGTTTAGATGCACAAGTGCAAAAAAGTGAACGAGGCACATTGGTTCAATACTGGAAGCTGTTTGATAAAGTAATAAAAAAGGACAGTAACGATAAACCTATTTTAGACAGTGACGGCAAGCCCATTAAGGTCACCATAAAGCTAGATAAGCCCAACGTGTTCTCGGCCATTGTGTTTAACGCTGAACAAATTGAAGGCTTACCAGAGTTAGACATAAAAACAGAACCTGACTGGCAACGCCATCAGCGAGCAGAAAAAATCATTTATGCTTTAGGTGTGCCCATTCATCATGATCAACATGACAACGCCTACTACTGCCCATCAACTGACAGTATTCATCTACCAAAACGAGAGCAGTTTGAAACCGCTGACCGATTTTACGCCACGATTTTGCACGAATGTGGCCATGCCAGTGGCGCCAGTCATCGTTTAGACCGAGACCTAACTGGCCGCTTCGGTGATGAGTCCTATGCAAAAGAAGAACTCAGGGCTGAAATCGCTTCGCTTATGTTAGGTGACGAACTGCAAATAGGTCACGACTATGGCCAACACGCCGCCTATGTTGACCACTGGGTAAAAGTTTTACAAGGTGATCCCAAAGAAATTTTACGAGCCTCAAGGGATGCTGAGAAAATACATGATTTTATGCTGGAGCTTGAGAATGTGAATGAAAAGGTCGTTTCGCTGAATCAGCATCGAGATAGTCAGCCTAAAAGTGTTGTTGAGTTGGCTGGGAGGTTGAAAGTTAGGGAAGCGGGGGAAGAGTTGGAGAGATAGATGGTTTGTTTAAAAAACTATCAATTAAATCAGAGGTTATATCTGTTGAATATTTTTGGTGATAACATTCAATTGTTTTTAAAATATTATAAAAATGTTATTTGTTAGCGTTTGCTAAGAATGCTGAATTGTTGTCGATTCATTGGAGGATATTATGAAAAAGGAACTTAAAGAAGATGTTGTTATCAATAGCTTAATGGCAACAGGTATGCTAACAAATTTTGCTCTTCTTCAATCAATGAAGCAATCTAAAACACTTACAGTAATGGTACTTACCGGTCTTGCCGCTATGGGCGTTTTCTTTCTATTCTTATCTTCAATAACAGGGTAGAAAAATCATGAAAAAGAATTTCAATCTAGTTGGGTTGGGTGTATGCGCCATTGGTATAATCTTTAATATATTTACTCAAGATTTTATTGGATTAGGTGTTTTTTCTCTTATAGCTCTAATTCTATGTTTAAAGCTATTCAGAAAAAAATCAGTTTGAAAGTTATTATTTTCATAGTTGAAGCAAATGTTAAATGATTTCTTTCTTGAGTTCAGGCGCAATTTTCCAGATTTTACGGTTCAGGTTGATTTAGCTTATATCAAACGCTGGAGTGAAACCGTTGACCCTGATCTCCTTTGGTTTTGGTTCGAGTCAATAGCTGACGTTCTTAATAAGGCTATGAAGAATAAAGATCCAGTAGCCGATTATTCGTATCTTTTTGAATACTTTTCAGAGAAATACAGAATAGGAAGTGAAGATGAAAAAGCCTGCATTGATAAGAGCATAATTGAAAATTTATTTTGGAAAGTGTCACCATCAAACTCAAAGCCTTATTGGGAAAAACTACCTGATAATTTACAGCAACTCTATAAAAGCTTTTTCAACAAGTCACCTATGAGATATTTCGAAGAAGGATTTTAATTAATGGAATCAATATTACCAGCTCTATCGCTGCTTGGAGTGTTCGGGCTGCTGATTGCGATTAACTTTTCTGAAGTCTCTGCTAATCGAAAGAAAATGAAACAAATCGAAAGAAAAATCGATATATTGCTTGAGAAGCAAGGGATATCGGTAAACAGTGAAGCGTTTATTCCACTTGACGTTCTAGAGGCTTTAAAAAATAACCAAAAGATAAAAGCTATACGTCTATATCGACAACAAACAGGATCGAGCATATTGGAAGCTCAAAAAGCAATTAATTACTACCTCGGTAGTAAGGCTTAGGAAGGTGAGTATGAAATTTGATAGAGAAAAATACTCAGTTTGGAAATTGCCCAATTTATTACTAATCCATTGGGTTATTAATCCAGCACTTGCTTTTAATGAACTCATTCTCGGGCAGCGCTTACCTAAAATTACCTTAATAGATAAAACCAGCGATGCTCCGCTATTAGAACGTCAATATATTCCTTGTCCACACTGTGAAAGTTTGCATGATGCGCGCCTTTGGTCAAAAAGGAATGCGTTTGGGCATTGGTTTGGTTATGTCTGTCCGTCTTGCTCTGAGAAAATTCCCTGTTTATGGAACTTAACAAGCCTGTTGATACTCGCCGTAACGTTTCCGATTTGGGTGCCAATAAAACATTTTTGCGAGTCAAAATGGTTACAATTTGAAAAACAAAGGTTATCAAAAGCACAGCATCAACCACTGGTTAAAGCATCTCCAAAGTTATGGCTTAAACTAGGTGTTCTTTTCGGTTTAATCATGTTCATCGTTACATTAATGGCGAAGGGGGCAACAGGAGGAATAGACCCACAAAACATTCCTTTTTATGCCCTTGTAAACTTTTCTGCTGGCGCTTTTGTTGGCTTGATGATGAAAGTATTTTTAGGCTGGAAAAAGAAGCGCTAATTGATGAGTTTTAAAGCTGTTGAGCTGGAAGAGCATTGGTTAGATGGGAATCGGTTTCATCTAAAGTACCATCGACTTTCGACTAAGCTAGAAATTAGGGTTGATGATGAATTAGTACATTCATGTCACTTGTACTTTCGACCCTTGTATAAAGCTTGTTTTAAGGTTGAGGACATTGAGTATCAGTTATCAATAACATGGTTTTTGATTTGGCGCTCGAAGCTGAAGAAAAATGATAAGGTCGAGATAGGTGAGCTTTTTCCTCGAAGGCGGAGAAAGTCAGTAGTGATGCTGGGGTATCTCACAACGGTGGCTTGTTTAAAGGTACTCCTGCTTTAGTAGCTCTGTCTAGCTTATAAAAAAAGTAGGAACCCAACATTATTTTCAACGCTTAATTTTAAGGGAATATATCATGGAATGGTACTTCGCAGTTGCAGTTATTATTGGGACATGTGCACCAGTTTTTCTTTATCGAAAAGAAAATTTTTCCCCTGAAAATGTACTGAGGGACGAGGGGGATCATCTTTTGATCTTAGGTTATCCAAGGTACATATTTTCTAAGCATACAGGAAGAGCTCTCAAAAAGTCGTTTGTTCATAAAATTCAAATAGCAGATCAGATAGTGACCTTTTTCAATGAAAGTGATAATGCCGTTGATCTGATGCTACCTAGTAATGAAATTGCAGAGCCTATTTTTCAACGAGCTAAGAAGCTCTTTCCAGAGGCTGAATATATTGAAATTAAACTTCTAAAATAATGACAGTGCGATGAAAGAGTGCTGTCATTTATGAAACGAAATGCTCTCCAAAGCTTTTAAATTAATAAGCCCATGTGGATAGCTATCGTTGAAGTTGTTGTACTGGATTTACTCTGTACTTAATTCTTTTCAAACTAGGCGTAGCTTCAGCCGCTACGCCTAACCTCTCCAATTCACAAGCAAATTGTTCTCTCCAGATTTGAGGTTGTCCTTTTTTGATGTGAAGACGCTTACCATCAAAGCCTAAGTTTTTGATGGTGAGGTGAACGTGTGGGCTGTCGGTATCAGTATGCAAAGCAAAGACATATTGGTAATTATTGGCAAAAGTCTTTTTAGCGAAAGCTCTGGCGGCTTGCTTTACCGATTTTGGTTCAGTGCCGTTGGGCATAGAAAGTACAATGTGGGTTGTGTGGCGAGTGTTGGATTTAGTGGAACTGGTATCGTTACCCCATTGCTTTGCCATTTGGTGTAAGTCGTCAGTGTCTTGATAAACTTGCCCAAGTTCATCTTCGACATCAAGCTGGCCGTTACGACTGATGTATTCAAAGTGGCTTTGGATGTGCGCCATGTTTTTACAATGACCACTGATCTTAACCATGACTTCAGGCGGCTTTTTATTGTAATGCCGAAGCGATTTTATGCGGTTAGATTTATGTCTGACATCTCCAGAAAGTAAGCCTGAGATTTGATCTTGGAATTGATCAGTCATGGATATTCCAGCGGTGACGGTTTTGATGGAGCAGTTTATAAACTTTATGTTTATGCAGGTTAATTTGTTCGGTTAACCCTTCAATCATTACTTTGGTGATTTTATCACTTTCTCTAAATTCGATATTGAGCACTCTGGCTATTTGGTTCAGGTTGCGCCCGATGGCGGCGAGTTGGCGATTAGAGTCTCTAAGTACACCCATTTCTTCTTTAGTGAGTATTGGTTCTCGATAAAGGTTCGCCATGACCGAAGCATTTACCCAGCTTGTTTCACTTAAGTAGCCCTCAGACTTTGCTCGATAGCTCAGCTTTTTGTGGTTTTCATTTGATAGGCGGATGGTGATTTTATTATTTCGATTTTCTCGAAAGTTGTCAGTGTTTGACGCTTCAGGTGCTACTCGGTTGATCAGCATACGTAGCATTTCTGATTCGCTCATACCATGAGATTGACAGAAGTTTTTCCAGTTAGATTTTTCAACTTCAGTTAGCAATGTTTTAGTTAAATTGACTCCCATATTTCACTCCTCAATTGTAAGAGAGGGCTGTTATGGTTATGTCATGCCGTTTTATAAATTGCTAGGTTTAGCTTGGTACTTTGGCGGGTATAAATGGCTTTAGTACCAAATGCCAGCATATTTGGTACTAAATGCCATCTTTTTGCGAATCCTGCATTAGAAATTAGAGTATGGACTTACTGAAAACTAATTTACAAAAAGTGTTGATTAATTTACTCGTTTGTGAGATATTGAAACTGCGATAGTAAATCGTAATATGTTCTAGTTGTTTAAATATAATAATAAAAAAATAGAGTAAACGGAGATCGGCTATGTTAACACCATTTGGAAAAGCTATTCGTAAGCTCCGCATAGATTGCTCAATGACCTTGAAAAAAATGGCTACAGATGTAGGAGTAAGCTCAGCTTATTTATCTGCGATTGAAACAGGGAAAAGGCAACTCACGGATGAGATATTTAATAGCATTGTAGAAACATTAAAGTTGGATATTGAGGTTGTAAAGCAACTCAAAGTTGCGGCAGATATGTCAACTGATGTAGTGAAAATAAAAAGCAGTTCAAGCTCTGAAAAAGGTAAAGAAACTGCTGTAATGTTTGCAAGAACATTTGATTCATTATCAGATGATGATTTTAACGAAATTATGAATGTTCTGGAGAAGAACAAATGAAATAGGTAACTGTATGTCCGGTATAAGAAGAAAGGTAAACCCTTTAAGTCGTGCCCAAATTAGGGAGTACGCTACAGCATTAAGAGCTTTAGCACATAATCAATCTGATTATATGGATGTGATAGCTCTTCTTGAGTTCGTTTTACCCTCGAACATAAGTAATTTTGAATATGACTTTATCGAGAAGGGAAAAATGAAAGGAAATCTTGGAATAACAATTCCTGATGAAAACAAGATATACATCAGAGAAGATGTATATGATGGCGCTTGTGAAGGTGATGGACATCATCGAATGACCATTGCGCATGAGATAGGGCATCTACTATTACACAAAGGATTACCTTCTTCTTTTGCAAGAATAGATGAAGACATCAAGATACCTGCCTATCGTTGTAGTGAATGGCAAGCAAATTGTTTTGGAGGTGAGTTACTTATACCTTCTATCAGTGTAACAGAGTCAGACAATGCTTATTCATTAGTTAAAAGGTTTGGAGTTTCTATGAGTGCAGCAGAAATACAGCTAAGGAAAAAATAAAGTCTTGGAATGTTTTGCAGAACAATCCAAGACTATACAAATACGAATGTAGCCTGAGAGGCATTCGTAACTTGCGTTACTTACATATTTCAATTTGAATGCTAGCATTCATTTTTATAAGTCGCAAGTAAATAACCTCTCTTGGGTGAGGAGGTGACATGTACTATGTCGAAAAACAAAATAGCGCCTAAAGGGTTTAAATGGGTTTTTTGCCGTTATCGTAGAGTAAAAAACTCAGATAAGTATCTTGATGCGCATGACTATGGCTATGAATCTTGGAGTTTTTTAGTTCCAAGCAAATAACTAGTTAAAAAGGAAAAGCTCATATCCATTACTTGAGTATGAGCTTTTTTATTGGATTCTAAAAGAATGCATAAATTAAACGCACTGAAAACGATTATCTCCAAATAGGGGCTGTTGATGCGTCATAAAATACTACAGGAACATCAATGAATCTGGTTGCATTCGCTTTACTAACTTTATTAGCATCTGATGATTCGTCCCCAAAAATGCTTACGTATACTTTACTAATATCACTATTATTTATTTGGTCAAAAATGTGTTTGTCATTCTCATCAATTGAATGACCATGGATAAATAACTCACCACCTAATTTACCAAGTGATTTATAGCAATCATTTAAGTAAGGGTTATGCTTGATTTTTTCTAGTTTCTTTTGGCTGCTAGGTTCTGATACGAAAAGAGGAAAATTGCCTAGATCTAAATTATCACGTACTTTGTCAATAATGCTAACGTCATGATCAGCATTAAATCTATGCTTTTCAATTTTTGAACCCGTATCATAAAGATGTAATCCACCATGTAAAAAATATACATTTTGGTCAGCTCTATTTGTCCATTCAGTATACGTGAAACCATCTCCCTTATTTCCATAACCTATAGGAATTATTTCAGTTTTATTTAGAGCCCAATACAGAAGCAAATCATAATTTAATGGGAACCCATCAAACATGGGTAACAAATTAAGAAGAAAAATCTGAGGAGAAAAGCTTTATTTTTGAGATAATAAGTCAACCACGACAACTATCAAAATAAAATGGCGATTCTGAACAAAACA
>NZ_JAFEUN010000086.1 GCF_016900895.1 Parashewanella hymeniacidonis
TGTGGGAGGACATTAAAGTTTAGAACTTTAATGTCTCTGAACTGTGTCCCGATAGTTTATAGTCGGCTTAATAATGACATTAAAGATTGAAAATTATTGACCAATTAAAACTAACCTTCATATTTTTTAAGACAATAAAGATGGAAACTAATCAACCTATTTACCAGTCAAAAGCTTTCAACAACATCATTTAAGTGTCGCTGCACTGGAACTGAAGTTGATCTCTTTCCATCGTTTAATTAATGTCGTGACACATGGGTTACCCGCAAGCTGATTCATACGAACCCAATCGACATCGAGTAAATCTGCCAGTAGGTCAATGTCCAACTCACCTTTTAAGGTGTGCCATTGTCGGATACTCGGCTGCCTCATTAACTGAGCTTTTGGAGAGGTTAATCCACCGACAACAAAATATCCCTTTTCTTTGTCGTACCATATGCGTTGAATACCCGGTATGTTACTCATCCAGCGTTTGATGTCGTTTAAAGGCTTATCAAAGTATCGAGATAACAAGGTATCTAAACTACCGCTGATTGATGTGTCCTTTTTCTTACCTCGCTTATCTAACCAACGCTGAATAACCTCTTTTTTTACCTGATAGTAAGTCACCTTCGTTTCATTTTGCTGATGAAGCGAAACTAATTGTTCTTGCCATAATTCAACTAATTCGGGCAACTCACTTTCAAATCGCATTGTTGCCTTTTGGCTGGATAACACGCCATCATCACTCAATTCTTTGACAATATTGAGCAATACTTCACTATCTGGTAGCACCCAATCCGTCAACGGATAAGGCTTCTGTTTCTTGGTTAAATCCGAAAGTGCATCTTCCATACCCAGTGGCAATACATTCGTTTGGTCGTAAGATGGATCTTGCATCATGATTGATATTTGTGCGTCCTTATCCTTACTCAAAACAAGCGTAATTCTTGCCGCAAATCGTCGTTGTTTATCAACTTCAGTACCGTAGTAATCCATTACGACATTCTGACGATAACTATAGGGCCAATTCTCATTCATCAAAGTGAGCAAATCATCTACGGATGTTTCGAAATTGGCCAGGTACTCATTTGTTTTCAAAGTCATACCAGAATCAGTGGGCTCGAAGGGGATCAACACCGGTCTGTCGTTTGAAACCGTAAACAAATAACCATCAGTAATGACAATGGTTGATTCGTTTAAACAGGCGCGTTGCAATGGCAAGACTTGAGAAATAGGCCTATCAGAATCAATCAGTAAACGTTTGATCTCTAACTCTTTAAGAACCACTTCAAGCTTTCTAATAATCGCTTCTTTGTATGCCTTGGTATCTAATAAGTCGTAGTTGTAGGTGTAATATCCACCTTCAGACGCAACGTATAGCTTTATCGGGTCATCGTCTCTTTTTGACTCGATTAACAGCCCTTTTTCGACTGGGTCTCCCGTTACATCATGAGGATTAACGTTGATATGTTGAACTGCACACCGTCCAACTAACGACTTCGTTAGTGGATAACGATCATCTTCAATACCTTTTTCCTGATCTAGCAGAATCAAAACGCGGTCCGAACGTTCAAGCTTTATCCGTTCAAAGTCATTTGCCGCAGTTCCATCTAGTATATTCCACGAAACATCGACGCCTTTCTGTGCAATTATCGATTTAAATAAGTCTAAGATTTCTTTACAAGCAACAACGGCATTAACTCTTAGGTCTATAACCTTGATTTCACCGGATATCTCGATGCTTGGGAAAGATGACTTAGCCTTATTGGCCTTATGCTTTGTTTTCAACGTCAGTGGTTGGAGATTTAATGTTTTAGCTGAAAGTTCAAAACCATAGTCATGCGTAAAAAGGATAAACGCATCTTGCACTGGTTTTAACACCATAGGCCAACTTTGCTCAAACCTAGTTGGTGTAGAAAGATCCAGAAACGGGCGCTGTTTACGTGAATTTTTACTCTTTCCAATCTCTTTAAACAGCGTACCTCTCGGTTTTCTTTCATGGCCAGGATACCACCTGACGAGTACCTTATTTTTGTCATAGACCCATAGAGGCTTCTTAATGCGAGCAATATCATCGTCATTAGATAACGTTCTTAATGGAACATTGGTATAAAACAGAGCAATTTCAGTGGTATTACCATCGTTTAATTGCTGAGTTCTACAATCAAGACTAATCGCATTGACACCGCCAGCCCAGCTATCTACTTTCAATAACGGACAACCTAAACTGTAAGCGCCTTTACAATGACCGCCAAAAGCCCGTAATGATCGCATCATTAGTCGAATCCACACAGGATTTAAAATCGGTGAATATTCCACGCGTACCGGAGTAATAGGCTGCAACTCAGCGTCTACAATAGACGGAGGACTATCACTTGAACTTTGTAAAGCCACATAGAGACCAAACTGATTACCATTTTTTTTCATTAAATAGGCAAACTGCCGACTGTCTAGCTCAGCATCGATACGTTCTTCCCAGGCTTTCTTCTCTTTCCACTGATAGTTGTTATTGAGAAGTGGATAGTGATAAACCACAAATTTGTTGGCTTTATCTGCATCAACCTCGCTATTCAAATAAACCAAATGAGACAGCGGCAACTTCCTCAAATCTTTATTTTTATCCATTAACCTTGCTCCCTCATACGCTGCCAAACTATTTTCGAAAACCACTTAAAGCCAGACGTCATTTGATATCCATCGCTCACCAAACAACCTGGTAGAAACAGGATTGAAGCATTCTCAACTTTTACTGGCTCCAACACTTCAGAAAAGCCCGATAAGGAACAATCTTCACCAGTCAATAGGTTCGCGATTACCAAAATGGCGTTTTCACCACGGATTTGACGGATCTTCTCCAGCTTCTTAATTAATCCCAAAGGCGCAAATTCAGGATGTTTGCCTGAAGCAAGCCATTGTTCAAAGCCTTCATCCGACTGTTCCAGAGCAGCTACAGACCAAAACTTAGCGTCAACAAAAACATCAGCGTTGGCTATCTCAAAATCATATAGTTCAAACAGCTCATGGTTGTAGACGTCTTGTTTAGTGACTAGCTGCTTGTCACTCAGCAATGCGCGAATACCTTCCTCACCAATACGCCCTTGTAAAATTCGCTGAATCACAACGGGATGAAACGCAAATTGCTCTTCAATGTCATTGGCAAACGGCTGAAACGACGTTCGAAAACCTTTACGATTAAACCAATCCGAAATGGCAGGCTGCCGATTAACAACCTCATAAAGCGTCTGTGGGTTATATTTAATCAACCCCGCTGCCCGCTTCGCAAAGAACTGCCAACTTTTCTGGTCGTACCATATTTCACCCGTAACTATTGATTTTTCAGGTCTTTCAAAGCACGCCCAACGACACAAAGGCTCAGTAATGCCAAACGTGTTGTTATGCGGCATCCATTGGAGATCATGCTGCAATACAGCGCGGCCTAGTTCATGCCAAAGCACTGAAATGTCTTCGATACAACCTTTACCTTGTCGTGCACCTCGGATAGCGGAAACTAACTTATTATCAATAATATCTACCGCAGCAGAGCCATCTTGGGTTTGCGTTTTCAACAGGGCAAGAAAGTTGGAAACCGTTGCATCTTCGGAATGAGTAAGATCATCAATCAGCTGATTATTAAGGTTTGAAACCCAATTTCGGTTGTTAGTACAAACGGTTAATTGGCCGTAGTTGCTAAGATGGCCTGCTACATCATCGCTTAAATGAATGGCGACATGGGGCACATACGTCCAAGCACGTTCAATACGACCAACTTGCTGCTGCACGTCAGCGGCAAGATTCTTAACGTAGTCATTTGTCGCTTTATAGAGCTTGTTTAGCTCCTGGATTTTAGCGACTGAGTTATTCATTAACGGCATAATAAATTGCCGCTGCTGCTTACGTGAAAACTCTGACCGCCTGACTAATTTTTCTAAGTTTCTGAGTTGAAAGCCAGCATGAGACATTTCATCATCAGCGTCATTGCTATCCCATGGTGAAAAGTAAAAGTGCTTACTTTCAATAATAAATAGCGACGTCAGATCCATCTGCCCTTGAGAGTTAGGCAAGGAGTAATCCAAATTAATGCCATTGGTAGCGGATGCGGTTTGTGTCATTACCACCACGGTTCGGCCAGAGTCGAACGCCGCTTGATATGCGTGCTCAAATCCTTCTCGCTTTTGTGCTTCAGCATTAAGCAAGCAAATCATCATGGGCTTACCATTGACAGCCAAAGGAATAAACACATCGTCAAAAGAAGACAATACGCCAGTGGTTAAACGCTCCATTTCAAGCCAATCCGCACTCATTCTACTGTTTTCTGCGGTATCACTTATCAACCACTTCCGAAGGTATTTGACTGAGTTAACAAAGGCCAGATGACCTTTATGTTGTGGCTCATTCGCTGCTAAATGCAGAACGTGCAGTAATTTAAACAATACAGACTGCCGGTATTCATACTTGTAACCTGAGTGCTCAGCCTCAAAAAATGCAGCGTTCAAATGCAGTTTTGCCTCCTGAAAAACTGGTGCATTGATAGCATCATCAAAGTCGTGAATCGTGGTTTTCAGTGTCGAGCGACGCTTTTCAGATTTGTCTTTAACCAACGAGCGGATCACCGCTATTTGTAACTGCTTATCCTCGTCAGTTTGTAAATACGGAATTGGCTTCTTAAACCAATCTTCAGGGCACTGCTCAAAGCTATCGCCCAGAAAACTCTCGGTACATTGTGGATTGCGGGTCTGAGCCACGTAACGCAAAGCGCTTTCAATCCAGCGTATATCGAAATGACCAATCCCCCTTTCGATATAAGAGGTTGCGGATAGTGCAAAAACGAGGTTACGACTCGATAACGAAACCATTAACCCTTCAGGTGTTGTCGGTAATAGTGCGCGTTTAATCTTGATCCTCAACGGGTCAATATCCGCTTCAGCTTCATCTGTGGTTAATAGCCAGGTTGTTAGGCCAAACATATTCGTCTGAGTATTAGGTAATCGGTTAGATCTACACAGCGCTTCTAACTCAGGCAAGCTAGTGCGAGGCAAGGAGAACAGCGATAAACTGGGTAACGCTGTGCTGTAGTAGGATAGTCGATAGTCATTCGCAGGATCAAACAGCAATCGGTTTAGCCGAACGAGATACTCATAGGCTTCGGACTCATCGGTTGCGAACTGCGACAACAGCAAACTGAAGCGTCTGATATATTTCTCCATCACACGCAAAAAATCACCGACATCAACTGATTCTTCATCGCTTTGCCCATAACTTTTCACTTCAAAGCCATGAGGTTTTTGCTGTAACTGCAAAGGCTCACTGGTTACTAAGTGATCTGAGCGAAACAGATATTTCTTTTCGAACGGGATACCGGATTCATACTGTTTTAAAGGCATTACCAGCGCCCTAGACTGATTCAGATCGACACCCTTGCTGGTCAAATCCTCCTCTAGCTCCGCAATAAGCTGTTTAAGCTCAGTGTAAAGCTCAGGTATAGGTTCAGCAGTAACAAACTGCATTCTCGCTAATAGGCGCTTACCTCCTTCAAGTAATTGACCAATACACTCAGGCGGCTCTTGCACCATTTGAGACTGGGCAAGTAATGTCTGTAGAATGTCCGCTTGGTAATCAAACTCATCAACAAATACTACCTTTCCGGCCAGTTGGCCGCTCGACATTCTGACTTTCTGTTTACCGTCGTAAAAGGAAGCGAACAGCTTCTGCGTAGTTAACACCAGCAAATGTTGTTTATCATCGTGCCAGGCAATCGCCGGGAAAATTCGACGCACCCATTTATTTTCTCTAAATAAACGAAGCTTTTCTTTGGCTTGCTCCGTGAGTTCATGCGTCTTGCCATGGTGCTTACTGGCATACTTCACTGCCTTCTCTACGGACGACATACACCCAAGTAGCGTGCGCTCGACAAACCCACACAGTTTTCTTAGTTCCTGCTCTTCTCGTTCGAGTAAGACGCCCATCGAATCAGGATTTTTCTTTTTGTACTCAACATTACGGGCAATAGCTGCAACGTTGTGGCAAGCACGAACGAGAGCCTCTTTATCAGCATTAGAACGAAACACTCCTAAACCATGGATGTCCTCAATGCCCTTATAAGGATCGGGCAAGTCAGACTTTTGAACGCCTTGTTCATGTGGCAGTGCCCGTTGCGAAACCGCACTAACAACAGTTTCATCCTGAGCATAAAGAATACTAACGAGCAGAGGGTTACCTGAGCTGTCTTTTGCACTCGTGGCACTTTCATAAATGTCATGCAGAATGTTCCAGCGATGGGTAACCAATATGGCCTGCAACCTTTTGGATTTTATAAATTCAAGGCTCGCTGGAATTTTCCCGTCTGGACTACGATAAAGAGAACTACTTTTGCCTCCGCCTGTTGGGCCTTGTAACTGGCAAAAGCCAGCAATAGCATTTTCGTTCTTTGCATTAACCGATAGGGCAAGCGCCTGTTCAATCGTATGCGCAATGATTTGATTATAAGAAGTCGGTATTGGCTGACTCATCTAAATCCTCGTTAACTTGCTATTCCTTTTGAGTTTCGCCCCTTTTTTAGAAGGGGCGACAAGGTTGGAGACAACACAACACCAACAAATGACTCATTAATTCAACTCAGGCACGATCTCTTGTGACCAACTGTCTTCCATCAGCATTCTGAACGACATACCACCCGATGCGGCTTCCAACGTAAGTTCGCCAGCATCTACCGCCGTCTTGACGTGCTCAGTTAATAGCTCAAATAATCGGCGCTTGTACTCAGTGTCGTCGTTTCCTTTTAAATGCTCACCCTTGGTTTCCAGTACAGAGAAGCGGTAACTGCCAGAGTTTGGCTGTTCGACGCACACCAACAAGTCAGGGTAAACCTTTTGCTTTTGCCAGCCTTGCAGGCTGTACTCGCTTTGATTCACTGCAATACGATGCCACCAATACACAGACTCTTGCTTATCCAAATACCAGGCTGTGTCGCGCTCTAAATTGTTCAGCCCATTTTGATAGACCTTTTCGAACAGGCTTTTTTCGAGTTCAGATCCATCCTTGCGGCGAAGCACCTGATCATGCTCACTGACATTAACCTCTAAGGTTTGCGCCAGTTCCCAATTTAGCTTTTCGTTATCTGAAGCGAGTAGGCGCAGGGAAATATCACCCTTGTCCAACTTAGATCTGAAGATTTGCTCCGATAATTGCGCGACCTGTTGTTTAATGTCGCGCTTCATCTCTTTGAGTAGCTCAAGGCGGTTAGTAAACAAAGCCTCCTCAGAAACCCCATTACCACGCAAGATGTCTAACGTGTGCGTTAATACCCGCATGGCTTGCCATGGGTTTGGAATAACATCGGTGAGCTGCCTTACCATAAACGAAATATCTAGGCCTGCAATGGGGTCAAACACGATGTTTTCGTGAACCGGGTCGGCCAAGTCCAATTCACCTTGGTTATCCTTTGACATTTTGTAGTCGATACGGGCAATCGTGCGCTGTAACTTGTCGTCCACTAGCTGGAAGTTCTCTGCATTCAAATAAGACAGCGATTCCCAATCTAGGTCACCCAGCACATCCCGTTCATAGTCAAACAAACGATAGCCGTCTTTGTACCCTGCATCACGGTGTAAAACCCGAGGCAAGAATATTTTCGGTAGGTTACGAAAACGCTCTCTACGCAATAAGGTTTCTTTGCTCACTACTGCGGCGGGTTTATTGGCTTGTGAGGCTTTAACCTGATTCGCCACATCCCCCATCCCTTCTTCTTCTAAACCTTGCTTAACACCGGCGACGGCTTCCATCACATCTTGATCAAAGGTGTAGACATAACACTCATCTAAGCTTGATTTTTGCGTCAATCGCGCATGTGGCTGACGTAGGACACGACCAATCATTTGGGTGATTGCCGTTTTGGCGGTCATTTTAGACAACACGGTTAACACATAAGCAAAGGGGCAATCCCAACCTTCACGCAGTGCATCCTTTGTGATGATGTATTTAACGGGGCACATTTCGCTGAGCAAATCATCATCACCCAACTCGTCTTTGTCAGACGTTTTCAGGCGAATTGCATTTTCATTCACGCCCAATTTTTCCATCAAATATTTGCGGGCGTCTTCCGCATGCACAAAGGCTGAGTCACGCTGGTCTTTACCTGTGCGCTCAACACGAATAAGCATGATGGGGCGAATGTAGCGACCGGTTTCGTTGTATAGCTGCCCGGCATCCTTTTCAAGCTCTGCCAATTTAGCGTGCGCAAGCGACAAGGTATGCTTCCACTCACTTTTGTCTTCGTTGATTAAGTTTATGGGTAATTTAATCATTTGCTCATCTTTCAACGCTTGCCCAGATACGTTCACCAGCACATTTGAGTGATGCTTACCGTTAGCGTTAGGCGTGGCAGAAAGCTCAAGAATAAACTTAGGGTTAAATCCACACAGGGTTTCTCGTGCGGTTTCGCTATAGGCTTTATGCCCCTCATCCACAATAATGATTGGGCGAACTATGCGTAACACATTGCCTAAGCTTTGTTTGACTGACACTGAGCCTGGGGCTATGCCTTCTTGCCAACCGTAATCTGAAAGATCGTTACAATCTAAGTTACGAATACTGCTCAATAGCGCCTCATTGGCGGTAGTGTCATCTTCAATCGGGAAGAAAGTGGTAAATCGCCCGCTATCACGGAACATTCGTAGTGTCTCTTTCGATTGACGCGCACTGGATTGCAGCATCAACAGCATAACGCACAGGTTTTCGTCGGTATCTCGCTTGGTAAAGGCATCGTTCTTTTCGAGCATTTTTACCCGCCCACCCGAAGCACGTTCTAACATTTGCCGGTACGGATGCTCACGATTGGCCAACTGTTTCCAAGTTTGCTTGTAAATGGCATCCGATGGCACCACCCAGAGCACCATACCGATTTGTTGCGTAAACAAATCCGTTTGCAGGCGCTCGACCGCAGCAACGCCAAGTAAGGTTTTACCACCACCCGTCGGTACTTTCAGGCACACGTTAGGGATTGGCCGCTCTAAGCCGTCAAATCTTGTGACATAAGGCGCAGGCACCAAGTTGCCGCTTTTGTCTTTAAGTAGGTCAATACGGCGCTCCTGCACCAGAGCTTCCCACGTATCTTTAGCGTAATCGGTTAAGCGGGCCTCTTTGCCTTTCATTTTCTGAAAAGCCACGAAGTCTTCCGCTTCTTCCTTGGTGTCGGCCAACTTTTTCAGATAATAGTCCAGCTTATCCAGCACACCATTTTGGTAGTCTTTTAACTCCATATTACGCCCCCATAATGCGATGGATAGCGTAAGGCAACTGGCAAAACTCAATGCGTTTTTCAGTTAGGTCCTTCTGACTCATAAACTTCGCCACAGCAAAGACAATGGTGCGCTTTTTCGTGGCATTGTTTTTAGCAATCGTTTCTACTTTACCTGCGTTTAATGCTGCTTCATTTGAGCGCAACCATTCGCTATCCGGGCGATAGAACAGATGAATACGGAATAAGTCTGTTTCACCGATAAAACCATCGGCAGAAGCTTTAGCTACCGTTTCTAACGATTGCCCAGTGGCGGTATAAAACACATAACGTGCGAGCGCATCGAATGACGGCATTGCTTCGCCGGTGAGTAAGCTTTCAATTTGGATCGGTTCCCCTAAGGTGCAATAGGTGAAGCTGCCACCAATGCCTGGGGCAAACTCATCCACTTTGCGCTCACCGGTGACTGTGAGCACACCGTCTTTGAGTTCTTTTTTGATTTTGTCGAAGTCTTTGCTGTGTTTTGCTTCAATTTTGGCAATTTTTTCCAACAGCTCAGCGTGCTTTTTCTCGAAAACCGACCACGTGACTTTTTCAGAAAGCAGTTCTTGCTTTTGATTGCCTTTGAAGGGGTAGCCATTGATAACACGACGTACACGCTCTGCTGTTAATGTATCGGCGTAGCCTTCGCACTCAACTAAGATAAACTTACGATTTCCATTGTCCCTTTTATTAGTTTCAAGTACTGCATTAGCAGTAGTGCCAGACCCAGCAAAAGAGTCTAAAACGATAGCGTCTTCGTTATTGATAAGCGTGAGTATTCTGTCAATGAGTTGAGTTGGCTTTGGGGTTGCAAAAGGAATGCTTACCTCTGAGAACATGTTTGCAAGGTTTTTCTTGGCTGCATCGCTATGGCTAACATCAATATACTTCCAAATAGTTTGTGCAGGAATGCTACTTCTAACCTCTGATAGAAATCGTTTCAAACGTGGTTTGTTAGTGCCACTTTCGCCGAACCAAATACGATTATCTTGGATTAGCTGTTCCATGCGTTCTTTATTAAACCGCCAGCTACTTCCTTTAGGTGGTAGATGCTTCATGCCATTTGGAGCTTCAACTTCATATATTGCATAGTCACGAGACTCAGTTCGTAAAAGGTTATCTGAAGCCCAAACACCTCTTGGATCATTATCGGGATTCTTATAATTCGCGTCTTGTTGATCAGTACGCTCAAGCCCTCCCAACTCAAACTTGTCTATGTTTTTTGCATAAACGGCAATAAAATCATGTTCTTCTGAAAAGTATTTAGTGTCACTTTTTGTACTATATTTTTTTTGCCAAATCAGGGTGGATACGAAATTTTGCTCTCCTAAAATTTCATCCATCAATATTTTTAGTCGGTGAAACTCATTGTCATCTAAGGTGATCCAAATACTTCCAGTCTCGGCTAACAGTTCTTTTAAAAGTGTTAATCTCGGCCACATCATGCAAAGCCATTTATCATGACGTTCCAAATCTTCTTTATCAACAGGATTAGCAGACTTTTTCAACCACTCCTGCATTAATGGTGAGCGAACGTTGTCGTTATAACACCAGCCTTCATTGCCTGTGTTATACGGCGGGTCGATAAAAATGCAGTCAACTTTACCAGCATGAGTCGGCAGTAGCGCCTTGAGGACTTCAAGGTTGTCGCCATGGATGATGAGGTTGTCATATAGTGATGCCGCCTTACCTTCTTGCGGTAGTGATTTATCCGCAACCACTTTTAGTTCACGAAACGGCACACTCAGATGGTGTGAATAAACAAACTGCTTACCTTTAAAATCCAACGTTGGCATCGGTATTCCTTAAATTCTTATTTAATTCTGATGATTAATATCTAGTCATAAAAAGCGGTTGTCTAGGTTGTGCTCATCGTCTAAGTGACATAACCCGGCGCAATTGCGAGGTTTTGAATCCCATACAGCGCGGCACGATTGTTTAATGCCAGTTGGCAATGGCTGGTTGATAAACACGCAGTCTCAGAACAATCGACATTCCAAAGCCGAAGCAAGTACCCCGCAGTTGCCGCCCTGATCTCGACCTTCATCACGCCACCCGCCATGCCATAGTCCAGCTCTATCGCTTCACTGTGCTCTATGCGTGGGTGCGGCACTAACTCAAGCTCTACAAATCGATTCCATTGCCGATCTTGGCTTTCGAGCTCACTTTCTTTGGTAACATAGGGCGACAAAGTGGAGTCTTCAAGCACAACCGCTGCTTTAATTCGGGTCAGTACAAAGTCTCGGAATCCATTTGGCGTTCCGCTTTGGCCATGCTTGCGGTCAAAACCACGAACATGCCAACGCAGGCCATTGTCCACCATCGTATGCGGCACAATTTCACGCATTGTTTCACCGCTAGATAACGACAGATAGGTGATACGCAAGGCTTTGCCTTTGTGGATAGCTTCGGTGACTTTCGCCACTATCGATAGACTCGGCTTATTAAGGTGATAAGGCGCTTCACAAGCCAGAGGTGGTTTAACCTTTCCAGTGAAGCCATCGCCGTACCCTTGGCTAATGGTTGCAAGTGTTCGAACGACGTCGTAGTCGAACAAAGGTTCAAATGCTTCACCGCGCTTATGCAACTTGAGCTTTTGGTCATATTCAATATTGCCTGGCGCAAGCTCTCTGTACATTGTGAAGTCTTTCGTTGCCTGTGCGGCAGCTATACTGAAGCGATTAACTAAATCCGCCCGTACCGCTTCTCCCTTAAACAATAAGGTGAAATCAATGTGGGCAATGCGATCTCTGGTTGCTTGTGGCAACTGTTCTATCTGCGAAGACCTATCCAGCTTCGCCACTACCGTTTGTTTCAGACCATCATTTGTCATGCGTCTTGTTTATCCAATTCAACCAGTTTCTTAAAACTCTGTTTATAAAGTACGGACCGACATTGCGTAATTACATTGAAGAGCGACGCTCAACGCTGCTTTTCATCCGCAATGACTTAGCAATCTCTAACGGTTGAAGCTGGACAGATGGCCATAAAACACTGAGTAGGCCTCAACCTAATTAATTTTATTAGGTGTCATCCTATCACAAATTATTTTGTAGGGAAGACTGAGCGACAACGTTTTGATCTGTAAGCTAGAGTTTATCGGCGACCCTTCCTGCCCAATCCAAAATTGATTCCGTCGGGATACCTGTCGGGTGCCCTTCAATAGATTTAGGGTGAGGAATACCAATATGCTTTTTGAAGCCAAACATAGCGTCCATTTCTTGAGTAGGCCATCCCAGAGATTTTGTCACCACACCTTTTTTGATTTGAGAAAACTGCTCTTTCCAATTGCGAGTATCAGTCTTTCGAATACACTTGGTAGAAATCCATTTTTTCAGTCCTGTTACATCAATTTCAAGCAAATAATTAACATGTCCGTTCCGTTTCACTACAACGCAACGAATCGTTCTTTTTGCGCCAGAATCAATCAAGTGACACTTGCTGCGACCGACTTGTTCTAACTCGTGAGTGTATGAGTCAATGATTGTGCAGGCGTACTTTTCCTCTAGCATTTGCACCATCATGTTAAAAGCAGTAAAGCGCGATGCATACTCTTCAGAACGATCAGTACAATCCTCCATTCCTCCACCTATATCAGCAGAGGGTATCTCACCATCACTCCCTGGCTCATTAGTGCTTACCACATCGCTTGCTTTCTCGGGTAGTTCCTGATTACCATCTGGCCTATGACTTCTTTTTGGTATTGTTGCTTTCGACGTTGAAAAACTGTTCTTGAATCTTACTGAGCAGGTATTCTCACCTAACAAGAATGCTTGGTTAGCATCGGAAGCTTCTTTATCATCATCGATAATATGATCTTCTGGTCGTTCGTATGGTTTAGACCCTTCGCCACCAGTTGTTGGCTCTAGTCCTTCATCTGGATGCGTAAAAGACGGGTTATGAAAGTAGACCCTAGAAGGCATTTGTGCATTAATTTCAATGTCCGAGATCTTTTCAACTAGAAAGTAGCGGCCACTTACATCAGGTCTACCTTCATATAAGAAAGACCACCCTGGCATTTGAGGTGGGTCGAAATTAAATAACCAACGCCTATACCTTGCAGATATATCTAGGTGATTCTCAATATTAAAGTATCTAAAAATCGATTCAAATGAGCGCTTTGCATTACTATCAATAAGCAACCAGCTCAGCATCGCTCTTGTTGCAGAATCATTGAATGCAGAAGGAGGAAAGTTAGATGTTTGCAAAACTTCGATGTTGGCAAAATCCTGCTTCATGTTAACTTCTACTTTGAAGTCGGTGAGTAAGCGAGAAGACATCAATGACGCTCGTGATAAGTAAGAGCTGGCATAAAACAAAACCCTCGCTAATTCGAGCTGAGGGATTACCAGGCTGGGAGCTGTCGTCCGTTCTAATACAAACGCATGTTGCTCTGATTCTTTATTTCTCAAAGATTCTGCTGAATCTGAGTCGGGAAATTCATTTAACGTACTTTTTCTAAGGTATTCATTGGCTCTAAATGTATGACGCCCACGTTTAATGTATCTTTCTGATAGCTCTCTTTGATTTATGATCTTACCTCGATATAAAGCAGGGACATTAGAAAATGCGGTAGCGTGAAAACCATTTTTTTGCTGAGGTGGATTGCACCATACTTCGATTGAAGGCCTATAAGAAGTATCACTTGTACGTACTAACACCCTACCTGTATGAACTATACGTACATCATCATCACATTTGTAAAACGTAGCTCCCATGAAATTTCCTTATTTTTAGTTTGATCCTGTCACGACCCAATCGAGCAGGTCGTCGATAATTGGCAGTATTCTTTCTTTAGGAAGGCTTGCTGAACGCATCAGTTGCCAGCGACTTTTTCTATCCCCAGCTCGTAAGTTTACGATTACAGTCATTGCAAGCCTACGAGCTTGAAACTCAAAAACACTTTCTTGATATCGATTCAAAGTAAAAGATAACAGAGGTAATAGATTCAACTTTTTGCTTATCGAACCGTAACCTTCTAACTGTTTAAGTAAGAAATTTTTAGTTCTCCTAGGGCTCTCAATTACACCATCAAATTGGTCAACAACCCTAAGAAGCTGCTTAGTTAATGAACGATCTCTTGCACTCCAATCTACTTTTTTCTGTCTTAGTGCCGATTGCGATTTGTTCGCACTATTGAAAGCCAATAACCAATCTCTATCATTTCGGTACAGCCAAGCGTACAGTGCACCACCACCTGAAAGTGTACGTGCTATATTAATCGGTGTTGTACTTATTAAACTCTTCCATTTATTACGCTTTACCTTACTCGATTTTGAATCTAGATCAACATGGTTTTTCTGAAGAGATACAGTCACTTTATCTTCAGATTTAACTTCGTTAATGATTTCGCTAACTGTCATATCTGGAATAAAAGCCGACCAAACGATTAAGTGCTGCAAGTAACTAAAAGCTTTACGGTGACGACGAAATATCGTGCGTAACCAGTTAGTATCCCTATTAGAATCGATGGCTAATTCAGGAATGACTATCTTGTTAACAACTAAATCTGCAATCTTTTCGTGCGCAACCTGCTTATTACCTTTTCCATAGCCAAAATCATGCGCTAAATTATTATAGAAAAGGCTCCATTGATTCTGGGTAGGGGACTCTTGAATAGGTAAAAACATCACCTCTTGAGCTTTTTTAGCTAAATAAACGAACTGCTGCTCTGTTTTATTATTTTCGTTACATAAAAAGGGCTGACATTGTATTCGACCACATACGTGGTATGTGTGCCTATTATCATGGTAAGAGGTTGTCGATTGGCTCAAAATCCCATGTTTATGGCAGTAGGGTAAGGATGGCAGGAACCACAATCTAGACCAATAGCTTTCCCCATATTTTTGCTTTTGTTCTTCTACACAAGCTGGGCAAATCCGAAAATTATCTGATATTTTAACAATAGAAGCAGGGGCACCTAGCATAAGATGGACTGAACCTCTGGAGAAACCTTTCATTCTGCTCATCGCTCGAACTCTGACACTTTCATCAATAAAAGGAGCGTAGATAGGAAACATTGTGTGCTCATAAACGAGCTGAGAAACGTCAAATTTTCCAGTATTAACTAGCAACTCAGATATCGCTGACAAATGACTAGGAAGGTCAATTGTTGCAATCACTTTCCTGTCACCGAATACTTCATCAAGTAGCTGTTTAGAACTTGTTATGGCACTTCGAATGCCAGCTCTAGCAACTAAACTATAAATTAATTCATCTGGGTAAGGGACAGGAAAGCAGTTCAATACTAAACCGCCTTTTCTAGCAATGATTGAATGTCTAAAATCAAACCAGATTTTGACATTGCTGAGTACATTTCGTAGTCAGAGTCAGATTGAGAATGAACAAACCTCAAATCTTCACTATTAAGTGTATGCCACTGAGCCTGTTTGATTGAAGAAGCTCTCTTGCCCTTACTAGGTTTAGATTCTTTTTTAGGCTGCAATTGTTCAGGTATCATCAGTTGATCATGTATCAGCGGCAGTAAGCTTATCCATGTAAAGTCGGGGTGTTGATCAAATAACTGTCGTATAACAGGTGCTAAAAGGGTTGAATCAAACTCATCTTTTAAAGCCATATACACACGTCTCTCTTCATCTGTTCTTAGCTGTTGATATGCGAACTCTTCTGGTGTTTGTTGAGCTGATTCGGCAACCTTCTTTTGCAGTTCTAGGATCCTTTTATCGGTATCACTTAGTTTAAGATCTGAAAACTTAATCATTTCTTCGACGTCACCTGAACGCAAGGCAGCTAGCATTGGATGAACTGGTTTTAATTCGTCCTCGTATACTTGTTGCATTAATTTTGACGTGATCCTTTCCACTTTTGTAGCAATAGCTCGCAACTGACATAACACAAATATCTTGACCACTATATCGAGAACGCCTTGACTTAGGTCATACCACAAAGAACGAATTTCATCTGATAACACTTCATCACGTTTTTGAAGCCATTGGAGAGACCATAACTTATCAGTAAGCGCTTTCCACTCCCTTTCTTCTTCCATTGGATCCCAAAAAATTGCGCCAAGACCAGAGCCTCGCCTTGCAGATCTCATATCTGCTTCAAATATCTCACGTGCTCGTGGTGTCCCGACCAAAATAACAGGAAGACCAATGGTATTTACTAACGTCACAAAGAAGTTGAGCATTTTCTCAGAACCACCAGAGCGCAAACGACTAAGATGCTGTATTTCATCAATAATAAGAACGCCTACTGCGTGAGCATTTGCAACTTGTGCCATTGCCGCCAAAAGAGTTTCAATACTGGGTCTTTTGCTCATGGAATATTGTTTTTCGTAGTTTGATGTTCCTAGTGCTCGATCCATTCCACGAAAAAAATTCAAGCACAGCTCTTTAAGTGAGCCATCATGTGAGCAATCGATTTTTAGATAAACTACTTGTTCAAGATTTCTATCAGGATGATAAATAACTTGAGGATATAAAGATAAAAGTTGCTTAATTGCTGTTGTTTTGCCATTTCCGCTACACCCAATCAACGTCATACTTTGGGCTGTCGAACTGACTTCTGTAAACTTTATCGCCTTCAAGTCACCAGATAACACTCGTTCGTAACCGTTTTGTATATGTCTAGCCCAATCACCTGTTTCGGGGTTTCTTCCTACGTAACCACCTCGTATCATTAATGAGAGTCGCTCATGTAGCTGTATGTGTTGACTTAGTGGTTGAAAAAAATCATCAATAACACGACAGATACTATGCGCTCTTTCAATACCATTTAAATGAATATCTTCAGCAGAACATTTTAACGATCCCTTTAGAGCACTGGAATCATCAAGGAAGCTATTGAGAGGTGGAAGAGCCTCTATCAGAGGATTACCTTGATAAGCTGATAATGTTGCGGCCTGATAAGTTGCAATAACACGATGATTTTGACTTTTCTTCATCAACTCTCATCCCCATCATCAAATAACTCTGGTATGAAATCAGGAAGTTGGTAACTTTCTTCCTCCCTGTTTAACTGTACAACTGGTGCCAAATCCTCTTGTTTGGGCCTATTAGGCGCTATTGCTAACTCCTTTCTCTCTTGCTCACGTAGCTGCCGTTTGTTAGCTTTAATCTCATTAATTTTTTGTGCATTGCTCAATTTACTGGTTTTGCTATTTTTTTTCGCTTTCTTCAGTTTCTTTTCAAGAAGATCATCAAAGTTTCTTTCTACTGGTGAAAACTGATATTTAGCTTCTGCCAAAGCTTGTTTTTGTAAGGCTTGTCGTTCCCATACTTGATACCAAGTTAGATCACGGTACTCTCTACTTCGAGTAGAAATATCACAAACCCAAAAAGTGTTTTTACCCTCTTCAGGAAACAGGTATATATTATTAGCAGAACCAAGCTCATAGGCTGCATACAATTTTTTGGGCCTAGAAACTTCCGAAGAACGGTGCATCCAACCAGTTTTTATAATTTCTTTTCCTGTATAGATTAACCCCCATAACTTTACGCCTAATTCAGATACAGTGACTTTTTGTCGAGGTAACAACAATATTTTTGCAATATCCGTATCAATGGTTCGTAGACGTCCAGTACGATGTTGAAGTCCCCAATTCCAAAGATCAATTGGGATAGAAGGAAGGTTTTCTGGCATATCAGAAGCGCGATCATATTTTTCTAACGGCTTATTTAGATTATGAGCAAGTATCGAATAGAGCATAATTTCGACAAAATCAGACCTTGCTACTGCAGCTTCAACCCTATAATCCTTTTCACCGTGCTTTTTAACCTTATTACCTGTAACCACACCAGGCATATAGGGCTTAAACTTAGCCTGCAACGTGCCAAATGACCTCTCGACAATACCTTTCGCATCACCTCTTCTAGGAGGGGCGCTTTCAAGTCGAACACCAATAGCATCAACCAAGTAATTTGCTTGGTGACTCATTAATTCACCACGATCAGCCAGCAATACGTCAGGAATACCTAAACATGGCCACTGTTCTTCAGAAATATCGATGTCATATCTTGCACACGTTTCAACTTTACTACTAAAGCTTGATATCAGTGCTTTCATTGCAACGGGAAAAGACGGATTATCGAAGCCAATATAAAAACCAGCAACCATCCGACTGAATACATCAATGACCATATAGATCGTAGGTCTACCAATAACCTTGTCGGAGTCGTTATCATCCACCAAGTATATATCTGCAATGGTGGCATCAATTTCATATCTACTACCAGGGCCTAAAGCTTGAGCTGTTGCGGTTCCATGAAGTGGCCTAACATCTTTATTGTAAACGCCTTGAGGTGTCTGAACGGTAAGCTGAGTAACCTTGTTATACTCAGTTTTATAGAAGTATTGAAACTGGCGAAGTGTTGGTATTTCATGCTCTTCAACGTAAGGATTTTTGAGTTTGTAAGCCTTAGTAAACTTGATATATGAGTAACGAACTGAAAAAACCTTTTCATTCATCAAATACTTATCACAAATAATTCGAAATTGCTGTCTGACGCTTTCAGTTATTGGCTCCCCACTACCGATGCCATAAATTCTCGGCCTACCAGCTTTTTTATCTATAAAGTTTCTTCTTTTTCCTGCGGCACCTGAGTTTTTATAATCAGGCAAAAGTGCATTTTTTATCTGCCCTCGTTGCCAGTATCGTCTCATTAAGCGATAGATTGTCGGTTTGCCTTTACCCGACTTAGCAACCACATCATTAACTTTTTTTGCTCTAACTTTCTTGTCGAACGCACCTTCACCTTCAACGATAGGCTTAATCAGTTCATAGTTGCGTTGGCTTTCATGATAAACACTAGACTCTTCGGTCCAAGACTCGCCTTGGAGATAGGCGTAGGGATCAGGGATTTTTTCTATATGCCCCTCATCAACCCAGTTGATACATTCATCAAAATATACTTTTACAGGAAAGCCTTTATTCTCATCAATAGCAATCCAATAAAAGTAGCTCGCTTCAGTAAAGAGTATGCGATATTGTTTGCCATCAAATGCTAGAGTTTCGTTAACTTGCCACATCATTATGCTCCCCTAGTAAAGATATACTTCTAAACACAATATCTTTAGCTTTCAAACTATGGAATGGTAAACGCATATCGAACGTGATAAGCCTTGCAGCACACATTAAACGAATATCATAGAGCGATTGACCAAGCTCCTGTTGATATGCTTTGTCATAGCCCTTGCACAGATCAACCACTCTTCTTTCTGGATGTTGAAAAAAATAAGCACTGACATGTTCGAAAGTTAGCAAAAGTTCATTCGTTATCAATTCGTCAAAGTACCCTTTAACCCCGTATAGCCATTCAATATTCGATACGACGACTCTATTTATCTCTTTCTCTGTTACAAGGAACCATGGGATTTTTTTAAGCTGCCAATATCTCCGTTCAATTTCAAGTTTTTCGACAGTTCTTGGATCTTTTAAGTCTTTTGAGTACTTTGCTTGTATAGCAAACTTGGGTTGAATTTTGGAAGATGAGTTGACCAAAAAATCTGAGGACATGACAAGATTTACCCCAGCTTGCGAAGGGTGCCATAGCTGACCTTCCTTGGAGATATTTAAAGTATCATCCCTGTTTAATGGAAATTGCTCACGAATGTCGGTTATGGCAGAGTCATAATCGAGAAGAAGAAAGACTGCGAATTCAAGGTCTGATAGAACATGGTGAATTCGCCCAGTTAAATGAGAGTATACTCGCTGAGATCGACCTTCTGAGGGAACTTCATTAACATACAACCACGGTTTATATTTAGAAAGCCTTCCAGAACCTCGCCCTTCTTTAATCCTCTTGAATATTTGCTTTTCAGTTAAAACGTACTTTGATTTTGTCATAAAAAATCCGGTCAACTTTTGAACAGTTTAACCGGATTTAAAAAGTTTTCAACTTTAATGTCACAGTTTCAAACTTTATTGTTTAGTTCTAAACTTTATTGTATACCGACAG
>NZ_JAFEUN010000087.1 GCF_016900895.1 Parashewanella hymeniacidonis
TAGCAGGCTGGGAAACGATTTGGGAAGGTTGGGATACCCTTCAATCTTATGTCGTTGGATATAGGATGGCGAAAGAAATGCTAGCTGACGGAGAAATGCTCTGAGATCTGATCAAGAGACAGTTGTAATGCAATTGAGTCGTAATCAAAGCCTAAATAGTGAGTTTAAATATGTCTTCTATAAGGAAATGGTATTCATCACCGCACTCTTCAATCCCGTTTACACCTATGGGATCCCAATCATTCCAGAGTTTCTGATTTATGAAGTCTTCCAATGCGTTACTGCTCTTAAGCTTTCGATAGTCTAATTCTAATTGCTGCAAACGTGAATGTATGAGCTCTTCAATGCCTTGTTCGATAAGATTCTCATCATTGCTTTCTGGATTGCCAGTTTTTACATACTCAAATTGCTTATTGAAAACTCGTTTGTCACCTTTATTCCAAATATACGAAACAAGTGGGTTATCTCCCTTTGCTGCATTGTAATCAACACATGCGACCTTTTCACTCAACACATTAGGCACGTTATTGAGCGTGTAGTGACCAATGAAGGTTGGCACGATAATTCTATTAAGTTGATAACCATCAATGGGTAGCAACGGTATTTCATTGATCATTTCAGGCTGAACTTGTGCGATATCTCGATACGTTTTAGCCTCTGATTGCCACCAACGAATGCGAATTCTAGTACGTTCAATGCCGGTTTTATCTGTAAAGCTGAAGCTTTCTGGAAGCGTGATTTCAGGGCCTTTTAATACGGTCTCGATTAAACCAAATAGCTCATGCTCTTTATCAAACGCATTGATCCAAAATTTTGGTAACAATCGATTATGCCCGTCTGTATAGCGTTGAAGTTTCAACAATGCATCCTCATTCCAACAGGCATGAATCGCTCTAAATTCACCAAAGTCCACAAATAACGGTAATGACTTGAACCAATCAACCCAGTATTCATGTTCAACTGAATTTTCGTTCACTTGGTTGAGAAATGCTTGGTGCTGCTTTAGGTTATTACTGCTATGAGGTCTTAATGGCTGTTTGAATTCTGGATGTTCCATCATCCAGCCAATAGCATTGATTTCGTGATTGCCCATTAAACACGTTGCATGTCCATCCTCAACCATGCTTTTAACTTGGTTTAATGTGGCGATTTGATCGATGTTTGCCTTTTGCTGGTTATCAATTAAATCACCAATAAATATGAAATGAATGTCATCGGACTGATCGTTAGCATCATAACCATGATGTTCTAATAATTCATTCAGTTTATTAATTTGACCATGAATATCACCGACAAAAATATACTGTTTAGACTTTGGCTCTACTTTGCGCCTATCAACTTCTTGGTTGTAATTTAGGGTGACTAATGTGCTGAAATATTCGTTCCATTTTTGCATCGTACCGTTATTGATCGACTCATCAATTGCGCCACTGTTAAAACGCTCACTACGCACCAATGCTGTTAGCCAACCTAAACAATCCGAAATTGATGCCAAATTAAAGTCTGCAGTGCTTAGATTTTGTTTTGAAAAACAATTAGAGTGATGTAGCCAGCTAGACCAATCCAAACCTGTAAGCATAAGTTCATCAACATTGATATTTTCATAAAGCTGATGACTGTCCTTAATATTTTTAATTTGCTCAAGTAAATGAGCTATGTGTTTGTTGTTCGATCTAAGAACTAACGTCAATGCTCGCAACTCAATGTCATGTCGCCATGCAAGCTTATCTAACCATTCGCGTGGTAAAGCATCTGAACCATAAAATGCCCCAGCCAATTGACCATAGATGGCTGCAGTTGTGTCAGCATCGTCGCCTAAATTTGCAGCAAGCAATGCCCCTTCTTTGAAATTTTCTGAATGATAAAAGCACCATAATGCCGCTTCGAGTGATTCAACCACAAATCCAGATCCTTTGATTTCACTCTGAGCCTTGTGCTTATAAGAACCCTTGACCACTTTTGTTATATCAGGGTGAAAATCAGAAAACTCATTGCTAGGTTTTGTAAATGTTAAAAGCTGCTCTTTAGAGCTGGCATTCTGTTTATTAATGATTTTATGAAGCAAGTAAGCCATAAATCGACAAGCATCGATACATCTTGGCTCAGCATGCGTGGTTTGACTGCTGATAGCGGCAATTTCACAGGCATATTCGATTGAGCTTTGATGATAAAATAGTGCAACTGGGGCAATTCGCATCAAGCTGCCGTTACCTGCTGAATACTCATCATTACTTCCTGCTAACGCTTTATTTGTTTTTTTAAACTTATTTAATGCCGCTGCAACAGTATTGCCAATATCAAAGCATTCGCCAGTGCATGAGTTACTGCCATTTTGATGCCAATCAAGATAACGCTTTATTTCATCGTCGGCGTTATGGCCATCGCATTCAATTAAGCTGTCAGCTAAACACAACATCATAGATGTATCATCTGTCCATTGCCCTGCTTCTAATTTAAACGGACCTCCACCAACGATATCTGAAATAGGAGTAAAACTCCCTCTGGGTTTAAATTCTAACGTTGTCCCAAGCGCATCACCTAGAGCTAGCCCCTGTAGTGCGGCTACTGCAGTTGAAGTTATGTGTTTTTGTTTTTCGAAATCAGGCATTATTACGTATCCAGATGTGATTCTCTAAGGGCTATAATTTTTGAGATGTCAGTTCAATCACTTTAAACATTTAATCGATACTCGATAGATGATATCAACAAGTTCAGCGACTGTTTTACATTCATAATAACTTTTGAATTCACTTTCCTTAGCACAAAAGGTGTAGTCGTCACTTTCATCGACGACATGAATACCCGTCACATCAGCGATATCAAACATAAATAGTGACATTAACAACATACCTTTGTCTGATACTCCTCCAGTATGATTCCCTTCAGAGTCTACATGCGTAAATAATCGTCCATGGGTGACTTCATCTTCTGGAACTTCCAGCTCTTTTGCCCAAACCTGCTTTTCAACATCTTCCAATAAATCTGAACTTAACTCGAAATCCATGGCTGGAATTTGAAAATAATAAACGAACAAAGCACGTACAAACTCTAATACGCTCTTTCTGGTTTGTGGTTGTTTTAAATTGATACTTGGGCACTGTTTTATAAGCTCGAGTTGTGCATTAACTGAGAGCTCATCAAGATCTTCAACGAAAGGAAAAATAGGTGTACTTTCTTTAATATTCACATATAACATCTTATTTCATCCCTTGATATTGTTTATTTTTGTGGTGAAACACCAAAGCTATAGTCCTGGGTTACTGCGCAGATATATTCTTGAATCAGCCATCCGAAATTAATTTGCTCTTGTGGTTGTCGATTAACGACCCAAGAAAATGCGTTTTCAAATTGATTTAATAAAAGCTGTTGATATTTTTTTGAATCTGAATCAGGTTCATTATGTACCCAATGCATTAAGTCAATGTAAGAATGCAAAATCAATTCTTCATCTGATAAAACCCTATCAGCCTGTAGATCGCTATACTCTGCTAAACCATCATTTTCAGAGTCGACATGAGCTAATAAATCATAAAGCTCTATGTATTTTTCTTTACACATTTCAATGATGCGTGCGGCTTGTTTATTATCCATTCGTGATATCAGCCCCAATCATAAATAACGCAGCTTCAACTGCCCTAAGCATTTCAGACTCATCATTTACTCCCCATGTATCATATAAATCTAATTGCGTAATTCGAGCTTGTGCAATGGCTTCTTGAAGCATCCAATTAGCAATTAAATTAAAATGGGCATGCGGGTAAATGTTTTCTGAACCTTTTGATAACGAGTTATCTTTTAGATTTCGTTTTATCACTTTGGAGTTATTAATGTGTGATCGCTTTTTAGAGATATTACTGCCTGCAAACAATTCAAGTTCTTTAATCTCTGAATTTAACTTTTCATGCCCAAAATAACGATAACCTATGAGTAGCATCGCAGCTGTTACACGAGAATCATAAATAATAGAATGTTTAGATCCCAAGGAATAAACCTTAGTCAAGCCTGAATCCATTCGTAAATCTTTTTGGTCAAATCGTTGTAGGTTATAATCGTCGCCATCAAGAACATCGATCGCATCACTCAAACTATCAATCAAGCTCGATTGATCGAATTTTTTGAGTACATAAGTAATGCACCCTTTATGTACTTGCCCCCAATCCATAATTTTGATTACGTTGATTAAGACAGATTTCGCATCACGTTTTAAAATCGAATATTTTAACTGTTTTGATAGCACATCTAAGCTAGCCTTTGTATCATCATAATTTTGACCTTGCCAGTGATACCTGTTCTTTGCGTCAATAAGGCTGAAACATTGCCATTTATTGTAAGAGTGTTTAAATTTTTTTCCATTAATCAAATTTGTTAAATGAATAACGAATTCTGATACGATTTCATTATTAAGAAACTCTTGTTTAGTGCTAAAGTTATTCGCTGCTGTCATTTTGTAACCACATGAATTGATAATGACGATTCTTGCTCGGCATTCAAGCAAGCGCTTTAAAAGCTTATGGTGTGAAAGTCTGATATTTGTTAGAGGTCAGCTTTGAGGGCCGCATTTTCATTTTTTTCATAATTTTAAATCATCAATGGTCTTAGATATGTCACTAAGGTGACATTAAAGTAATAATTTATGCGATAAACATCACGGCTTTGGGTTTATTACGATTCATTAAGCCTTAAATAATTGTTGCAAGCAGTGGGCACATTATGGTCACCGTCACAAATTTGTTGATGTGAGAGTTTTTGCAGAAAGAGGGTTGTGCAGAATCAATAGTGATTTGTTACTTATAGATTTCACACACAAAAAAAACCTCATCAGAAGATAAGGCTTTTTTGCTAAATATTGGCGGAGCGGACGGGACTCGAACCCGCGACCCCCGGCGTGACAGGCCGGTATTCTAACCAACTGAACTACCGCTCCAATGGCAAAGAATATTACTGACGCAACTCATAAAGGTCAAACACTTTTAACAATATGAACATTCAACTGAACAACTTTTATACACACCGTGTAAATATGTTTAATTTAATTTTTCTTCTGGTAGTGTCAAATCAATCTCGTCCAATGTAATTGGAGCTTCATCGGTTAACGAATCATTCATCGCTTCATTAAGTACATTCATCTCTGCAGCTCTCATTGCTACTTTCATAATCTTACGTTTCCGCCAGTAGATAAAACCGACAACACACGCAATGATAATGATCAGATTGACCACTACTGCAGTCATAATGATACGTGACTTAGCACTTTCTTCTTTTTGTTTTGCTTCTTGAAGCTTAACCAGTGCAACTTCCGCTTCTGAAGGCCCTTTCTCTGGCGGCTCAAGTAAGCTAAATGATGAAGTAGGAAGTGAAATCATGATCTCTCGACCATCTTTGGTCGTTGTTACTGCTTTACCACTTAATGTGTAGCTACCATATTTTGTGACTTTAGGAAGCTCAAGTCGCTCCTCATCATTAAAAATATGATCAAGGATCAACTTATTTTTATAGCCATTCGGGCCATGCAGATTATATTCGATATGTGTTTCATCAAGCTTAATATTATTGCTATTAGCACTGATGTTTAAACGATAAGGCAATACTGAATTTTCAGGTGGTGCAACAAGTTTTACTTCGATAGGGCTTGGTTTTAACCTAATTGGAAATGAATATTCACGACTAAATACTTCATTACTCGCTTTTACCGAAAAAACATAGTCTCCCCAAGGTAAATCTAAATCAAAATTACTTGTGAAGATCCCATCACCTGGAGCTTCATCTAATAACTTACCATTATCATGATAGTCCCCTAGGCGCTTGAAACCAGCAGCAAAATTTTCCTGATCCGCTTTCTGAGCGCTTGTAACTGTCGCACGCCAATCCATTAATAGTTCCAAGCCAGGGATCTGCAGCAACTTGCCGTCGCCTTTTAAGTTCGCAGTAACTTTTATTGTCTCACCTTGATACAAAGGTTGTGGAAGTGGTTGTACTTCAATCTGAATATCACTGATCTTTTCGAGTTTTGACCCCGGTGCAATCCGACTTATCAGTTGCCATGGACCAGCCATCGGCTCAGGTATATATACAATATCTCCGGTTATCCCATCCATCCACTTGACGTTTTCAGGATGTCGAGTTGAGTACCACTTTCTCCCATCAGGTAAAATAATGATTGATGGCGGTGAACCATATTCTCTTTGAATGAATAAAGTGACATGTGACACCATATGATCAATACGAAAACGGTTTTCTAATTCTTCAGCGGTGTTGAAATTGACGATTTTTGCTTGTGACACAGTCACAGGCAAAAAAAATAAGAAGGATGCTAGTAAGCCAAATATCGTTTTGTTCAACGTTAGTCTCTCCAGACACATTTACCTGATTTAGCAACTATGTCGAGTCTTTCTTCATGCTTAAGTAATTCATCGGCACTTGCAGAGATGACTTTAAGACTTTCTCTATTTTCTGATAATCTAACAATACCACCTTCTCCTTCACCTTCTGAATCCGTAGACAAATTGAACTTTGTTTGCCCACCTGTCATCAGTAAATAAACATCGGCTAGGATTTCAGCATCCAATAAAGCGCCGTGAAGAGTTCGTCTAGAGTTATCGATAAAGTATCGCTTACATAAGGCGTCAAGATTGTTTTTCTGCCCTGGATGTAAGTATTTTGCAATATCCAACGAATCCACGACTGTGCAGATATCAGTTGTTACTGGACCTTTAGGGTTAAGTAAAGAAAATTCATGATCCATAAATGAGATATCGAAGGGGGCATTATGAGCCACAATTTCTGCACCATCGATGAAATCAATAAACCCTTTTACAACCTCATGAAAGCGTGGCTTATCAGAAACAAATTCATCGGTTATTCCGTGAACCCTCATTGCTTCTTCATCAATTAACTGGCCAGGATTAATGTATTCGTGATAATGCCTGCCGGTTAGCTTTCGATTAACGACTTCCACACAACCTATTTCAATGATTCTGTGCCCCATATAAATAGGACCACTAGACTGGTTCATACCCGTGGTTTCTGTATCAAGAATAATCTGGCGTGCCGCTTTAGAAACAATATTCATAGGATTTGTTATACCAAATTTGTATACTCATTATTAATTAATGAATATGGTAGCAATTTGATGGCAGAACTGAAACAAATTCACATCTATACTGACGGATCTTGTTTAGGAAACCCTGGTCCAGGCGGTTATGGTGTTGTAATGAACTATAAACAACATCGAAAAGAGTTGAGCGGCGGTTTCGTGCTCACCACCAACAATAGAATGGAGTTGTTAGCACCAATCGTCGCATTAGAGTCGCTAAAAGAAAAGTGTGATGTCGTATTAACCAGTGATAGTCAATATATGCGTCAAGGCATTACTCAATGGATTCATGGATGGAAAAAGAAGAATTGGATGACGTCCAATAAAAAGCCGGTTAAAAATGTCGATTTATGGAAACGCCTTGATCTCGCTGCTCAAAAGCACAATATTGATTGGAAATGGGTAAAAGGTCACTCTGGTCATCCTGAAAACGAACGATGCGATGATTTAGCAAGAAATGCAGCTGAAGCTTCACCTTCTGAGATTGATGAAGGCTATCAACCTACCGATTAATCTTCCAACCTAGGTACTCTTCCCGCTGAAGGTGCTGTAGCCCAATTCGGTGCTCTTTTCTTTTTCCAAGCTTTTGATGGAGTTAAAGGGCACTCTAGTTTTTTAGCATTTAAAATATAAAATGAGCCTACTTGAGGTATCCAATCTTCAAGCATATTTTGCCAAAGACTGTAGTCAGAGTACTTCCCTATTAATGGGTGATAAATCGCTTTTTTCTCTTCAACCACCTGATATCCCAGAACCTCTAGCCAATCTCTTACTCTGTGAGAGGTAAAAAACCTGCCATTCCATGGGTATGCATGTTTACGTTTAGGAACCAATTTACCGAAACTCAACATGCTCATAGGATTGCAACCAATGAGGTATAAATGCCCACCTGATACTTGAATACGGTTAATCTCCCTTAAAATTTTAAAAGGGTTTGCCTCATATTCTAAGAGTAAAGAACAAACAATTGAATCGATTGAGCTAGTTTCAATCGGTAAATGAGTGTATTCACAAATAGCATGCGCTAATGGTTTATCACTCAGGGATAATTGATTCGGTATAGAAGAATGTTCCGTATTAATTTCAGTAGAAAGCCGTCCAATTTTAAGTAAATGATAACCAAAAGATTGGCTCAACATTGGCGATAGAGCCTGCTCTATATTTTGCTTTAATAACTCACCGTGCGGGAGTTCAATCCATGAATTTGGCTTATTATGCATAAATGTCTACTAAAACCGATTTCCAAATAGCTTAAATTTAAAGAATACTCTAGTTTACTTTAAATTGTTATGTACACTGTGGTTATAGCAACATTTTAACCATAAACACAAGTGATGAGCATGTTTGAAGTAAAAAGTATTCCTGCATTTAATGATAATTATATATGGTGCATCGTCACCCCCAGCAATACTGCATATGTAGTCGACCCTGGTACTTCTGAACCCGTTATTAAGTTCATTGAAGATAACAATCTAACATTAACAGGTATTTTAATTACCCATCACCATCACGATCATATCGGTGGAATAAATGATTTACAAAAATACGCAGGTAATCAACTTGTTGTTTACGGACCTGACTCGAAGTACATTTCAGAAATAACATGCAAAGTGTATGAAGCCGACCGTTTTAAACTTAAAAATATTGAAGAGGATGTAGAAGTAGAGGTACTAGAGATTCCAGGCCATACACTTGATCACATTGCATACATGATCAACGGTCATTTATTTTGTGGTGATACATTATTCAGTGCTGGCTGTGGTCGTATTTTTGAAGGAACAGCAAACCAAATGTATTCTGCACTTCAAAAATTGATTCTTTTACCAGCTTCAACTTTAGTTTATCCGGCGCACGAATATACATTAAGTAATCTAAAATTCGCCATTGAAGTTGACGAACAAAATGAACATTTAAATGAATATATTTTAAAATGTGAACAATTGCGAAAAAGTAATATCCCAACACTTCCGACAACAATAGCAACTGAAATTGCCATTAATCCATTTTTACGTTCAAATGATAAAGTGATTTCAGAAAAATTAATGTTCCAATTTCCTGAATCCCCACAACAAGATGCAGTTAGCCGATTTGCTACCCTAAGAAAATGGAAAGACAACTTCTAGCATATAGAGTAGTATGCTTAACTTTAAATCAATTATAAGCCTAGGGAATAAATCTATTTATGAGATTTTCGCACTACTTCCTTACAGGATGTTTTACAGTACTTGCGGGCTGTCAATCCGTTCCAACACAATTAAATAAGCCAACGTCTGTTATTAAGCAGCCTTTAGCAAAAGCAGAATCTCGACCAGATCTCTCTACAGATATTAAACAAACACAAACGACTATTGATGTTTGGGAAAGGCTTCGTTTAGGCTTAGATATGCCTGTACCAGATAAAAAGCTGGTAAACCAATATCGTAATTGGTACTTAAAACACCAAAAGCATATTTTACGGGTTACAGAACGTGCACACCCTTATATGTACATGATCATTGAAGAGTTGGAAAAAAGAAATCTCCCTCTCGAACTCGCATTACTGCCTTTTGTTGAAAGTTCTTTTGATCCATTTGCCTATTCTCATGGCTCAGCTTCTGGACTGTGGCAATTTACATCGCCGATGGCCAGGCACTTCGGTTTAAAAATTGACTGGTGGTACGACGGCAGAAGAGATGTTCACGCTTCAACCATAGCTGCGCTTGATTTTCTCGAATATTTATACAAAAAAACCAACCAAAATTGGTTATATGCTATCGCAGCATATAATACCGGCGAAGGTCGAGTTTTAAGAGCAGTTAAAAGAAACAAAAGAAAAGGAATGAATACCGATTTCTGGTCTCTTGATTTACCAACAGAAACTGAACGATATGTTCCTCAGCTACTCGCTTTAGCGGACATCATTAAGCACTCAGAAAAGTATGGCATTAAGTTATCACCGATTCCGAACGACCCACAAATCAGAGTTTTACAAGTTAAGCACCAGATGGATTTAGCTGTAGCAGCTGATTACGCAGGCCTAACAACCAAAGAATTGCACCAGTACAACCCTGGCTATAATCGCTGGGCTACGGGTCCAAAAGGTCCACATACCTTCGTATTACCGCTTGAAAGTGCTGATGAGTTCGAACTTGCTCTTAACGAAACGTCGCCTGAAGATCACATGAAGTGGCAGCGATATAAAATCAAGAGTGGCGATAATATTGGTGTTATTGCTAAACGTTTTAATACAACACCTTCAGTAATTAAATCAGTTAACCGTATTCAAGGTAATACAATCATTGCTGGTAAACATTTATTAATTCCTGTTGCTACGAAAGATTTAAGCCACTACACATTAACGGCGAAAGCCCGTTTAGAGCGCAAACAGAATATAAAACGCGGTGATTATAAAGTTAATCATAATGTTCAGTCTGGTGAGTCACTATGGACAATTGCTAGAAAATACAGTGTTAAAACTTCACAACTTGCTCGTTGGAACAACATGGCACCAAAAGATCCGCTGAGAGCGGGTAAGACACTTGTTGTTTGGCAAAAAGGAGCCGCTGCTCAATCTAAAAGTGTCATCCGTAATATTAATTACAAAGTAAGAAATGGTGACTCGTTAGCAAGAATTGCAGATAAGTTTAATGTACGTATCAGTGATTTATTAAAGTGGAATCAATTAGACGCTAAAGAATATTTACAACCAGGCCAAATGCTGAACCTGTATGTTGATGTGACTAACTTCTCTTCATAATATTATGAGCTAAGCCTGCTCTATCCTGAAGCGGCTTGTATTTAGAATGTGTTAATTCTCAGCCTTTCATTTTGAATTTAGTTTACCTTCTGTTCACTATAAACAAGTCAAAAAAAACGCCACATTAAGTGGCGTTTCGTAACCCTTTATTCTGCGGTTAAATCTTTCCAAGCAGCCATGATATAAGCCAACATAGACCAGAAAGTGAGAACAGCTGCTACATAAAGCAAAGCGTAAGCTAAATAGACCATAAAATCACTTTGCTTCCAGATAAGACCGATAATGGCTATCATCTGGAATGCTGTTTTATATTTGCCTATCCAAGAAACGGCGACAGTACCTCTTTTGCCAATTTCAGCCATCCACTCTCGAAGAGCAGAAATCACAATCTCGCGCCCAATCATAATGATTGCAGGAATTGTTAACCAAACTGATGAGTATTGTTCAACTAATAAAACTAAAGCCAATGCAACCATTAACTTATCAGCAACAGGATCTAAAAACGCACCAAAGCGTGTTGATTGCTTCAACTTTCTAGCAGCATAACCATCTAATGCATCAGTAATTGCAGCTAACCAAAAAGCAAATGCAGCAGCAAAAGGCGCCCATGTAAAAGGTAAATAGAACAGAAAAATGAAGACTGGAACTAGGAATAATCTGAAAAGTGTCAGTGCTATGGGTACATTAAACGGCATTGTTACATCACTAGTTAGAAAGTTATAGCAATCTTGCCTGATTTTTATCAACCCCGCAATGCATCATGAATCGTTTGCGCCATTTCTGCGCTAATTCCAGGGACTTTTGCTAATTCGGCCACGCTTGCCCCTTTAACTTCCTGCATTCCTCCTAGAAATTGTAAGAGTGCTTTGCGGCGTTTAGGCCCTACACCAGGAATATTTTCTAATGTAGACGTTCGACGAGCTTTCTGCCTTTTCCCTCTATGCCCTGTAATAGCAAAGCGATGAGACTCGTCACGGATGTGTTGGATTAAATGTAAGGCTGGAGAATCAGCACTAAGATTAAATTCTATCTCACTACCGCCATATATCATCGTTTCTAACCCAGGTTTACGTCCTTCACCTTTTGCGACACCGATTAAAGTAGGTATATTATCTAAATCGTTAAACTTTTCATTGACTATTTTTTGTGCGCACCGTAATTGCCCTATTCCACCATCAATAAAAAGAATATCTGGTACTTTTGCTTCTGCTGTTACTTTGTCAAATCTTCTTCTTACGGCTTGTGACATTGCAGCATAATCATCACCTGGGGTGATTCCAGAGATATTATATTTTCGGTACTCTGCCTTGTCGGGACCTTCTCGATTAAATACCACACAAGATGCGACCGTATTTTCCCCCATGGTATGGCTTATATCGAAACATTCCATCCGAGTAATTTGTTGAGTCGCCTCTATCGTTTCTTCAAGCAAATTAAATCGACGCTCTACGGTATCTTTGTGACTTAAGCGAGTTTGGACTGCATTGTTCGCATTGGTTTGCGCTAATTTTAAAAAGTTAAATCTATCACCACGAACATTCGTTTTGATGGTAACTTTCTTTTCTGTCGATTCTGATATGACTTTTTCCAGCTCTTTACTTTCTTCAAGTACTTCAGAGAGCAAAATTTCACTTGGGATCGTCCTTTGAATATCATGATTAAGATAGTATTGCGTTAAAAATGAATAAAGCACTTCTTGAATAACCGTCTGCTTTGGTACATCAGGGAAGTAGCTTCGACTTCCAAAAACTTTACCATCTCGGATAAATAAAATGTGGAAACAAGCAATGCCTTTCAAATAAGAAACACCTATCACATCCATGTTTCCATGTGTCGATGAGACCTCTTGCTGCTCCGCAACTCTTCTTAATGCCGTAATTTGGTCACGAAAAATAGCTGCTTTCTCATAGTTGAAATCTACAGCAGCCTGTTCCATCTTTGATACAAGATCAGTCATAACCTGCTGGTCTTTACCTTTTAGGAACAATTCAACTAAGCGAACTTGCTCTGAATAATCCTGTTCATTGATTTTATCGACACAAGGGCCACTGCAACGTTTAAGTTGATATTGTAAACAGGGACGCGAACGCGCTTTATAGTAAATATCAGTGCATTGACGAACAGGAAATATTTTCTGTAGTAAATGTAGGCTTTCTCTTACCGCACCACCGTTAGGGTATGGTCCAAAATATTGTCCTTTTTCTCGCCTAGCACCTCGATGATAAGCAAGACGTGGGTGCTTGTGCTTACTGAGAAAAATGTAAGGGTATGACTTGTCATCTCGAAGCAAAACGTTATATTTTGGCATGTAGTGCTTAATATAATCATGCTCAAGAATTAATGCGTCGGTTTCACTGTGAGTCACAGTAACATCAATGCTTCTAATGTGACTGACTAAAGCTTCTGTTTTTACACTCCCTACATTTTTTCTGAAATAGGAAGTTAAACGCTTTTTGAGATCTTTTGCTTTTCCGACATAAATGACTTCACCTTTATCATCATACATTCTATAAACTCCGGCTTGTTCTGAAACCGTTTTTAAGAATGCTTTTGAGTCAAATAGCGAAGTCATTGGTAATTTATGTATCAATTAAAATTGAGTGGTATCTAATATTTTATAACGAATAGCTAAACGAGTAAGTTCAACATCACCACTGATATTTAATTTATCAAACAAACGATATCGATAACTGTTTACTGTTTTAGGGCTTAAATTGAGTCGCTCTGAGATATCATTCACCTTTTCACCATTGGTAATCATCATCATGATCTGCAATTCACGCTCAGAAAGTGAAGTGAAAGGATTTTCGTCTGAATGCGAAACTTGATTTAATGCCATCTTTTGCGCAATGTCAGGTGCTAAGTACCTTTGACCGTGTGCCACTTGTCTGATGGCATTCACAACTTCTGTAGGAGAGGAGTTCTTGGTTAAGTAACCAGATGCGCCTGCTTGCATTACCTTTATAGGAAGTGGATCTTCTGCGTGAGTCGTTAATACAATAATCTTAACATGAGGTTGGTAACGCATTATTTTCTTGGTTGCTTCAAGCCCTCCCATCCCAGGCATATTCATGTCCATTAGGATTACATCAGCTTCATTTTGACGAGCCCATGCTACAGCAGTTTCTCCGTCGGGTGCTTCTCCGACAACGTCAAATGACTTTTCGTCTTCAAGAATACGGCGAATTCCAGTCCGTACAATTTCATGATCATCAACAAGATATACTTTTATCAAACTTAGCAGTCCTTTAACTCAATATGGGGAAAAGCTTTGAAGGCGACAACAATCTATCCTATATAAGCGTCATAATGAAGTAATAAATGACTTTAACTTTTTTTCGGTTAAATTCTATTCATTCAATAACATAATTGCCTTCTGAACCTTGTTTGTATGTTCAGCCTCTTACAAATAAATAATAAAAATGCGATGATTTATTTTATCTCGCATTTTTTTAAGATTTCATGGCCAATATATTACTCATTGCGAATTTAAATTGTGATCGTGTTCTCCACCTTGATAAACCCATTCATTTAGGGGGACGTTTTTTATATGAAGATTCAGGTCGCAGAATTGGTGGCGGGGGCTCCAATACTGGAATAAGCCTAGTAATGGCATCTCATAAGGTCAGTTTAATCACTGAAGTTGGGAGTGACAATACAGGCCATTGGCTTGTTCAAGCCGCACATGAACATGGAATGCAAACGGATTTAATTCAGCACAGAGCTGGTGACACTCAAGAACTCTTGTTGTTAGTTACGCCTGATGGTGAAAGAACCATTATCAGACCCAATAGACCACTTTTCGAGCTAGGAATCCCACCAAAATTTTCTGAAACAGACGCTATATACGTTAACTCATCAGCACAAGGCATAAATAGCTGGTGTAAAATAGCACTCAATCAATGCCTTGTTGTTGCACAGCTCGGAAAGGATGAACGAAAACGCCCTTGTCATGTGTTGATTGCATCGGCCACTGATATGTTAGGTCGTACTCATGGTGAATTTTGGGAGTATGGTTATAGTATCGCAGGGAGTTCACTTAAATATTTTATTGTTACTAATGGTGAACATGGTGCGACGGTCTACACATCAGAAATGAGAGAATCCGTTCGAGCAGTAAAAACTGAAGTCATCGATGCAACAGGTGCTGGAGATGCCTATGCTGCTGGCTTAATCCACGGGCTCGTTAATGAAAGAAGCATTATTGAAGCCATGCAAGAAGCCGCTAACTGGGCAGCCTGTGCCGTTGCAACAGGTTCTTCGATCCCAGGAGAGAAATTAGAGGGATATTTATCTGATGTATACCCATGATACTTGAAGATGCATGTTTCAGGACTTTTTCAGCGCCAATTCTTTGAGGCGCATTAACGAAGGAATATCGGGATTCTTTCGAGCTAATGTAACAAAGAAGAATTGGCGCTGAGAAGTCCACACAGTGCGAGTTGCACAGCTTGTTACTCTGTGTTGCCAGCGCTAACAATAGCTCGCTATTGCCGCACACTGTCGCCTTGATTAACAAGCTGTGCATTCTCGCTGAAATCGAGCATCTTCAGGTATCATGGGTATAAATACTCTCATTTGGATTCTGAGCCTTAGATTTCTAAGGCGAGTTCAACACCTTGTCTGATGGCTCTTTTTGCATCGACTTCAGCAGCAATATCGACTCCACCAATCATGTGGACAGGTACAGCCGTCGCTTGTAAAGCATCTAATAACTTTCTGTTAGATTCTTGCCCTGCACAAACAACGACATTATCAACAGCTAAAATCTCAGATTTATCGCCAACTTTAATATGTAAGCCTTGGTCATCTACCTTTTCGTAGTTCACTCCAGACATATTAATAACACCATGCTGTTTGAGTACACTACGATGAATCCAGCCTGTTGTTTTACCTAAACCTTTACCCATTTTCGAGGTTTTGCGTTGCATCAAATATATTTTTTTGTCTCTTTGATGCACAGGTTCGTTGTCGTCAAGTCCACCTGCATTTTTATAATTTTTATCAATGCCCCAATTGTCGAGCCATTTATTTTGATCAAGTGTAATAGAGTCGTTTTCAGCGATAAAATGTGCGACATCAAAGCCAATGCCACCCGCTCCAATGATTGCAATTGATTCACCTAGCTCGACTTCTCCATTGAGTACTTGCTGATAATCAGATACCTTATTATGGTCAATACCATCAATAGTTAATTGTCTAGGGACTACACCTGAAGAGAGTATGACTTCGTCAAAGCCATTTTCTTTAACCATTTTAGGTTCAAATTGTGTATTCAGTTTTAACTCAATATTTAATTTTTTTATCATTTCATGGAAATAGCGAATGGTTTCATTGAACTCTTCTTTACCTGGGATTTTTCTCGCTAAATTGAATTGTCCTCCAATTTCGTTTTTTTGTTCAAACAAAACAACTTCATGCCCTCTTTGCTTTGCACTCATTGCAAATGCAATCCCAGCGGGACCAGCACCTATTACGGCCAATTTTTTCTGATTCGTTGTGAGTGTTATATTGAGCTCAGTCTCATAACAGGCTCTTGGATTTACGAGACAGGTTGCTCTTTTCAATTTAAATGTATGATCCAAACAAGCTTGGTTGCAGCCAATACATGTATTAATTAACTGGGCTTCATCATTTTCAGCTTTTTGAACAAAGTTAGGGTCCGCCAAAAATGGACGAGCCATTGAAACCATATCAGCTTGCCCTGATGCGATGATATTTTCTGCGATTTCAGGAGTATTAATACGATTTGTTGCGATAAGAGGTACTGATACCTCTTGTTTCATTTTTTCAGTGACCCATGAAAACGCCGCTCTAGGAACACTGGTAGCAATCGTAGGAATTCGTGCTTCGTGCCAACCAATTCCTGTATTAATTATAGAAACACCAGCCGACTCAAGCCATTTTGCCAGTTGAACTACTTCATCCCACGTTGAGCCATTTTCCACGAGATCGAGCATCGACAACCTAAATATAATGATAAAATCAGTACCAACTTGTTCTCTCACAGCATTTACGACATCTACGGCTAAACGACAACGGTTTTCTAGTGAGCCACCCCATTGATCATTTCGTTTATTGGTTCTATTACAGATAAACTGATTAATCAAATAACCCTCAGAGCCCATTAGCTCAACGCCATCGTAACCAGCCTGCTGTGCAAGTTTAGCTGCTCTGCCATAATGTTTAATTGTTTTGTGTATTTGGCGACTCGATAAAGGAGATGGCGTAAATGGAGATATGGGAGATTTAACTTTACTCGGTCCCACGGCTAACGGGTGATAACCATAGCGTCCCGCATGAAGAATTTGCATACAAATTTTGCCACCTGCAGAATGAACTGCATCTGTGACTAATTTATGTTTTTTTACTTGCCAACTATAACTCAATTGCGATGCATTAGGTGCTAATCGACCGCGAAAATTAGGAGAGATACCACCAGTAACAATTAAACCGACACCACCTTCTGCTCTTTCTTTGTAGAACTGAGCGAGCTTTGAAAATCCATCCTTCTCTTCTTCTAACCCTGTATGCATCGACCCCATCAGCACTCGGTTTTTTAATTGAGTAAAACCCAAGTCTAGTGGTTGTAATAAATTTGGATAGCTCATTAAAACACCATTTTTAAACGACTGATTGAATTATTATGTTCAATAACATAGCCTGTACTATCGTTAACCTCAAGTTTGATTTATTAAAATCAGTTACAATTGAATTTAGAGATTTTTTTTAATTTAAAGTAGCATTTAGCTAATATTTTCACTAAGGGAGTGGCCATGTCCACTAAGAAGCCTCTAACAACGAAAAATACATTGAAGTTGATTTGGAGTGTAATTAACTTCATCCGTCAGCTCGTACTGAATATTGTTTTCTTTCCGCTGCTTTTTATCGGGCTAATTTTAGCCGTATTTGCCTTAAGTTCTGATAAGCCGATTACTGTCGAAGATGGTTCAGCTTTAATCTTAAACTTAAATGGCCAAATTGTTGACCAAAAGCATTATGTTGATCCTCTTGAAGCTGCCATTATTGAAAGTAAAGGTGGGGCAAAACAGTCTGAGACTCTGCTTTCAGATGTTATTTACGTCATCAATAATGCTGCTCATGATAATCGTATTAAAGCGATCGTTTTAGACGTTTCTGGCATGAGAGGCGCAGGAATCAGTAAAACTGAAGCCATCGGTAACGCTTTGGCTAAGTTTAAAGTAACAGGGAAAAAGATTTATGCTGTTGGTGACTATTACAACCAGCAACAGTATTTGCTTGCAAGCTACGCAGATAAAATTTACTTGAATCCCCAGGGAAATGTCTCTCTCGAAGGCATTGGCATTTACAGATTATTTTATAAGTCTGCATTAGAAAAACTTAAAATCACGACACATGTTTATCGTGTTGGTACATTTAAATCTGCAGTAGAGCCTTACATTCGAGATGATATGTCTCCTGCTGCGAAAGAAGCTAACCAAGTTCTCATTAATGATTTATGGTCAAGCTACGCAAAAGTAATTTCGACTAATCGCAATATAAAAGCAGAAAATCTTGTTCTGTCGCCTAAAGATTATCTTAAAGAGTTAGATTCTGTTGATGGTGATGATGCGAAGTTGACCGTCAAACGTAAACTCGTGGATGAAATTGCGACATCAGAGCAAATACGCCTTGCGATGATTAAAGAATTCGGCAAAGCTGACTCTGGCCATTCTTATAACAACATTGACTTTAATGATTACTTATCCGTTGTAAAACCTAAGCACAATATCATTCTAGGTGATGCCGTTGGTATCGTCGTCGCAAAAGGCACGATTCTTAATGGTTCTCAACAACCTGGTAATATCGGTGGCACCAGCACATCTGAATTATTGAGAAAAGCACGTTTTGATAGCAAAATTAAGGCTGTGGTTTTACGCGTTGATAGCCCTGGTGGTAGTGCATTTGCTTCAGAGCAAATTCGCCAGCAAATACTAGCATTAAAGGCAGCTGGTAAACCTGTGGTGGTCAGTATGGGCAGTTATGCTGCTTCTGGCGGTTATTGGATTTCTGCAAGTTCAGATTATATTTATGCAACACCAACAACGCTTACTGGCTCGATTGGTGTGTTCGGTATGATCAACACTTATGAAAATGCGGCTAACTATTTAGGTGTTCACACTGATGGCGTTGCAACATCTGACTGGCCTTCTGCGTCTGTAACCAATGGCATTTCTCCTACTATAGGCAAAGTCATTCAGCGTGGTGTTGAACATAACTACCATAATTTTATTTCTTTAGTTGCTAATGAAAGAAATATGTCACTTAAAGACGTTGATAAAATAGCTCAAGGACGTGTGTGGACCGGTAAGCGTGCTCTTGACTTGGGGCTTGTAGACGCAATAGGAGATATGACTGATGCTGTGACTAAGGCTTCTGAATTAGCTAAATTAAAATCGTACGATACTGAAGTTATCGAGAAGGAACTTTCTCCAGAACAATTATTTATTCAAGAGCTTTTTGCTCAAGCTTCAGTATATCTTCCAGAGACTAGAACTAAAGTGTCACTGCTCAATAAAATAATTGGCAATATAGATACAAGTTTGACTCAACTATCCATGTTTGATGATCCCAATAATATCTACATGCTTTGTGAAAGTTGTAATGTTCAATAGGTAACCATTCACCAGCGTAGTATTGACTAATCGCTGGTGAGGTTAAACACATCTGGATAAGGTTTACGTTGTGTTACAGCCGTAACAATTTCAGAGATAACTTCGAGTGCAGATAAACCACGCTTCTTACAGGTTTCAATCACAGACAATACTCTGGAGCGGAACTTGTCTCCTCTATCAGAGCTGGTACCAAAACAATTTTTACGCATGATAACCGTACCTCTAATGCAG